>JBPYFM010000059.1:0-35794 GCA_051986435.1 Solirubrobacterales bacterium | reverse complement strand
CGGTGACGGATCGGTGGGACTCCCGTCGCTCTCCCGTGACGCCCCCGCGTCCATTCCTCCACTCATCGAAGACCCGGCCCTCTCGGCCACGGCCACAGCCTGCCCGGGCCGTGGCCGAGAGGGCCGGGTCCCTTTGCCGTCCCTTGCCGCCCCCGCGCGCCGGCTTGCGAGGGCCGCGTCCCTCGGCCGTCCCTTGCCGCCCGGGCGCCAGCTTGCGAGGACCCCGAACCCTCCCCCAGCCGAACCCCGAGCGCCCGTCTCGCCCAGGCGCTAAGCGCCGGCGGTGGCGTTGAGGACCGAGGCGGCCTCGGAGTCGGCGGCGAGCTCGGCCTTCAGCTTGGCACCGTCTTCGTCGGCGAGGGCCGCTTCGTGGAGCTCCGCAAGGCGGGTCGCGGCGCCGTCGGTGCCGGCCAGGTCCTTGGCGGCCTGCATCAGGAGGGAGAAGCTTTCGCTGCCGTGCTCGTAGGTGGATCCGTAGCCCTTGAGGACGTGTTGGAGCTTGACGATCTCGGTGGCGAGGGCCTGGTCGGTGGGGGCGACGGCGAGGGCCTGGGCCATCCAGCGCTCGATCTCCTCCTGCTCGCGGACGAAGCGGACCGAGCGGGGGCGCAGGGGGCGGACGCGGGCCATGATGTTGAGGAGGGTGTAGCCGCCGACCGAGCTCGTGTTGAGGACCATCCCCTTGTTGGTGGTGATGTAGACGAGGCGACGGAAGGACCGCGATCTGGAGAGGGGATTGCCGAGCCAGGTCGGCAGCGTGTCGATGATCTCGTCGATCTGCGGGTGGAGGTACTCGCGCACCTCCATCAGTTGGTTGTCGCGGACCTTCGCTTCGTCGCGGATGCGCTGCATGCGGCCCCGGCGGATCTTCTGCTGTGCGACCTGGATCGTGTCCTGATAGGCCATCCAGAGGGCGATGTGGCGGGCGGCCTCGCGGGTCAGGTCGGCCTCGCCGCCGCGATCCTGGTCGAGGTCGGCGAAGCGCTTCACGCGGGCCAGGTAGCGGGCGGCGTAGTCCCGGTCCTGGAAGACGGCGGTGCGGACGAGGCCGTGCAGGGTCATCGAGCGGCTCGCGGCGGGGAGATCGCGGACCTGCTCGGCGAGGTCGCGGAGGGCCGGGCCGACGAGGGACCCCGGGTCCTTGGCGGCGAGCTCGTTGCGCTCGCGCTCCTGCTTGCCCTTGCGCGCCTCACCGGCGCGGGCGCGGGCCGACCCGGGGATCGCGGCGGGCGCGTCCTTCTCGGCGGTGTTCGAGTCGAGCGTCGCGGCGGTGCCGCCGGGGACGACCGAGAGCTCGATCGGCTCGGCGTCCCGGGGCGCGGAGCCGGGGGCAGACGGAGCGGACGAGTCGGCGGGACCGGCCACGGCGGCGTCGGCGGTCGGATCAGTACGCCCGTCGGCCGCAGCAGCGGCGGCGTCGGCGGGCGGGTCCGCGGAGCCGACCGTCGCGCCGTCGGCAAACGGATCGGCGCGCCCCTCCGCAGCGGCCTCGGCCTGTGCCGCCGCGTTCGCTTCGTCCTCGCCCTGGCGTCGCGCCGCCTCGTAGCCGGCGGCGAACGCGGCGAGCGACGCCTCCACCCCGCGCCCCGAGGCCTTGATCGCCTCTTCGTAGCCCGCGCGGGTGAACGGCAGCGCTTCCGACCCGGCGAGGCCGCCGAGCAGCGAGGAGCTGATCACGCTGCCCGCGTCTTCGGCCAGCGACATGAAGTCGTCGGCGACCAGGCGCTTCGACGCCGCCCTCGCCCCTTCGATCAGCTTCGCGTCGTCGACACGCCCGTCGCCGAGGGCGATCTTCTCGTCGATCGAGTAGACGCGGCTGGTCGAGGTGATCAGCGTCGTGCGGTCGGCGGTCGAGAAGCCGCGCTGGACGGCGCGACCGCTCTCCATCAGCTCCGAGGCGATCACCACGTCGACCTCGCCCGGGGTCGGGAAGATGCTCATCACCGGCGTCTCGCGGACGCGCGGGCGGGCGTCGTCGCCATCGACGTCGTGGCCCGGCGGCAGCATCTCCAGGTAGTAGACGGTGGCGCCGGTGCGCTGGGCGACGCCCGCGACCGAGGTCGTCTGCGCGTGGAAGCCGGCGGCCTCGGCGGTGGCGACGATCCAGTCCGCGAGCACGCCGCCGCCCTCCCCGCCGAGGGCGAGGATCGCGACGCTGAGCGGGCGCTTGCCCTCAGTCCAGCTCGACGACATCAGGCGGCCGCGGCCTCGAACTTGGCGGCGCGGCGCTCGATCCCGCGCGAGGCGAACTTGGTCCAGCGATTGCGGATCTTCGCCACGATTTCGTCTTTTTTGGTCGGGTTCTGGACCACGTCGGTGCGGTAGAAGCTCGGGCAGAGCGCCGCCGTGTGGGCGTTGGTCCCGCAGACGCCGCAGCCGACGCAGCTGTTCAGCACGGTCGCCACCGGATCGGTCCGCAGCGGGTCCGGGTTCGGCGCGATCGACAGCGACGGGCAGCCGCTGATCCGGATGCAGGCGTGGTCGCCGGTGCAGGTCTCGGGGTCGACGCCGAAGCGCTCCCGCACCACCCGTTTGCCCTCTTTCAGCGCCTTGCGCATTTCCGGTTTCACCCGGCGCTGACGGTTCAGCTGGCACTCGCTCTGCATGACGAGGACCTTCGGGCCCTTCTCCTCGGTGGTCAGCGCGTCCATGAAGGCCGCTTTGACGTCGCCGACCTCGAAGGTGTTGTCGATCGTCTTGGCGTATTCGACGCCGATGCCGCGCGCCGCCTTCTCGATCGGGTGCTGGGTCGAGCGATCGGGCTTTTCCGCGTGCGAGGAGAGGATGTCCTGGCCACCGGTGGCCGCCGCGTAGTCGTTGTCGACGACGACCAGCAGCTGGTCGTTCTCGTTGAAGACCGCGTTGCCGACCCCGCTGGTGAGGCCGTTGTGCCAGAAGCCGCCGTCGCCCATCACCGCGATCGTGCGGCGGTCGGCGTCCTTGGAGTTCAGCGCCGCGGCGCCGGCGGAGCCGAGCCCGTAGCCCATCGTCGTCGCGCCGAGGTTGAACGGCTCGTTGATCGCGAACAGGTGGCAGCCGATGTCGGCGCTCACGTGGTGTTTGCCGGTCTCCCGCTCGGCCAGCTTCAGGCCGCTGAAGATCGGGCGCTCCGGGCAGCCGGTGCAGAGGCCCGGCGGGCGCGGCAGCACGGCCTCGGCGGCGACCGGCGCCGCGAACGGGCTGGTCGGGTCGTCGGCCGGGCGCAGCAGCGCCGGTTCGTTGCCGATCAGGTCCGGTTGGTAGGAGCCGAGGAAGTCGAAGATCCCCTTGGTGACTGCGGCCGAGGTGTACTCGCCGGCTACCGGCAGCATGTCCTTGCCGTGCAGCGCGACCGGCGAGCCGGCGCGGCGGAGGATCGCGTTCAGGTTCTGCTCGATGTAGTCGGGCTGCCCCTCCTCGACCAGCAGCACCGCGCGCTTGTCCTTGACGAAGTCGAGGATCTCGTCGTCGACCACCGGGTAGGTCACGTTCATGACGTAGAGCGGCACGTCGGAGCGGCCGAAGGCGTCGGAGCAGCCGAGCAGCTCGAGCGAGCGGTTCAGCGTGTTGTAGAGGCCGCCCTGGAGGATGATCCCGATGTCGGCGGCGTCCGGGGAGATGACCTCGTTGAGGCCGCGCTCCTTGATGAACTTGACCGCGGCGGGCCAGCGCTCGTTGACCTTCTCCTGCTCGTGGACGAACGACGAGGGCGGGAGGACGATGCGGCTGACGTCGCGCTTCGGATCCTCGATCGCGTCCTTCACCGTGACCGGCGGGCGTTTGTTGTCCTTGGCGACGAAGCCGCCGTGGAGGTGGCAGGAGCGCAGGCGCAGGTCCAGCATCACGGGGGTGTTGGAGGCCTCGGAGAGCTCGAAGCCGGCTTCGACCGCGTCGACGATCGCCTGCACGTTCGGGCGCGGGTCGAGCAGCCACATCTGCGACTTCATCGCGAAGGAGTGGGAGCGCTCCTGCATGATCGAGGAGCCCTCGCCGTAGTCCTCGCCGAGGATGACCAGCGCGCCGCCTTTGACCCCGCCGCTGGCGAGGTTGGCGAGGGCGTCGGAGGCGACGTTCAGGCCGACGGTCGACTTGAAGGTGACGGCCCCGCGCATCGGGTAGTGGACAGACGCCGCCAACATGGCGGCGGCGGTCGCCTCGGAGGCGCTGTTCTCGAAGTAGACGTCGAGCTCCTCGAGGATCCCGCGCGCGTCGCCGAGCACGTCCATCAGGTGGGAGATCGGCGCGCCCTGGTAGCCGCCGACGTAGGCGACCCCGGACTGCAGCAGGGCCTTGGTGACCGCGAGGATCCCCTCGACGTGGAGCTCCGTACCCTCGCCGTTGCGCAGCAGCTCTACCTCTTTCGCGAAGGACCGCTCAGCCATTCTTACCTCTCCTTCGTTGCAGCATTCCGTGGGGCGCGGGTGCGGAAACTATACACCTGACACCGCCGGTACGCAGACTATCCCGCCGTACAGAAAGCGCCTTCGCTACCCCGTCCATCCGTCTAATCGTAGCCACCACCGCCCTTCGGCCCGATGCAATTATCGACAGATCTCCCCGCTTACCTGTTGAATAGACTGCGGCCATGAACGGAGAGGACGTGTACATCGTCGAGGCGGTCCGCACCCCGGTCGGGCGTGGGCACCGCGAGAAGGGGATCTTCCGCGACGTCCACCCCGCGGAGCTGCTCGGGCGCACGTTCGTCGAGCTGCTGGGGCGGGCCGGGGTCGACTCGGGGAGCGTCGACAACGCGATCGCCGGCTGCGTCTACCAGATCGGCGAGCAGGCGACGGGGATCACGCGCAACGCGTGGCTCGGCCGGGGGCTCGCCGAGGAGACCGGCGCGATCACCGTCGACATCCGGTGCGGCTCGGGCCAGGAGGCGACGCACTTCGGGGCGCTGCGGATCGCCGCCGGGATCGACGACCTGGTCGTCACCGGCGGGGTCGAGAGCATGTCCCGGGTCGGCTTCCCGGTGAACGAGGCGGCGCAGGAGCGGTTCGGCCGCGGCCACGACCAGGAGCTGCTGGACCGCTACGACCTGCTGCCGCAGGGACTGGCGGCGGAGCTGATCGCCGAGCGCTGGGGCGTGACCCGGGAGGCGAGCGACGAGTTCGCGGCGCTCTCCCAGCAGCGCGCCGCGGCGGCGACCGAGGCGGGCGCGTTCCGCCGCGAGATCATGGACCTCGAGACGGGCGGCGAGGTGCACTCGGTCGACCAGGGCATCCGGCCGGGGACCACGGCGGAGAAGCTGGCGGAGCTGAGGCCGGCGTTCAAGCCCGACGGGACGCTCACCGGCGGCAACTCCTCGCAGGTCTCCGACGGGGCGGCGGCGCTGCTGCTGGCGAACGCGGCGACGGCCGACGAGCTGGGCCTACGGAAGCGCGCTCGGATCGTCGACGAGGTGACGCTCGGCGTCGACCCGATCACGATGCTGACCGGCCCGATCCCGGCGACCCGCGACATCCTCGCCCGCAACGACCTGAAGATCGGCGATCTCGACGCGATCGAGATCAACGAGGCCTTCGCGCCGGTCGTGCTGGCCTGGGAGCGCGAGCACTCGCCCGACATGGCGAAGGTCAACCCCCGCGGCGGCGCGATCGCCCTCGGCCACCCGCTCGGCTCGACCGGCGCCCGCCTCCTCACCACCCTGCTACACGAGCTCGAGGATGAAGACGGCGAGCTCGGCCTCGTCACCATGTGCTGCGCCGGCGGCCTCGGCACCGCGACGCTGATCCAGCGGGTCTGACCGTGAGTGGCGGCGCCGATCCTGCGCGCGCCGAAATCGCCGAGCGAGCCACGCGGACCGACGCGACCGCCCCGCCCGCGATGCCGCCCTTGGACGACGCTTCCCTTCGCCGCGACGTCGAAGCGCTCGCCGCCCTGGGCCCCCGCTTCGCCGGGACCGATGGCGAGTCCCGCGCCCGCGAGCTCCTCGCCGCCGAGCTGAGCGCGGCCGGAGCGAAGGTCGTTACCGAGGGATTCACGCATCTGGCATACGAGCCGGAAGGCTCGTCCTGCGCGATCGTCGAGCCGGGACCCTCGTCGCCCACGCCGCAAGATGCGGCGGAACCAACCTCCGCTTCGCTTCTCGCCGGCGCGGTCGGCGCTGACCTCTTCTGCGCCGGCCTGCAGGCGACGGCGGCGGGCGTCATCGAGGCGGAGGTCGTCTACGTCGGCGACGGGGTCGACGCAGCCGGCGGCGAGGGTGCCGAGACGATCGCGGGCCGGATCGTCGCCTTCCGCAACGGCGTGCCGACGACCGTCGCCCCCGGCCTCGCCGCCCGTGGGGCGGCAGGCCTGATCGCCCTCTCCCCCGCGCCCGACGGCCTGATCACGCACCTCACCGCCGCCTTTCGTCCCTCGGCAGGCTCCTCTGTCGAGGAGCGCGTGCTGCCGATCCCCGGCGTCATCGTCGAGGCGGCCGCGGGGGAGCGGCTTCTGGCGCGGCTCTCTCGCGGCCCGACCCGGCTGCGGCTCGAGCACCGTGCCTCTTATATAGAGCGCACCTCGGCCAACCTCGTCGCCGAGATCCCCGGCACCGAGCCCGAGGCACCGAAGATCGTGGTCGGCGCCCACTACGACAGCCAGCTCGAAAGCCCGGGCGCCGCCGACAACGCCACCGGCCTCGCGGCGCTGCTGGCGATCGCGCGCGCATGGTCGGGGGCGCGCCCGCGGCGGACGATCTCCCTCGTCGCCTTCGGCGTCGAGGAGCCCGGCAGCTGGGGCACCGCCGACTACGTCGCCCGCCACGCCGCCGAGGGCATCGGCGCGATGGTCAACCTCGACGCCCTCGGCCCGCCCTTGGACGCGACCCGGACGATCGTCGCGTCCCCCGAGCTCGCAGCCCTCGCCGCCGACTCCGCCCGCTCAGCCGGCTGGCACGTCGAGCAGGAGCTCGACGCCCGCGACTTCCCTTTCGCCGACCACGCCCCATTCGTCGCCGCCCACATCCCCGCGGTCTGGATCTGGCGCTATCCCCCGCCCCACCCCTGGTACCACTCCTCCGGCGACACCCCTCGCTGGGTCGACTTCACCCTCCTCGCCGAGGACGCCGTCGCAAGCGCCGCCACCGCCTGGCGCCTCGCCAACCCCTGACGCGGTCGTCCTTTCCAACCCCCTCCCGACCGCGGTCGTCCCTACCCACCTATAGCGCCGGTTAGGACGACCGCAAACGGGCGAGCGCCGGTTAGGACGACCGCACCCGGGCGAGCGCCGGTTAGGACGACCGCGAACGGGCGGCGGTCAGCTTGTGCCGAAGAGCGGGGGGCGGGTGGTGGACAGGTCGACGTCGACGACCTTCGGCGCGCTGTACTCGAGCAGGGTCTCGGCGGAGAGCTCGCGGCCGAAGCCGGAGTCCTTGACGCCGCCCATCGGCATGCCGACCGGCAGGTCGAACCACTTGTTGACCCAGATGATCCCCGCGTCGAGGTCGCGGGCGACGGTGTGGGCGCGGGCGAGGTCGGCGGTCCAGACGCCCGCGGCGAGGCCATAGCGGGTGGCGTTGGCGCGGGCGACGGCGTCGTCGACCTCCTCGAAGCGCTCGATCACGGTGACCGGGCCGAAGACCTCCTCGGAGGAGGCGCTGGTGGTGCCGCGCTCGTCGCCGAGCACGGTCGGGGCGTAGAAGAAGCCGTCGCTGAGCTCGCCGCCGAGGTCGAGGCGCTCGCCCCCGAGCGCCACTGCAGCGCCCTCCTCGCGCGCCCGCTCGACGCAGCCCGCCACCCGGTCGCGTTGGGCGGCGGAGACGAGCGGGCCGAACTCGGTGCGCGGGTCGAGCGCGTCGCCGACGCGGATCTTCTCCGCCGTCGCCAGGAAGGTCTCGCGGAAGCGCTCGTGGACGCCCGCCTGGACCAGGAGGCGCGAGGCGGCGACGCAGACCTCGCCGTTCGCCATGTAGATGCCGGTCAGCGCGTCGGCCGCGGCGGCCTCGATGTCGGCGTCGTCGCAGACGATCATCGCCCCCTTGCCGCCGAGCTCCATCAGGCACGGCGTCAGCGCCTGGCCCGCCGCCGACATGATCGCCCGCGCCGTCGCGGTGCCGCCGGTGAAGGTGATCTTGGCGACGTCGGGATGGGCGACCAGCGCCGCGCCGACCTCCGGCCCGAAGCCCGTCACCACGTTCAGCACCCCCGGCGGCAGGATCCCCTGGGCCATCCGCGCGAACTCGATCACGCTCGCCGAGGCGAACTCGGAGGGCTTCAGCACCACCGTGTTGCCGGCCGCCAAGGCCGGGCCGATCTTGTTCGCCAGCGTGATGATCGGCGAGTTCCAGGGGATCAGCGCGGCGATCACGCCGAGCGGCTCGCGCGTCGTGTAGATCAGGCTGTCGGCCCGCTCGACCGGGATCTGCTGGCCGTGATGGGACCGCGTCACCCCGGAGAAGAAGCGGAGGATCCCGGCGCACGTGGGCACGTCGGCCAGCAGGGCCTCGCGGATCGGCCGTCCGTTCTCGGTCGCCAGCAGGCGCGCCCAGCGCTCCGGCTCCGCCTCGACCGCGTCGGCCAGTCGCCACAGCAGCTCCTGGCGCACCTCCGCCGACGTCCGGCCCCACGTCTTCCCGGCAGCGCGCGCGGCGGCGACGGCGGCGTTCACCTCGGCCTCGCCGGCCTGCGGGATCCTCGCCCAGGCCTGACCGCTCGACGGGTCGATCGCCTCGAACCCCTCGCCCGCGGCCACCGCCTCGCCGCCGATCACCAGCTCATAGGGCGCGGCGGGGACGTAGGGCTCGCGCGAGCCCGTCGGCGCGTCGGTCTGGTTCGTGCTCATCGGATCCTCCTGGTGGGTTCGTTCAGATGGTCAGGGCGACGCGCTCGGCTTCCTCGATCGCCGCGGCCGTCGGACGCGGGACGAGGGCATCGCCGATGGTCCGCAGCTCGGGGCCGCCTCGTCGAGCTCGGCCGCCAGCTCGTCGCGCGCGGTGACAAGCGGACGGAGGCACCCGCGGCCGCAAGCGCCTCCGCGAGCCCGACCGGCGCGTGGGTACCGCTGTCGTCGGCGGCCACGACCGACCCACCGAGGCCGAGCAGCCGCGGCGCCGCCTTGGCGCTGTGGAGCCTTTCCGTCCCAATAAGGCGGAAAGGCTCCACGGGGCCGTGTCGGTCGAGGGGGTGTGGCGCGAAACTCTCGCTATGCGAGAGGAAGGCGCCACGCCCGCGATGCCGGTGGGGACGGCGGCGGTGGTGCCGAGACGGAGGGCGGCGCCGGCGCGGGCGAGATCGGCGAGGTTGCCGCCGGCCCGGTCCCGGCACTCATAGACGGTGACCCCGTGACCGCAGGCCGCGAGGACCGCCCCGCCACGAACGCCGGCCGGGCCCGCGCCGTCGTACGGCTCGAGGCGCTCGGCGAGCGCCGCGAAGCGCTCCACCCGCCGCTCGTCGCAGGCGCGGATCTCGTTCGGGCTCGGGCTGGGGTCGGCGGCGGGCACGCCTCGTCATCCGTCCTCAGCGCTTCAGCTCGAAGCCGACCGCTTCGCGATCCCAGTCGCCCTCCAGCACCCCGGCGTCGCGCAGCACCGACTTGCGGACCTTGCCGTTCGCCGTCTGCGGCAGCTCCTCGACGATCCGCACGTACCGCGGGATCGCGAAGTATGCGAGGCGCGGCTCGCAGTGGCGCATCAGCTCCTCCGGCGCGAGCGTCTCGCCCTCCTCGAGGACGATCGCCGCGGCGACCTCGTCCTCGGCCATCTCCGAGGCCACCGGGAAGGCGGCCGCGGCGCTCACCGCGGGGTGGCTGAGCAGCGCCTGCTCGACCTCGAACGAGGAGATGTTCTCGCCGCGCCGGCGGATCGTGTCCTTGATCCGGTCGACGAAGCGGAACCACCCGTCGGGTTCGCGGACGACCCGGTCGCCGGTGTGAAACCAGAGGTTCCGCCACGCCTCGACGGTCTTCTCCGGCATCCCGAAGTACCCGGTCGCGAAGGCGAACGGCGGGCCGTTGCGCAGCAGCAGCTCGCCGTCGACCCCGTCGGGCAGCTCCCGGTCGGAGTCGTCGGCGACGATCGCCTCGAAGCCCGCGCGCACCGGCCCCATGAAGCCCGCCCGCTGCTCGTGCAGGTTGCTGAAGAGGACGCCGTTGGCCTCGGTCGACCCGTAGCCCTCCAGCAGCTGCAGGCCGAAGCGCTCGCCGAAGCGGTCGAAGAGGTCCGGCGGCGTCGCCGGCGCCAGCGCCACGCGCACCTTGTGGGCGCGGTCCTCGGGACCCTCGGGCCGCGACATGAGGATGTTCACCATCGCCCCGAGGACGTAGGTGACCGTCGCCCCCGCCTCCGCGCAGCGCGTCCAGAAGCGCGAAGCCGAGAAGCGCGGCCCGAGGTGGAACGTCGCCCCGGCGAGCAGCGCCTGGACGAACGCGTTCAGGGCGTTCGTGTGGAAGAGCGGCAGGCAGGTGTAGAGGACGTCGTCCTCGGAGAGCTCGAAGACCTCCCCCATCAGGATCCCCCACCAGTAGAACTGCGCGTGCGGGCACTGGACGCCCTTGGCGGGGCCGGTGGTGCCGGAGGTGTAGAGGATCGCGCCGGTGTCGCCGGGACCGACCGGGGCCGGGTCGACCGGCGCGCCCGCGGGCGGCGGCTCGACCACCGAGTAGCCGGACGGCACCGCGGCCGGGACGCCGTCGAGCGCCCAGACCGCCTCCAGCTCCGGCGGCGCCTCGACCACGTCCAGCACCTCCAGCAGCGCCGTGTCCATCGCCAGCACCCGCGCCCCGGAGTTGACCAGCTGGTGGCGCAGCTGATCGCCGCGCAGCGCGGTGTTCAGCGGCACCGCGATGGCGCCGAGCCAGGCGCAGCCGAGCATCAGGTCGAGCAGCTCGATCCGGTTCTCGCACATCATCGCGACCCGGTCGCCGCGCACGATCCCGGCCTCCGACAGCGTCCCGGCCGCCGCCGCGACCGCCTCGCGCACACCGACGAAGGAGCGCTCGATCCCGTCGAAGCGCAGCAGTGGCCGCTCGCCGTGGCGCGCGGCGCCCTCCTCCAGCATCGCCGGCAGGGTCTGGCGCTCGAGCGGCAGATCGCGCATGACGTGGGACTTGAACTCGATCGTCATGCGTCACCCCACAGCCGCGGCCGCTCGGTGTCGATCCGCATCGAGATCGCCTTCGGCGCGCTGTACTCGAGCAGCGTCTCGGCGCAGAGCTCGCGCCCGTAGCCGGACTGCTTGATCCCGCCGAGCGGCTGCCCGAACGGCTGCTGGAACCAGGTGTTGACCCAGACGCAGCCGGCCTCGAGCCGGTCGGCGAGCCGGTGGGCGCGCGCCAGGTCGGTCGTCCAGACCCCCGCCGCGAGCCCGTACCGGCTGTCGTTGGCGCGGGCGACGACGTCATCCTCGTCGTGCCAGCTCTGGGCGACGACGACCGGGCCGAAGATCTCCTCGCGCGCCGCCGTGCTGGCGCCGCGCGGGTCGTCGATCAGCGCCGGGTCGACGAAGTAGCCGCCGGCCAGCGCACCGTCCATCGCCCGCGCGCCGCCGCCGGTGACGACTTCGACGCCCTCCGAGCGCGCCCTCTCGACGTAACCGAGGACCCGTTCGCGGTGCGGCGCCGAGACCAGCGGGCCGACCTGCGTCTCGTGGCTGACCGCGTCGCCGATCCGCACCGAGGCGATCGCCGTCGCCATCCGCTCGATGAACTCGTCGCGCACGTCCTCGTGGACGAAGAGCCGCGAGGCGGCGACGCAGACCTCGCCGTTCTGGAGCAGGATCCCTTTGAGCGCGTCCTCCACGGCGGCGTCGAGGTCGGCGTCGGGGCAGATGACGAAGGCGCTCTTGCCGCCCAGCTCGAAGATCGCCGGGGTGAGGTTCTCGGCCGCCGCGCGGGCGATGTGCTTCGCGGTCGCGGTCCCTCCGGTGAAGGTGATCTTGGCGACGTCGGGGTGCGCGACCAGCGCCGCGCCCGCCTCCGGGCCGAGCCCGGCGACGACGTTGACGACGCCCGCGGGCAGGAGCCGGTCGGTGAGCCGGGCGAACTCGACGACGCTCGGCGCCGCGAGCTCCGAGGGCTTCAGCACCACCGTGTTGCCGGTCGCGAGCGCCGGGGCGACCTTCAGCGCCGCCGAGATCACCGGCGAGTTCCAGGGGATCAGCGCAGCGATCACGCCGAGCGGCTCGCGCACCGTCGACACCCGCATCCCGGGGTCTTCCGGCGGCAGCGTTTCGCCGTGCAGCCCGCGCACCAGCCCCGCGTAGTACCGCAGGACGCCGGCGGCGATCGGGATGTCGGCGGCGACCGCCTCGCGGATCGGTCGGCCGTTCTCGGTCGCCAAGAGCGCCGCCAACCGCGGCGCCGCCTCGATCTCGTCGGCCATCGCCAGCAGCACGCGCTGGCGTTCTTCCAGGGTCGAGCGACGCCAGCCGGTGAAGGCCTTGGCGGCCGCGCCGACGGCGAAGTCGACCTGCGCCTCGGAGGCCTCGGCGACCGTCGCCCACTGCTCGCCGGTCGACGGGTCGAGCGCCGCGAACTCGGCGTCGCCCGCGATCTCCTTGCCGCCGACGAAGAGCCCGTAGGGCCCCGCCGGTTCGTACGCGTCTCGGGTCAAGGTGTCGGTCATCTCAGTCCTCCTGCTCGTTCGCGAAGGCGCCGACCACGGCGGCGAAGCGATCGGCCTCGTCGTGGTGCGGCGCGTGGGCGCTGTTCTCGAAGATCTCGTAGCGGCCGTCGCGGGCGCGATCGGCGATCCACTCGGCCAGGGCTTCCGGGTAGTAGGGGTCGAGCCCGCCGTAGATGGCGAGCACCGGCATCTCCAGCGCTGCGACCGCCTCCCGATGGTCCAGCTCGGTCTGCGCGCGGACGATCCGCATCGCCATCTCCAGCGGCGTCTGCATCGCGACCTGGAAGCTGAACTGGGCGAAGGCGCCGTCGGGCTCGCGCATCGACTCGAGGACGAAGTCGAGCTCCGCCTGCGGCCAGGCCGCCGCCAGCCCCTCGAGGTAGCCGTCGAGCTGCTCGGACTCGACGCCGAAGGGGAAGTCCGCGGACGCGCGCAGGACGATCGGCCCGTTCATCAGCACCAGCCGCCCGACCCGACCGCCGCCGCGGCTCAGGTACTGGAGGCTGATCGAGCAGCCCATCGACCAGCCGACCAGCGTCGCCTCCTCGACCCCGAGCTCCTCCAGGACGAAGCCGAGGTCGTCGGCGAGCACGTCGAAGTCGTACGGACCGCCGGGCTTGTCGGATTCGCCCATGCCGCGGTTGTCGAAGGCGACGACGCGGAAGCGCTCGGCGAGCCGCATCGTCGCCGGGTCCCAGAGCCGGTGCGAGCCCTTCCAGCCGTGCACGAGGACGATCGTCCGCTCGCCCTCGCCGCGGTCGGTGTAGCGGAGGCGCGTGCCGTCGGGCTTGGTGAGCCAGGTCACGACGCGGCTCCCGGATGGCCCCACGGCGCGACCCGCTCGATCGCGGCGGCGAGGCGGAAGGCGGTGGCGTCATCGCTCGGCGGGCCGGCGACCTGGACCCCGGTGGGAACGCCGGGCGACGGCGCCCCGTCGGCGGTGGCCCCGGGGGCGGCGACCGTCGCGAGGCCGGACGGCACCGTCAGCACCGGACAGCACGACGCGATGTTGAAGATCGGCGTCAGCGCGGCGTCGCAGAAGTGGTCGAGCGGCGCGCCGTCGACGCAGAGCGGCCGCGTCGCGTAGTCCTCGCCGGCGTCCATCGCCGCCACGGCCATCGTCGGGACGACCAGCGCGTCGTGGCGGTCGAAGAGGCCGAGGAGCCCCCTACGGATGTGGCGTTCGAGGTCGACCCGACGCTCGAGCGGGATCGTCGCCGCGGCCGCCACCGTGCGCTCGAAGCAGCCAACCGCGTAGGGCGAGAGCGTGCCGGGACGCTCGCGCTCCAACTCCAGCGCCGCCTTGGCGGGCCCGGTGTCGCCGTGCCCCCACATCGCCTCGTTGATCTCCTCGAGACGCCAGCCGAGCTCCACCTCGCAGAGCTCGACCCCGGCCGCCGCGAGCGCCGCCGCCACGCGCTCCGCGTTGGCCGCGACCGCGGCCTCGACCGGCAGGTCGCCCGGACGGGCGGCGAAGGCGACGCGCATGCCGCGCGCGTCCCCCGGTCGGTCGGGCAGCGGCGGCGCCGTCGGCAACGAGCAGCCGTCGCCGGGGTGCGGCCCCGCCATCGCGTTGGCCAGCAGCGCCGCGTCGGCGACCGAGCGCGCCAGCGCGCCCGCGTGCAGCCAGGTCTCGGCGTTCGCCGGCGGCTCCAGCGGCACCCGCCCGTGCGGCGGCTTGTAGCCGACGACGCCCGCCAGCGCGGCGGGCGCGCGGACCGATCCGCCGATGTCGGTGCCGGTGGCGAGCGTCGCGGTCCCGGCGGCGAGCGCCGCCGCCGAGCCGCCGGAGCTGCCGCCGACCGCCTTCGTCAGGTCCCAGGGGTTGCGGGTCGCCCCCCAGCGCCTCGCGTGCGACATCGGCATGCAGCAGAGCTCCGAGGTGGTGGTGCGGGCGTGGACGATCGCCCCCGCGGCGCGCAGGCGCTCCAGCGCCCAGGCGGTGCTCGACGCCGGCGCCGGATCGAGCGGCTCCACCAGCCCGCCCGTGACGGTGTGGCCCGCCAGCGCCTGGGACTCCTTGGCGGCGACCGCGAGGCCCTCCAGCGGCCGCGCCGTCCCCGCCGCCCAGCGCCGCTCGGCGCGCCGCGCCTCGGCCCGGGCCTCGTCGTACAGGGTCTCCGCGAAGGCGTTCACGGCGGGCTCCACGCGCGCCGCGCGCTCGATCAGGGCGTCGAGCAGCTCGACCGGCGAGAGCGTCCGCGCGGCGAAGGCGAGCAGCGCCTCGCGCGCGCCGAGGTAGGCGAGGTCGGCGCTCCGGTCCGGGCCGGCGGTGCCGATCATTGCTGTCTCGGGTCCCATCGAGGTGAAGAGGGGTTCAGCTGCCCGAAGGCGAGGCCGCGCGGGCGGCGGCCGACCGCCGCCCGCGCGAGCCGACTCAGCCGGTGGCGAGCTGCGGTTCGCCTTTGGCGCTTTTCACCGGGAGGGTGTCCAGCGTGTATTCCCGTTCTTCGGCCGGCACGTATTCGCCGACCGTTTCACTGTCGACCAGGATCGATTCGACGATCAGGTCGGCCGGTTTTTTGCCGGCGACGGCTTCGTCGGCGAGTTTGACCGCGGAGAAGCCGCTGGCCAGGTTGTCCGGGTCCCAGGTCCACGACAGGCGGCCTTCTTCGACCGCTTCGATCGCGTCCTTGTCGCCGTTGGAGCCGGTGACGATGACCCCTTCGGGGTTTTCGGCGGTGGCGATCGTCTTGCCGGCCGCGAGCAGCGCCGCGGAGACGCCCATCGCCGATTCGTCGTTGTAGTTGAAGACCGCTTCGACTTCCGGGTATTTGGTCAGCAGCGGTTCGAACACTTTCTGCGAGCCGGACGCGTTGTCGGCTTCGTTGTTCGTTTCGTTGATGATGTCGAGGCCGGCTTTCTTCGCTTCCTTGATGAAGCAGTCGCTGATCTCTTTGGTCGATTCGGCGACTTCGAGGCCGATCACGATCGTCTTCGCGTGCGGCTTCATTTCGGCGATCCTTTCGGCGGTGATCGCCTCGGGGCCGCCCGGTTCGCAGAGCTGCACTTCCCACCAGACGCTGCTGGTCACGCCGGTGCCTTTGGAGTTCATGCCGATGACCGGGATGTTCTTCGACTGAGCCTGTTCGTAGGCGCCCGCGACGGCGTTCGGGTCGAGCGTCCAGGAGGCGATCGCCGCCGCACCCTGGTTGATCGCCGATTCGACGTTCGAGACCTGTTTTTCGGCCGACAGCGCGGAGTCGAGCACGCTCTCAGACCAGCCGAGTTCTTTCGAGGCCTGCTCGAGGCCCATGTTGATCTGCTGCTGACCGGGCTGCGAGGCCAC
Organism: Solirubrobacterales bacterium; assembly: GCA_051986435.1. Classification (GTDB taxonomy): domain Bacteria; phylum Actinomycetota; class Thermoleophilia; order Solirubrobacterales; family 70-9; genus VAYN01. Next base: position 19,979 of record JBPYFM010000059.1, on the reverse strand, counting down.
CGGGCTGATGTAGAAGACCTTCTTGCCGCCGCCGCTGCTCGTTTCTTTTGCAGCCGCGCCGCCGGTTTCTTCGGCGGGAGCTTCGCTTTCGGTTTCCGCCGCTTCGGTGCTTTCCGCGCTGGTGCTCGAGGAGCCACCACCACAACCTGCGATCACCAGCAGCAACAGCAGGAGCGCCGCCGGGAGGGCCATCCAACGTCTCATCGTGTTCCTTTCTTTTGGGCGGCTCACGCCGACTCCAGGATGCGGTCCGCCGTACGCTCGGCAAGGACCATGATCGAAACCATCGGGTTCACGCCCGTGGCGGTCGGGAAGGCGCTCGCGTCGCCGACCCAGACCCCGCGCGTGTCGTGCAGCTCGCCGCGGCCGTCGGCGACGGCGTCCTCGGGCGAGGAGCCCATCCGGCAGGAGCCCATCTGGTGGGCCGAGTACGCGGTGTACTCCTCCGGCGGGGCGGCTTCGAGCCGCTCGATGTAGGCGTCGAAGTCCTCGCCGCGACGCCAGTGATGCGGGGACCAGTGGAAGGTGAAGATCTCCGCCGCGCCGGCCGCGTGGTGGACGCGGGCGAGCTCGGTGTGGGCGCGGATCGCGACCTGGCGGTCGAGGTCGTCGCCGGAGAGGCTCCAGCGCACCAGCGCCCGGTCGTCCTCGCCCAGCACCACCTCGCCCGACCCGTGGTCGTGGGTGATCGAGTGCCAGCTCGCCATCAGCGGGAACTTGAGGAAGTGCTCGCGCATCGCCTCTCCGTCGGTCCACGGCGACTGGCCGGCCCAGGTCGCCGGGCTGAGGCCCAGCGGCGAGATGTAGAAGCCCGACTCCCCCAGGCAGTGCTGGAAGTCGAACGACATCACCGTGATCAGCTGGCCGTTCCAGGCCTCGACCGGCTCCTCGTAGACGCCGGTGATCATGTAGCTCGGGTGGACGCGGAGGTTCTTGCCGACCGCCGGGCCGCCGATGCCGGAGCGCAGCAGCAGGGCGGGCGACTCGATGCCGCCGCAGGCGACCACCACGGTCGGGGCCTCGACGGTCACCCTCGTCTCCCCGATCTGCGCCTCGACCCCGGTGGCGCGCCCGTCCGCGGTGGTGATCCGCTCGGCGAAGCAGTCGACGAGGAAGCGGGCGCCGGCGTCGGCGGCGTCCTGCAGGTAGTTCTTCAGGGTCGAGCGCTTGCAGCCCTGCTGGCAACCGGCGTTGCAGTAGCCGCAGTAGGCCGGGTCGTCGGCGAGCTCGGCGTTGCGGGGGATGCGGTGGTGCTCGAGGCCCGCCGCGGTGAGCCCGTCGATCAGGATCTCCGCGTTGCGGTTGTAGACCGTCGCCTCGCCGTTGGCGCCGAGGGCCGTCCAGACCGTGTCGAAGTACTTGTCCCACTCCTCGCCGTCGACGCCCTCGAGGCCCGCCGCGGCCCAGTCGGCGCGCACGTCGTCGGGGAGCGGCCGGCAGGCCATCGAGTTGATCACGGTGCCGCCGCCGAGGGTCGAGCCGGCGAGCAGGCCGAGCTCACCGCCCTCCGACCAGCCGAGGCCGCCGCCGAGGAACATCTGCCCGGCGCCCTCCGCCTCGAGCTGGCGGAAGTCGGACTCGTTCTTGTAGGAGCCCATCTCCAGCACCAGCACCGACTTGCCCGCCGCGGCGCAGCGCGCCGCGATGACCGAGCCGCCGGCGCCGGAGCCGACGATGCAGACGTCGGCGGTGAGGCGGGCCTCGGGGCCGGAGACCGTCTCGACCTCGATCGTCTTCGGCGCCTCCGCCGGCGAGGGCGCCGCGGAGATCGGGCCGGGATAGTCGATCGCCTCCCAGACCGGGTTGCGGAGGCTCTCGTCGAAGGAGCCGAAGAGGTCGCCGAAGACCATCGTCTTCAACTGCTTCAGGGCGAAGCGGGCGCGCGGGTCGGCCGCCGCGGCGTGCAGCAGCTCGACCCGGCGCCCCGGCGCGGCGGCGGAGAAGTCATCGGCGGCGAGCCGGCCGAGAAGCGCCTCGACGGCGCCAGCGACGTGCGGCGGCAGCCCTGCCGCGATGCCGTCGGCGACGCGGCCGGAGATGCCGCGCTCCGTCGCGCCCTGGTCCCAGGCGCCGTTGCCGTCCGCGCCGGCGCCGGCGGCGCTGCTGCCCGCGCCCGCGGTGGTGGTGGCGGGCAGCAACGTGTCGCAGATCGCCGCGACCAGCTCGCGGTCGAGCGCGGCCGCGGCGACCGCGGTCGTGTCGTCGACCGCGGTCATCGGACCGGCCCTTCGGTCACCGCCGCGTTGGCGCCGCGCGCCCGCCGGATCGACCAGCCTTTTTCGCGCAGGACGCCGAGGCCGACCGCGATGATCAGGATCGAGCCGCTGACGATGCCCTGCCAGAAGCTCGAGACGTTCGACAGCGTGAGGCCGTTCTGGATCACGCCGAGGAAGACGACGCCGATCGCGGTGCCCGCGACGCCGCCGACGCCGCCGGTGAAGCTGGTGCCGCCGATCAGCACCGCCGCGAGGACGGTCAGCAGCAGGTTCGGGTCCGGGGTCGGCGAGCCCGCGGTCAGACGGCCGACCGAGACCAGGCAGGCGAGGCCCGCGGCGAGCCCGGCGATCGTGTAGACGAGGATCAGGACGCGGGCGACGTTGATGCCGGAGAGGCGCGCCGCCTCCTCGTTGGAGCCGATCGCGAACAGCGAGCGGCCGAAGGTCGTGTAGCGCAGGATGCCGCCGAAGATCAGGATCAGGGCGACGTCGAAGATCAAGAGCAGCGGGATCGGCCCGACCGAGTTGGTGACGAGTTCGTGGATCGGTTTGAACGCCGAGGAGGAGAAGACCGAGACGGTCTGGCCTTCCTGCACGACGAGCGAGAAGCTCTGCCAGATCGAGAGCGCGCCGAGGGTGACGGCGAGGAACGAGATCCGCCCCTTCGCGATCAGGAAGCCGTTGCCGAAGCCCGCCGCGGCGCCGAAGGCGAGCGCCAGCACCACCGCCGGGACCAGCGCCCAGCCGGATTTGAAGGCGATCGCGAGCATCATCGAGCAGGCGGTCATCAGCGAGGCGGTCGAGAGGTCGATCCCCGCCGTGATCACCACGAAGGTGGCGCCCAATCCGAGGATCAGGATCACCGAGTTCGCGGCGATGATGTTTTTCATGTTGTCCCAGGTCAGGAACGTGCTCTGGGTGATCGTCAGCACCGCGGCGACGACGATCAGCGCGACGATGACGCCCGCGTAACGGCCCAGCGAAAGGCCCTCGAGCCAGCCGAGCGAAGGCCTTCGGCCGGCTCCCTGGGCAGGCGCCTGCGCGACGCCCGTGGAGTCCTCGGTGCTGCTCATGACATGCCCTCCGTTTCGTTGTTCGGTTCCTCGGAATCCGCGTGCGCGCCGGTCACGGCGACGTGCGCGACGGCTTCCTCCTCCATCTGCTCGCGCGTGAACTCGCCTTTGATCTCGCCGCCGAAGAAGACGACGATCCGGTCGGCGAGCCCGAGCAGCTCGGGCAGCTCGGAGGAGATCAGGACGATGCCCGCGCCCGCTTCGGCCGCGGACTGCAACAGGTCGTAGATTTCCGACTTGGCGCCGACGTCGACGCCGCGGGTCGGCTCGGAGAGGACGAGGACGTCGACCCCGAGCTCGAAGGTCCGGCCCAGCACCACCTTCTGCTGGTTGCCGCCGGAGAGCGTCGTGATCGCCGAGCTCGCCGAGGCCGTGACGACCCCGTAGCGCTTGATCGACTCCGACACCTGGCGGCGCTCCTTCTGCAGTTTCAGCACGCCCCTGTTGGAGATCCGGCTCATCCAGGGCAGCGAGAAGTTCTCCGCGACGCTGCGGTTCGGCAGCAGCGCCGAGCGCTTGCGGTCGTCGGGGACGAAGCCGACGCCACCCGCGATCGCGCGCCGCGGGTCGCCCAGCTTCACCTCCTCCCCGGCCACCTTCACGCGTCCGTGGCTGCGCACCGCGCCGCCGAGGACGAGGCCGAGCTCCGCCTTGCCGGAGCCGACCAGGCCGGCGACGCCGACGATCTCGCCGCGGTTCACCTTCAGCGAGGTCGGGCGCAGGACGCCGTCCTCGGAGGCCAGTCCGTCGAGCTCCAGCACGCACTCGCCGTGCTCGATCTCGCGCTTGTTGTAGTAGTCGTCGAGCTCGCGGCCGACCATCATCGAGACGAGCTTCTTTTCGCTCGTCTCAGGGAGCGGCGCGGTGCCGACCAGGTGGCCGTCGCGGAGCACGGTCGCGACCGAGCAGACCGCGTAGAGCTCCGGCATGCGGTGGGAGATCATCAGCACGGCGACGCCTTTGTCGCGGTGCTCGACGACCAGCTGCAGGAGGCGGCGGGTCGCCGACTCCGACAGCGAGCTGGTCGCCTCGTCGAGGATCAGCAGCTTCGCCTCGCTGGAGAAGGCGCGGGAGATCTCGATCATCTGCTGGAGCTCGACGTTCAGGTCGCCGACGATCGCGGTCTCGGCGACGTCGATGCCGATGTCGTCGAGGACCGCGCGGGCGTCGCGGCGGAGGCGGCGCCAGTCGACGCGGCCGCCGGTGGTCGGGAGGCGGCCGAGGAAAATGTTCTCGGCGACGGTGAGGGTCGGCGCGAGGGTGAGCTCCTGGCTGATGTTGACGACGCCGAGGTCGAGGCCTTGGCGGGGGCTGTCGATCGTGGTGCGCTCGCCTTCGAAGTAGATCTCGCCTTCGACCGGCTTGGCGGAGCCGTTGATGACGCGCGAGAGCGTCGACTTGCCGGAGCCGTTCTCGCCGGTGAGCGCGTGCACCTCGCCGGGGCGGATCGCGAAGTCGACCTGGTCGAGCGCGACCACGCCCGGGAACGCCACCGTGACGCCACGGACTTCGACCAGCGGTGCCTTGTTCTCCTCACCTGACGAATTCAATTTCCCGTCTATCCCTTTCCCAGAGGGGTGGTTCATCTCGGCAGCATACTCGACTAGGCACCGCTCTGTAGTGCAGAATGTCTAAAGTTGTTTGGACGCCGGTACAAAATCCCGCCCAGCTGGGATCCCCGCCAGACGGGCCGACAAGAGGTCGAGTCGAATCGATTATTCAGTGTCGAAGCGCGCTGCGGTGCAGAACGATAGGTGGCGGTCATGGCACTCATCGCTTCTTGAGGCGGGGCGGCCGTCCGAGGGAGGTCCTGGGCGCCTCATGGGGGTCCTGGCAGGCTGTGACCCCCATGAGGCGCCCAGGACGTGAGGGGCACGGGGAAAACGCACGCTTCCGCCACACCTACGCCACGCCTCCCCGGGAGGCCCGTCGCGCGCGCCCGATCCGTGACGAAGATGCCGGGAACGTCACACTCCCGCGCTCCTTCCGTCTCTCTCCGAGCCCGGATCGAGGGTCCCCCGGGGTGCGGTCGTCCTAACCGGCGCTATAGGTCGGTTAGGACGACCGCACCCCCGTGCGTGTTGTGCGACACGGGAGGAAGCGTGGCGTTCTCACGCTCTCCGTGACGAGGTCCCACCTCGGTCACGGATCCGTGGGACTCCCGTCGCTCTCCCGTGACGCTCCCGCGTCCATTCTTCCACTCCTTGAAGACCCGGGTCCCTTGGCCGTCCCTTTCCCCGCCCCTCGCCGCCCCAAGCGACAGCTTGCGAGGGCCGCGTCCCTTCCCCGGGCGCTTCCGCCGAGCGCCGGCTTGCGAGGGCCCGTCCCTTTCCCCGCGCCGCCCCGCGGAGCCGATCGCTCAGCGGGCGAGGCGCTTGTAGGCGGACCAGGACGGCTTCGCCACGAAGTTGTGGGTGAAGAGGCCCGATCCGTCGCAGAAGTTGCAGCTTTCGGGCTCGTCGGTGAAGGAGAACCAGTAGATGCGCTTGATCCGCCAGGCGGCCGCTTTCGCGCGCAGGAGCTTGAACGCTCCGGTCAGTTCGCGGGCCTGCCCGCTCACTCCCTTCTCGAACTGGTTGTGGCCGTTGGCCGCGCTGGGACGCCCGCCGCTCCAGCCGAGCTCGGTCACCCACAGCGCCCGCCCCGGGTCGCGGGACTTCTTCAGCGCCGCGCGCACTTCTTCGATTTCGGCGGTGAGCCGGCCGTAGTACTTGGAGTAGGGGTGGAGGGCGACGGCCATGAACTTGCCGCGCACGCCCGGCGTCGTCCGGTACATCCGTTCGAGGAAGTCGGCGGCGAACCAAGCCCGCTTGATGCGGCCGGGCGCCGGCTTCAGGTTGCCGCCCTTCGGCTGCAGGAAGAGGCCGCCGAGGACCATCCGCGCGCCGGGGTCGGCGCTGCGCAGGTCGCGGAACGATTCGACCACGAGCTTGCCGTACTGGGCCGGGTTCGGCCGCGCCGCGAAGTACTTGAAGTTCTCCTCGTTCCAGATCTGCCAGATGCGGATCGGGTGCGCGGGCAGCAGCGGGTTTTCGGTCCAGAAGGTGCCGCCGGGGCCGTAACGGAAGACCGCCAGGCGCAGGAGCTCGCGCCAGGCGGAGCGCTGCGCGGCCGTCTGCACCGGCAGGCTGACCGGCGCCCGCGTGCCGCCGACGCCTTCGTAGCCGACCGCCCACGAGGGCGGGCCGATGAAGAACGGGAGGACGGAGATCCCCGCTTCGGCGGCCCCGCGCACGTAGGGGTCGACCGAGCCCCAGTCGGGTTCGGCGCCGCGCGAGGACTGCACCGCCGCCCAGTTGATCGGCACGCGCAGGCTTTCGACGCCGCCCTGCCGCAGGGTCTGCGCCTGGCTCGAGTCGGGCGCCTGGTTGGCGACGACGCCCCAGAAGTCGGCCGGGAGCGCCGCGCTCGCGGCGCTCGGCACAAGGAGCGCGACGATCGTCAGCAGCAGGACCGGCGGCGCGAGCCGCCCCAGGCGGCGAGGTGCGAATCGACTCTTCATGTCCCCGTCAACCCGCCGGCGGACCCGTAGGATCGGCGCATGGTCCTTCCGGGGGGTGAGGCGACGTTCATCGGCGACGGCGGCCTCGAGACGACGATGATCTTCGAGCGCGGGATCGAGCTGCCCGAATTCGCCTCGTTCCTGCTGCTCGACGACGAGCGCGGGCGCGCCGCGCTGCGCGCCTACTACGAGGACTACCTCGACCTCGCCGCCACGCACGGCGTCGGCTTCACGCTCGACACGCCGACCTGGCGCGCCAGCCGCAACTGGGGCGAGCGGCTCGGCCGCCCGCGGGGTGCGGTCGCCGATGCCAACCGGGCGGCGGTCGAGTTCGCGCTGGCTCTTCGCGAGGAGCGCGGCGCCGCGGCGCCGATCGCGGTCTGCGGCACGATCGGCCCGGAGGGCGACGCCTACCGGCCCGCCCGCCACCTCGGCGCCGAGGAGGCCGCCGCCTACCACGCGCCCCAGGTCAAGACGCTGGCCGGCGCCGGCGTCGACATGGTCTCCGCCTACACGCTCTCTTATGTGGAGGAGGCGATCGGGATCGTCAGCGCCGCCCGCGCGTCCGGGGTCCGGGTCTCCGTCTCCTTCACGGTCGAGACCGACGGCCGCCTGCCGGACGGGACGCCGCTCGGCGAGGCCGTCGAGCGCCTCGACGCCGAGACCGACGCCGCGGCCGCCTTCCTGATGGTGAATTGCGCCCACCCGAGCCACTTCGCCGGGGAGCTCGAGGCGGGCGGCACCTGGCGCGAGCGCATCGCCGGGATCCGCGCCAACGCGTCGCGCCGCAGCCACGCCGAGCTCGACTCGTCGTCGGACCTCGACAGCGGCGACCCCGACGAGCTCGGGCGGGAATACGGGGAGCTGGTCGCGGCGCTGCCCTCGCTCTCGCTGCTCGGCGGGTGCTGCGGGACCGACGCCCGCCACGTCGCCGCGATCTGCGCGGCCTGCCTCGGCTAGGACCCGGCCTGGGCCTAGGCGCTCGCCCGCACCGGCGCGACGGAGAGCGTCTTCGTCAACGAACGCGCGCAGGTTTCGAACGCGAGGGGGGCGATTTTGTTGCCGGTGCCGCCGGGGATGCCGACCCGCAGGCCGGCTGCCGTGATCGCCTTGCACTTCTCGGCGGGGAAGTTCAGCGCGTCGACGATCCGCAGCGTCGCAGCCGCGCCCTGGCCCGGGGCGAGCGTCACCAGCTTCGCCTTCTTGCCCTTTTCGTGGGTGGCGAAGGCGCCGACACGGTGGCCCTTGAGGTCGACCGCGTTCACCTTCGGGTAGCCCTTGACCGTGCAGGTGGTGGCCGAGAGGTTGGTCAGCACGATCCGGTAGTAGACGCTGCCCGCCGCGCCGCCGCCCGGTTCTTCGCCGGCCCAGACGACGAGGCCGGCGGCCGAACAGGCCTTGGTCGCCGTCGCCGCGGGAGCGGCGGCGGGAGCGGCGGGGAAGGTCACGGCCGCCAGGAGGAGCGCGGCGGCCAGGCAGGGGGTGAGGAGGAAGCGGGTTCTCATGCCCTTAACCGTAGCCCGTCGAGGGCGATCTCGAACGCCCGCGCCGAGGTCCGCTTGCGTTCGCCGCGGTCACGCAGCGGGGCGACCGCGCCGTCGACCATCGCCAGCACGGTCAGCGCGTCGTCGGCGGTCAGATCGGGACGCACGAGGCCGGCCGCGCGCGCCGCCTGCAGCCGCGGCGCCATCAGCGCCCGGACCCGCTCGGTCAGCCGTTCGACCTGGGCCTCCTCGACCTCGCCCGCGCGGATCGCCGCGATCAGCCCCTGCGAGCGCAGCTGCGCCGCGACCATCTCCCGCAGCAGCTCCACGAGCGAGTCAGGTCCGATCGGCTCGGAGGCGAGCCGCACTTCGAGCGTCCCCAGGTCCTCCTCGGCGAGCGCCACCAGCAGCGCCCGGCGGTCGGTGAAGTGGCGGTACACGGTCGCCTGGCCGACGTCGGCCTCGTGCGCGATCTCGGCGAACGACGCCTCGGTGTCGTCGCGGTAGAGCTCGCGCGCCGCGTCGAGGATCGCCCGCCGGCTGCGGACCGCGTCTTTGCGCAGGTTTGTCGTCACCGCTCCAACTTACGGCCACGGCGGCGACAAAGGAAGAACCAGGAAGGAATTCTCAAACGCGCCGGTGGACGACACCGTCGTCGCCGGCAGCCACGGAGCCTTCATGGCGGGCTTCGACGTGACCGGCCACTAGGGAGTCGGCTCAGGGCCGCGTGGCGATGGCGCGACGGGCGGCGATCCGGGCAGTACGTCGGGCGCGCTCGTCCGCGCCACGTCGGCGGCATGGTCGTCCGGCATCTCCTGCGACTCGCGCTCGGCGGCGACGCGGCGGCGGTAGATGTCCACCTCCCGCGCGACCGTGTCGTCGTCCCAGCCGAGCGCGTCCGCCATCAGTCGCGCCGCCGGCTCGGCGCTCGCCAGGCCGCGGTCCCAGGCCTCGATGGAGATCCGGGTGCGGCGGGTGAGGACGTCCTCGAGGTGCTGGGCACCCTCGTGCGTCACCGCGTGGCGCACCTCGGCGGCCAGGTAGTCGTCGGCGCCGGGCAGCGGCTCCGCGAGCGAGGGGTCGCGAGCGATCTCGGCGGTCAGCTCGAAGATCCGCGAGCCGAAGCGGCCGAGCAGGTGCTGGATGCGGGCGGGGTGGAGGCCGGTCTCGGCGGCGAGGCTCCCGGTGCGGTTGCGCAGCGCCTCGAAGCCCACGGCGCCGACCAGCGGCGTCACGTGGGTGACCGACGGCGCCACCCGCTTTTCCATCGAGCGCGCGGCGGCGTCGACGGCGTCCTTCGCCATCACCCGGTAGGTCGTGTACTTGCCGCCGGCGATCGCCACCAACCCCGGGACCGGCACCGCGACGGTGTGCTCGCGGGAGAGCTTCGAGGTGCTCTCCGACTCGTGCGAGAGCAGTGGCCGCAGCCCCGCGTAGACGCCCTCGACGTCGGCGTGGGTGAGCGGCTCGCGCAGCACCTTGTTCACCCGCGCGAAGATGTACTCGATGTCGGAGCGGCTCGCCGCCGGGTGGGCCCGGTCGAGCTTCCAGTCGGTGTCGGTGGTGCCGACGATCCAGTGGCGCCCCCAGGGGATGACGAAGAGGACGCTCTTCTCGGTGCGCAGGATCAGGCCGGTGTCGAGCTGCAGGCGGTCGCGCGGGATCAGCAGGTGGACGCCCTTGGAGGCGCGCACGTGGAACTTGCCGCGCTCGCCGACCATGTTCTGGATGTCGTCGGTCCAGACCCCGGTGGCGTTGATCACCTGGCGCGCGCGGACCTTGATCTCCGCGCCGGTATGGGCGTCGCGGGCGACGACCCCGGTCACGCGCTCGCCCTCGCGCAGGAAGCCGACGACGGCGATGTTGTTCGCGATCGCGGCGCCGTAGTGGGCGGCGGTGCGGGCGACGGTCATCGTGTGGCGGGCGTCGTCGACCTGCGCGTCGTAGTACTGGAAGCCGCCGATCAGCGCGTCGTCGCGCAGTGCCGGGGCGATCCGCATCGACTTGCGCTTCGACAGCCGGCGGTGTCGCGGCACGCCCTGGTGGCCGCCGCCGAGCGTGTCGTAGAGGATCATCCCGGCGCCGATGTAGGGCCATTCCCAGTGCGCCTCGAGCGGGTAGAGGAAGGGGACCGGGCGGACCAGGTGCGGGGCCAGGCGGCTGAGCAGGAGACCGCGCTCGCGCAGCGCCTCGCGGACCAGGCCGAAGTCTTTCTGCTCCAGGTAACGGAGGCCGCCGTGGATCAGCTTGCTCGAGCGCGAGGAGGTCCCGGCGGCGTAGTCGCGCGCCTCCAGGAGCGCGACGGAGAGGCCGCGGGTGGCGGCGTCGAGCGCCGCGCCGGTCCCGGTCGCGCCGCCGCCGATGACGACGACGTCGAATTCCTCGGCGCCGAAGCGCTCGATCGCCCGGCGCCGCGACTCGGGGCTGAGGCGGTCGTCCGGGCCCGGCCGGGGGGTCGCTGATTCGGTTGCGTCGCGGGCGGGCATTTAGGGGGAGGTGATCACCCGGGATGGGCCGGGGACCAACGTAACAAGGAGCGACCATTGGCCCAGGAGGCGTCGGCCGAGTCCTCGTCCAAGAGCTACCGCGGCGGCAGCGGGACGCGACGGTGGGCCTGGCAGCGCACCACCTGGGGCGAGGCCGGCGCCGAGTTCCTCGGCACCTTCGTCCTGATCATGTTCGGCGACGGCGTCGTCGCGACGTGCGTCGCGGGTCTCAGCCAATCGGGCCGCTCCGGCCTCGCCTTCAACACCTCCGACTGGGTCCTGATCAGCTTCGGCTGGGGCCTTGCCGTCACCTTCGGCGTGTACGTCGCGGGCGGTGTGTCGGGCGCGCACCTGAACCCCGCCGTCACCTTCGCCCAGGCGCTCCGCCGCGGCTTCCCGTGGAAGAAGGTCCCCACCTATGTGGTGGCGCAGGTGGCCGGCGCGTTCGTCGCCGCGGCGGTCGTCTACTTCAACTACCGCTTCGCGATCGGCAGCTTCGAACACGCCGAAGAAATCACCCGCGGGTCCTCGAGCTCGATCGGCACCTTTTCGATCTTCGCCACCTTCCCCGCCAAGTACTTCACCTCCTGGTTCGGCCCGTTCATGGACCAGGTGATCGGCACCGGCCTGCTCGTCGCCTGCATCTTCGCCGTGATCGACGAGTACAACGCGCCGGCGAAGGCGAACCTCGCGCCGTTCGTCATCGGCTTGATCGTCGTCGCGATCGGCGTCTCCTTCGGCGTCAACGCGGGGTACGCGATCAACCCGGCGCGCGACCTCGGCCCGCGCCTCTTCGCCTGGGCGCAGGGGTGGGGGAAGATCGCGATGCCGGGGGACTACGGCAATGTCAACGCCTACTTCTGGATCCCGATCGTCGGGCCGCTGGTCGGCGGGGCGGTCGGCGCTTTCGTCTATGACTTCCTGATCCGGGGCGTGCTGATCGCCCGCGGGGTGAAGCCGGACCCGGAGATGGTCGAAGAGGCGCAAACCACCATCGAGGAGGACTAGTGCCCATCCAAGGATCCCCACGCACGCCTGACGGCACCGCGCACACTTCGCGTGGCGTCGTCCTCAGTCGGCCGAATGGCTCTGCCATCAGGCCTCCTTGCGTCCTACCCCGGCTCGGCGCGGCGCTCGTCAGCCGCACGCGCGGATCCTCGGATGGGCACGTGAGTCACATGGGGGAGGAGCACTGATGCCCGAGTACGTCGCGGCGATCGACCAGGGGACCACGTCGAGCCGCCTGATCCTGTTCGACAAGGACGGGCGCATCGAGTGCGTCGACCAGCGCGAGCACGAGCAGATCACGCCGCGGGCCGGCTGGGTCGAGCACGACGCCAAAGAGATCTGGCGGCGCACGCGCGAGGTGATCGGCGGGGCGATGGCGAAGTCCGACGCGGAGGCCGGCGACGTCTCGGCGATCGGCATCACCAACCAGCGCGAGACGACCGTGGTGTGGGACCGCGAGACCGGCGAGCCGGTCTACAACGCGATCGTCTGGCAGGACACGCGGACCGAAGACATCGTCGCCGAGCTGGCCGGGGACGAGGGGCCGGACCGCCTGCGCGGGGATGTCGGCCTGCCACTGTCCACGTACTTCTCCGGTCCGAAGATCAAATGGATCCTCGACAACGTGGAGGGTGCGCGCGGGCGCGCCGAGGCCGGCGAACTGGCCTTCGGCAACATGGACACCTGGGTGCTCTGGAACCTGACCGGCGGCCGCAACGGCGGCGTCCACGCGACCGACGTCACCAACGCGTCGCGGACGATGCTGATGAGCCTGGAGACGCTCGACTGGCACGAGCCGAGCCTCGACCTGATGGGGATCCCGCGGTCGATGCTGCCGGAGATCAAGAGCTCCTCGGAGACCTACGGCGAGGCGGCGGGGACGGCGCTCGGCGGGGTGCCGGTGGCGGGCATCCTCGGCGACCAGCAGGCGGCGATGTTCGGCCAGACCTGCTTCGACCCGGGCGACGCGAAGAACACGTACGGCACCGGCTCTTTCCTGCTCATCAACACCGGCGAGGAGATCGTCCACACCGACAAGCTGCTGACCACGGTGGGGGCGAAGCTCGGGCCGGACGGGCCGCCCGTCTACATGCTGGAGGGATCGATCGCGGTGACCGGCGCCGCGGTGCAGTGGCTGCGCGACCGCCTCGGGATCATCGAGAGCGCGCCGGAGGTCGAAGAGCTGGCGAGGTCGGTCGACGACAACGGCGGCGTCTACTTCGTCCCCGCCTTCTCCGGCCTCTTCGCCCCCTACTGGCGCGAAAACGCGCGCGGCGTCATCGTCGGCCTCACCGCCTACGCCAACAAAGGTCACCTCGCGCGGGCGACGCTGGAGGCGACCGCCTGGCAGAGCCGCGAGGTGGTCGATGCGGCGAACGACGTCGCCGACGTGCCGTTCTCGGAGCTGAAGGTCGACGGCGGCATGACCGCCGACGAGCTCCTGATGCAGTTCCAGGCCGACGTGCTCGGCGTGCCGGTGATCCGCCCTTCGGTGACCGAGACGACGGCGCTCGGCGCCGCCTTCGCCGCCGGCCTGGCGACCGAGTTCTGGTCGGGCACCGACGAGCTGCGCGAGCGCTGGGAGGAGGACAGGCGCTGGGAGCCGTCGATGGACGAGGACGAGCGCGAACGCCAGTACGGGCAGTGGAGGAAGGCGGTCGAGCGCACCTTCGACTGGGTCGACTGAGCGCCCCGCCCGCCCCCTCCTCCCCCCGCGGCTTCTCGCCACCCTCCGGCCCGCGCACCGGGTAGCTTGGTCCGATGGCGATCGAGTCGTGGCTGATGGACATGGACGGCGTGCTCGTCCACGAGTCCCAAGCGTTGCCCGGCGCCGACCGCTTCCTCGCGCGGCTCAAGGAGCTGGAGCTCCCCTTCCTGCTGCTCACCAACAACTCGATCTACACGCGCCGCGACCTCGCCGCCCGCCTGCGGGCGAACGGCCTCGAGGTGCCCGAGCAGTCGATCTGGACCTCCGCCTCGGCGACCGCCCGCTTCCTCGAAACCCAGCGGCCGAACGGCACCGCCTTCGTCGTCGGCGAGTCGGGGATCTCGACCCAGCTCTACCAGGCCGGCTACACCATCACCGACACCAACCCCGACTACGTCGTCCTCGGCGAGACCCGCACCTACTCCTTCGAGCGCATCACCCAGGCCATCCGCCTGATCCGCGCCGGCGCCCGCTTCATCGCCACCAACCCCGACCCCACCGGCCCCTCGCCGAGCGGCCCCCTGCCCGCGACCGGCTCCGTCGCCGCCCTCATCACCCGCGCCACCGGTGTCGAGCCCTACTTCGTCGGCAAGCCCAATCCACTGATGATGCGCAGCGCCCTGAACGCCCTCGAGGCCCACTCCGAGACCACCACCATGATCGGCGACCGCATGGACACCGACATCGTCGCCGGCCTCGAGGCCGGCATGCAGACCATCCTCGTCCTCTCCGGCGTCACCACCCGCGCCGAGGCCGAGCGCTTCCCCTACCGCCCGTCCCGCATCGTCGACTCGGTGGCCGACCTGATCGACGACCTCGGAACCTGAGACCGATCAGCAGATCGGCTCAGGTTTTCTTCTTCGGCGGCTCGGCCGCCGGCTTCTTGGACTTGGGCTTCGACTTGGGAAGTTCGGTCGTGACGATCGCCCCTACTTTCCAGTTGCCACCTTCCAGTTCCATCGGCATCGCGTAGTCCTTGCCGTTGTTGCCGTGGTAGAGCGCGTAGGCTTGGCTGCCCTTGACGCGGAGCGCCGCGATTTCTCCGGAGAGGGTGTCAGCCCGGGCTTCCTTGGACGCCGAGAGTGGTTCGGCGAGCTCTTTCAGCGCCGCCGGGCATCTGGATCGCTCGGATTTGCCTTTGCCCAGGACTATTTCGAGGCCACGCTTGCCGAGGGTTTCGCACTGCGTCGCGAAGTTCGCCTTTTGCCGGGCCGTCAGGTTCCGCGCGAGCACGGCAGAGGCTGCTTCACGTTCAGCCTCCCCTGATTCCTTGCCGAAGGTGGCGACCGGTTCCGTCCCCTTCGCCCCTTGCGGATCCTGGAACTGCTTACTTGGTTCTGCGGCGTCGCCCCCCGAGCCCTTGCTGCCCTCGGCGGTGCCGCTTCCGCCCCCGCCGCAAGCGGCCACCAACAGGCCTGCCACGGCGGCGGCGACAATTGCCCGAGTCAACTTGTCGATCGAGGTGTGCATGGTCAAGGCCAGTTGTTTGTACAGCTGACCACACCGCAATCTCAAAAGCAAAAACAGGGCGTTTCTTGGGGGGCGCCGGCAGTCCCGCGGCGGCAAGCGCCTCGAGCGCCACAGTCTCGGCGGGCCACCTGGCTCCGGTCGGTACGCAGCTCACCGGTTTCGCCCGGGCAATAGGCTTCGCGCATGAACGACGACTGGCGGCTGCAGATCGACCTTGACGATGCCGGCATCGGGGGGGAGATCTCCGACCACCTGCGGGCGGCGGAGCTCGAGCACGATCTCGAGACCGCGTTCGGCCGGCGGGTGATCGTCAGTCACGAAGGGGAGCGGATCTTCCTCTACGCCGGGGATCGGGCGCAGCTCGACAAGGCGCGGCAGGTGGTGCAGGGGAAGCTCGACCAGAAGGGCTGGGACGCGAAGTTCGACCTCCGGCACTGGCACGAGGAGGCCGAGAACTGGGAGGACCCCGACGCCGCCGAGCCGACGACCGCAGCGGAGAAAGAGGCCGAGCACGAGCGGCTGATGGAGACCGAGGACAAGGAGACCGCCGAACGCGGCGGGCTGGCCGAGTTCGAGGTGCGGGTCGAGTTCCCGTCCCACCGCGAGGCGCGCGATTTCGCGAAGAAGCTGGAGGAAGAGGGCCTCCAGCCGGTGCGGCGCTGGCGCTACATGGTGGTCGGCGCCGCCGACGAGGACCAGGCGAACGAACTTGCCGACCGCATCCGCGCCGAGGCGCCCCCCGACAGCAAGGTCACCGCCGAGGGGTCGCTGGCGGCTGCCTGGCGGGACCGGCCCCCGAGCCCCTTCTGGTGGCTCGGCGGCCTCGGCGACGGTTAGCCGCCCATCCCTCCGCGCCGCGCGAGGTGCCGCCGCACGGAGTCGACCACGGCCTCCGGTTCGCGATCCAGGCGCCGCCCGGTGACCCGCGTGGTCTCGATCCCGGCGAGCAGCAGCTCGTCGTCGCGCACCCGGTCCTCCTCGAAGGAGAGCCGCGACCCGTGCGTCTCGTAGACGTCGAGTTCGACCCCGAAGCGGGCGTCCGCCCAGTAGGCGTCGATCTCATAGCCCTCGATGAACAGATTCATCGAGGGCTCCGGGAGCCCGGCTTCCCGCACGACCTCGAGGAACCTCTCCTCGAGCCCCGAGCGGGTGAACGGCGGGTCCTCCTCGTAGAGGTCCAGCGCCGCGCGGACCTTGGCCTGCCCCGGTGCCCCTTGGTGCGCTCGAGCAGGTCCTCCATCTCGCGCAGCTCGAAGAGCTTCTCGTCGTTCGCGATCCGGATGTGTCGCGTGACCGTCCGCAGCCTGCTCGTCACCGCGACATCGAGGATCGTGCGCGAGAGCGAGGTCACCGGGATCCCGTCGCGCCTGGCCAGGTCGATTTGCGCGAGATCCGCACGATGCAGGACGAAGGGCCGCTTGCCGCGCCGCGGCACCCGGCAGGTGACGTGGATCGTCTCCGGCCGCGACCGGAGCAGGCCCCAGAGCCAGGCGGCCGACAGGTGGCCGGCGACGGAGGGATAGGACGCGAGCACCGCCGCCATGCATCGCCCCTCCCAGGTGAGCCGGCGGTGGCCGACCGCGTAGACGCCCCGCTGGACCCGATGGAGCCGTCCCACGCCGGCAGCCTTGTGGACGGCGTTCCGGCCGTAACCGAGCTCCCCGAGCTGGCGCGTCGAGACGACCCCGTGCTGCCTGGTCGCGAGCGCCGCCAGCAGTTGGGATTTCTCCCCCCATGCAGCGCTCAAGTCCACGCAAGCACCTGCCGAAGACGGGGGGGACGCACAGCATGGTCATCGTCAAAGAGAAACCCAAAGCTCCGCTCGAGCCGCCGCCGCGGGAACTGTCCGCGGCCCGGGTCGTGGTGCTCTTGGTCGTGCTCTGCGCGGTGGGGTTCGGCGTCTGGAAGGTGCTGAGCAAGGAAACGCCGGCGGCGAGCGCCAAATCGGACGCGGTGCCGGTCTACTCCCCTTATGTAGACGTCACCAACACGCCGATCTACCCGTTCCAGCTGCCGTCGTCGAACCCGGTGTCGAGCGTTTACCTGGCGTTCGTGGTGAGCGACAAGGAAGAACCCTGCACGCCTTCGTGGGGCACCTTCTACACGCTGGACGAGGCCGGGCAGGGCCTCGACCTCGACGCCCGCACGGCGCAGCTGCGCAGTCAGGGCGGCGGCGTGATGATCTCCTACGGCGGCCAGGCGAACACCGAGCTGGCGGTCGACTGCACCGACGCCGAACGGTTGCAGCAGGCCTACCTCGAACCGATCGAGCGCTACCACGCGAAGGCCATCGACCTCGACGTCGAGGGGGCGAACCTGGCGGACGCGGCGGCGAACAAGCGGCGCGCGACCGCGATCGCCGCCGTGCAGAAGCAGCGCGCCGCCGAAAAGAAGCCGCTCAAGGTGTGGATG
Organism: Solirubrobacterales bacterium; assembly: GCA_051986435.1. GTDB lineage: Bacteria > Actinomycetota > Thermoleophilia > Solirubrobacterales > 70-9 > VAYN01. The sequence continues at coordinate 2,620 of JBPYFM010000059.1, read as the reverse complement.
ACGCTGCCGGTCGCGAGCAGCGGCCTCACCGCCGAAGGGATCGCCGCCGTGCAGGCGATGCTGAAGGCCGGCGTGGAGCTGGCGGGCGTCAACGCGATGACGATGGACTTCGGCCCCGGCGAAGGGGCTGCGCACGACATGATCGGGACGATCGAGAGCGCCCTCGTCGCCACCCAGGCGCAGGTGCAGACGCTCTGGCACGCGGCCGGCCTGCCGAGCAGCCCGAGCGCCGCCTGGAGCCACGTCGGCGTCACCCCGATGATCGGCGTCAACGACGTCGCCGACGAGCGCTTCACCACCAAGGACGCGCGCGAACTGGCGAAGTTCGTCGACGAGCGCGGCATCCCGCGCGTCTCGATCTGGTCGCTCAACCGTGACTCGCAGTGCGGCGGCGCCTTCGCCAAGGTCGGCGAGCTGTCCAACACCTGCAGCGGAGTGGAACAGAAGCCGCTCGAATTCACGCACATCTTCAGCGGGCTGCGCGGCACCAAGACCGCCCACCGCGCCGAGGCGGAAGCCGCCGCCGCGCCGCAGACCCACCCGTCCCCGCAGGCCGACGATCCCGCCACCAGCCCCTACCCGATCTGGCGTCCGGCCGCCGCCTACGTCAGCGGCTACAAGGTCGTCTGGCAGGGCCAGATCTACCAGGCCGGCTGGTGGAACCAGGGCACCCCGCCCGGCACGGCCGCCGCCGACTCGCCGAAGGGCCCCTGGCAGCCGATCGGCCCGGTGCCGGCCGGCAGCCACGCGCCGAAGCTGGTGAAGCTCGCCAAGGGCGACCTCCACGCCTGGTCGCCGACGAAGGTCTATCGCGACGGCGACCGCGTGACCTTCGAAAGGCTTCCCTACGAAGCCCGCTGGTACACGCAGGGCGAACAGCCGCTGGCGGAACTGCCCTCCGACCCGACCATCCCCTGGGAACCGCTCTTCAAGTACCCGGGCGAGCCGAGCACGACCGAATCGACGACCGCCGAAACGACCGTAGGAGTCGAACGCGAATGAGCATCTTCCGCCGCCGCAGCCACGACGGCCCGCGCCGCCAGTGGGGCGCCGACACCCATAAGGACCCGATGCCGCAGGTGCCCCGCATCGTCGGCGACTGGACGATGACGATCGGCCGCGCCGCGGTCGTCCTCACCGTCGCCGCCTGGGCGGCGCTCTTCTTCAGCGTCGTCAACGGCCAGGTGATCGAAGGGGTCGCGGGCCACGCGAGCCTGGTGGAGACGGTCGGCTTCCTCACCGCCGTCACGCTGCTCGCGGCCTCGGCGACCGCCTACCTCTTCGGCCGGCTCGGCTTCTACTACCGGACGAAAACCGGCCGCCGCACGCCGCGCGCGATGCTCGACGACTTCTACGCCGAGCGGCGCCCCTCGGTCACCGCGCTGATCCCCTCCTACCAGGAGGAGCCGGGCGTGATCCTGATGACGCTGCTCTCGACCGCGTTGCAGGAGTACCCCGACCTGCGCGTCGTCCTCCTCGTCGACGACCCGCCGAACCCGCGCTACGCCGGGCCGCGCCGCCTGCTCGACAGCGCCGAGGCGCTGCCGGCGGAGGTCGAGCGCCTGCTCGCCGAGCCGCGTCGCCGCTTCGACCGCGCGCTCGAGGCCTACGAGCGCTCCGCCGACCCCAACCTGCCGACGACGGCCGGCGAGGTCCATGCCGTCGCCGCCGAGTACGAGTACGCCGGCGCCTGGATCCGCTCGCTGAGCGACCGCTACCACGTCTCCGACCACAACGAGGCCTTCTTCGCCAACCACGTGCTCGGCAAACTCTCCGCCGACCTGGCGGTGATCGGCGGCGCCCTGCGCAACGCCGCCGACGACGAGCCGGAGAAGATCAGCGCCGCGCGCATGGCGCAGCTCTACCGCCGGCTCGCCTGGACCTTCCGCTGCGAGGTGTCGAGCTTCCAGCGCAAGCAGTACGCCTCGCTCTCGGCCGAGCCGAACAAGGCGATGAACCTGAACAGCTACATCGGCCTGATGGGCGGCGCCTACCGCGAAGACAAGACGCCCGCCGGCCTCTTCCTCACCCCGGTCCCCGAGCACGAGGCCGACCTCGTCGTCCCGGAAGCCGACTACGTGCTGACGATCGACGCCGACAGCGTGATCATGCCCGAGTACTGCCTGCGGCTCGTCCACCTGATGGAGGGAGAGGAGCATCAGCACGTCGCCGTCGCCCAGTCCCCTTACAGCGCCTTCCCCGGCGCCGCGACGCGGCTCGAGCGGATCGCCGGCGCGACCACCGACCTCCAGCACATCATCCACCAGGGGATGACCTACCACGAAGCCACCTTCTGGGTCGGCGCCAACGCGATCCTCCGCAAACGCGCCCTCGACGACATCGAGGAGGTCGAGTACAAGGGCCCGTTCAAGATCTACCGCTACATCTCCGACCGCACGGTGATCGAGGACACCGAGTCGACGATCGACCTCGCCGCGGGCGGCTGGACGCTCCACAACTACAACGAGCGCCTCGCCTTCAGCGCCACGCCGCCGGACTTCGGCTCGCTCTGCATCCAGCGCAACCGCTGGGCGAACGGCGGCCTGCTGATCCTGCCGAAGCTGTGGCGGGCGGTGCGCGAGCGGCGCAAGCGCGGCGAACGGACCTCGATCGGCGAGCT
>JBPYFM010000058.1:0-7848 GCA_051986435.1 Solirubrobacterales bacterium | reverse complement strand
CTCGTCAAGGTCTCTCGAGGATCGGTCCCCCGCGACGGCCGCCACGGCGAGCCTGTGGAGCTTTACCGCCTCATTGGGACGGTAAGGCTCCACGGGCGCCTGTGGCGCCTTACTCGCGTATGGAGCGAGTCAGGCGCCACGGCAGAGGCCCGGGTGGTGGGAAGGCATGAGAAAGACGGGAGGAAGCGTGGCGTTCTCACGCTCTCTGTGACGAGGCCTGAGTTCGGTGACGCTTCCGTGAGCCTCCCGTGTGCCTCCCGTCCCACTCCCCCCGCACTCCCCCCGCACTCCCGTGACGCCTCCGTCCCGCCTGCCTACCCCCGCACACCCGGCCCTCTCGGCCACGGCCACAGCCTGCCCGGGCCGTGGCCGAGAGGGCCGCGTCCCTTGGTCGTCCCGTGTTGCCGTCCCTTGGTCGTCCCTTTCCCCAGGGCGTCAGCTTGAAAGGCCCGAGCCCTCAGCCCGCACCGACGTACGCACGCCAGATCTCGCGGTACAGCTCGTGCGCGGCGGCGAAGTCGGTGAGGTCCTGGGTGTGGTCCCAGCCGTAGGCGTCGAGGGCGCGGCGGACGAAGGCGGGTTCGGCGCCGCGGTCTTCAAGGGCCATCACGTAGCCGGCGATGTCCCAGTGGACGGGGCCGCGGAGGACGTCCTCGAAGTCGTTCCAGACCAGGCCCATCGGCGTGCGCAGGAGATTGGTGAGCGAGGCGTCGCCGTGCAGGGCCTGGGTCGGGAGCTCGGTGTCGAAGACGGAGTCGGTCAGGGCGATGAGGCGCTCGCCGAGGTCGTCGACCCGGGGGGTCCGGGGAAGCTGCAGACGAAGGCGCTCGATGTCCTGCTGGAGGTCGAGCATGGTCCCGAGCTCTCCTCGGAACTCGGCCAGCGCATCGTGGAGCCGGCGCAGGGCGAGGCCGAGGAGGTCGGCATCGTGGGGCTCCATCGCGCCGCCGATCTCCACCCACGAGGCGAAGGTCATCCACAGGCCACCGGAGCGAAAGGGCCCCGGCGCGATCATCGAGCTCGGCGCGACCGCCAGCCCCTTGGAGGCGAGGAAGTCGGTCACCGCGACCTCGCGTGAGAGCCACTGCCGCGGATCGTCGTGCAGGACGACCGTCCCGGTCATCACCCGCGCGACGACCGGTGACGGGAGCAGATGAACAAGGACGTTGCTGCCCGAGTAGACGACCTCGGCGTCACCGCACGGCAACCCGTGCCTCACCGCGATCCTGCACGCTGCTTCGAGTGCTTCCTCCTCGATCCCGAAGGTCAACGGGACCGGCCTAGCCCCGGCTAGCGAACATCCTCGACCTCGATCACGACGATCTCGCCGCCCACCACGTCGGTGCGGTAGCGGACGTGGCCTTCCACCATCACCTTCTGCGGGTTCTCGCGGTCGTACATGACCCGCGCCGGCTCGCCCGCCGCCAGCCCATGAAGCGTGAACCGGTTCATGTACTGGTTCGTCGTGACTCGCACGGTCCCGCTTTCGGGCACCTCCAGATCGAGCACGAATTCGATCTCCTTGGCGACCCGATCGCGCTCGTTCCCGGTCTCCCGCATGGACACCACCGTCGCCCGCCCGCGCGCACCCCGCTGCGACAGCGCCTTCGCGAGATCCGCCTCCGGATTCCCCTTCTTCCCGAACAGTCCCATCTACGCGCCCGACAGGATTCGAACCTGTGACCTCATGCTCCGGAGGCATGCGCTCTATCCAGCTGAGCTACGGGCGCCTGCGGGCAGCTTAAGCCGGCCGCGCGCCCGGTGCGTTTGTCGGTTGTCGTCGTATGCGGCACAAACGACGAACGCGTAGCCTCATCCGGTCATGGATCTCGAGGTGACGTTTCTGGGGACCGGCGCCTCGGCGCCGTCGGCGCGGCGGTCGACCGCGGCGGTGCTCGTCGCGCGCGGCGGGGACCGACTGCTGTTCGACTGCGGCGAAGGCACGCAGCGGCAGATGCAGAAGTCGCTCGGGCTGACGCAGGTCGACGAGATCTACCTGACGCACTACCACGCGGATCACATGCTGGGGCTGCCCGGGTTGCTGAAAACGTATGACCTGACCGACCGGGAGGTGCCGTTGCGGGTGTTCGGCCCGCCTGGGCTGAAGGAGCTCTTCACGATCCTGCGGCCGCTGATCGGGCGGCTTCGCTATCCGCTGGAGCTGGAGGAACTGCGCCCCGGGGAGAGGGTCGAGCACGACGACTACGTGGTCGAGTCGTATGAAGCGGCGCACAACGTGCGCGCCTCGGGCTGGGCGCTGGTCGAGGACAACCGGCCCGGCCGCTTCGACCCGGCCGCGGCGAAGGCGCTCGGAGTGCGCGAAGGGCCTGATTTCGCCCGGCTGCAGCGGGGCGAGGAGGTCGAGGGATCGAAGGGGACGGTGACGCCCGACCAGGTGATGGGAGAGGCCCGCGACGGTCGCATCATCGTCGTCACCGGTGACACGGCACCGTCGCCGCAGACGGTCGCCGCCGCCGCCGACGCAGACCTGCTCATCCACGACGCCAGCTTCATGGAGGAGGACGCCCAGCGGGCCGCGGAAACCGGCCACTCGACGGTCGGCCAGGCCGCCGCAGTCGCGGTCGAGGCCCACGTGAAACTCCTCGCCCTCGTCCACATCTCGGCCCGGTACCACGTCGGCAAAGTCCTGGAGGAGGCCCGCGCGGTCTGTCCCAATTGCGTCGCCCCCCGCGATTTCGACCAGATCGTGATCCCCCTCCCCGAGAAGGGCCCTCCCGAGCTGATCCCGAACGGCGCCCGCGAACGCGGCAACACGGAGGAGGCTTCGAACGCCGGCCCCTGACGAGGTGCGCCCCAGCTCCTCCGAGCGGGACCCGAGAAAGCGGCGGGTCAGATGACGTCCCCACCCGACCTCGCGACGAGGCGGATCGGATGGCCTCATGGGACGAACATCCCGCAGTTCGTGAGGGAAGGAGGTCATCCGATCCGCCTCCCCTCCTGCTACCTTGAAGCCGTCCTTTAACCAGGTCCCGTGAGGCCAGGAAGGAAGCCACCAGTGAGTGAGAAGGTCGTCCTCGAGCACGAGGACCTGAGGCGAACGCTGCGGCGGATCGCCCACGAGATCGCCGAGAAGAACCCGGAGCCCGACGGGCTCGCCATCGTCGGCATCCACACCAGGGGCGCGGTGCTGGCCCGGCGCCTACATGCCGTCCTCGGGGAGCTGCTCGGCACGGAGCTGCCGATCGGCGACATCGACATCAGCTTCTACCGCGACGACGTCGGCGCCCACGCGCCCTCCAGGCAGCCGGTCGTCCACGCGTCCCACATCGACTTCGACCTCGCCGGCCGCACCGTCGTCCTCGTCGACGACGTCCTCTTCACCGGCCGCACGGTCCGCGCCGCGATCGAGGCGCTGTTCGACTACGGCCGCCCGCAGCGCGTCCAGCTCGCCGTCCTCTGCGACCGCGGCCACCGCGAGCTGCCGATCCGCCCCGACTACGTCGGCAAGAACCTGCCGACGGCGCGCGAGGAGCGGGTGAACGTCCGCCTCGAGGAGACCGATGGGGTGGACCAGGTGACGATCTCCGAACCGCAACTGACGGAGGCATTGGCATGAGGAATCTCCTCTCGATCGAGGAAGTCGACCGCGACGCGATGGAGGCGATCCTCGAGCGGGCCGAGAGCTTCGCCGAGGTCGGCCGCCGCGACATCAAGAAGGTGCCGACCCTGCGCGGGCGCACGGTCGTGACGCTCTTCTACGAGTCGAGCACCCGCACCTCGAGCTCCTTCGAGCTCGCCGCGAAGCGCCTCTCCGCCGACCTGGTGTCGGTCAAGGCGGCGGGCTCGAGTGTCGACAAGGGCGAGTCGCTGAAGGACACCGTCGCCACCCTCTCCGCCTACGACCCGGCGGCGATCGTCATCCGCCACCCCTACGCGGGCGCCGCCCAGATGGTCGCGGGCTGGACCTCCGCCGCGGTCGTCAACGCCGGCGACGGCAAGCACGAGCACCCGAGCCAGGCGCTGCTCGACGTCTACACGCTGCGCCGCCGGCTCGGCTCGTTGGAGGGGAAACGGATCTGGATCGTCGGCGATGTCCTCCACAGCCGCGTCGCCCGCTCCAACCTGATCGCCTTCCGCCGGATGGGCGCCGAGGTGACGCTCTGCGGACCGCCGACCCTGATCCCGCGCGGGATCGAGGAGCTCGGCTGCAAGGTCACCTACTCGCTCGACGGGATGGAGGAGGCCGACGTCGTCTACGCGCTGCGGATGCAGTTGGAGCGGATGCAGGGCGCCTTCGTCCCCAGTCTGCGCGAGTACGCCGCGACCTTCCAGATCGACACGCGGCGGCTCGGCCCGCGCCAGCTCCTGATGCACCCCGGCCCGGTCAACCGCGGGGTGGAGATCTCCGGCGAGGCGATCGACTCGCCGCAGTCGCTGATCGGCGAGCAGGTCGCCTCCGGCCTGGTGGTGCGGATGGCGATCCTCTACGAGCTCCTCGCCGGGCGACCCGAGCGCCCGACCGCGCTCGGCGACGGTCCCGCCGCCGCCGAAGCGGCCGCGCCGACGATCGGACAGCCGGCGTGAGCGGGCTGCCCCCGACAGGGGACAGCGGCGCGAAAAGCGCCGCACAGAACCTCACCGACCTGCTCGACGTGCGGGCGGGGCAGCCCGCCGACCTCCTCCTGCGCCGGGCGACCCTGCTCGACCCGGTCGCCGGGATCGACGGCGTCCACGACCTCCTCATCCGCGGTGGGCACATCGCCGAGATCGCCGCCCCCGGCGAGGCCGAGGCGAACGGCGCCGAGGAGCTCGACGCCGAGGGCCTGCATGCCTTCCCCGCCTTCTTCGACCCGCACGTGCACCTGCGCACCCCCGGCCAGGAGCACAAGGAGGACGTCGAAACCGGCACCCGCGCCGCCGCCGCGGGCGGTTACTGCGGGATCATCGCGATGGCCAACACCTCGCCGCCGGTCTCGACCGCCGCCGACATCAGCGCGCTGCGCGAGCAGGCGCGCGCCGGGGCCTCGGTGCCGGTCGGCTTCGTCGGCACCGTCACCGTCGACATGAAGGGCGAGGAGCTGACCGAGATGGTCGAGCTCCGCGATGCCGGCGCGATCGGCTTCTCCGACGACGGGCTGCCGATCCGCAACGCGCGGATCATGCGGAGGGCCCTGCAATACCAGCACCTCTGCGGCGGCCAGATCGCCCTCCACGAGGAGGACCCGGACCTCTCCGGCGCGGGCGTCATGCACGAAGGCGCGGTCTCGGCCGCGATCGGCCTGGCCGGCGTCCCGTCGGTCTCGGAGTCGACGATGATCGCCCGCGACGCGGCCCTCGCCGCCTACGAGGACGCCCGCATCCACGTCCAGCACCTCTCGGCGAAGGAGTCGGTCGAAGTCGTCCGCGCCGCCAAGGCGGCCGGGGTGCGGATCAGCGCCGAGGCCAGCCCGCACCACCTCGTCCTCACCGACGAGGAGGTCCGCAGCCTCGACCCGCGCCGCTTCAAGATGAACCCGCCGCTGCGCCACGAGTCCGACCGCCAGGCGCTGATCGCGGCGCTCCGCGACGGCACGATCGAGTGCATCGCCACCGACCACGCGCCGCACCACCTCGACGAAAAGGAAGTCCCCTACGAGCAGGCCGCGATGGGCGTGACCGGCCTGGAGACGGCCTTCGCCGCGCTCCACACCGAGCTCGTGCTGCCGGGGATCATCGATCTCGGCCTCCTGATCGAGCGGATGGCCGGCGGCGCCGCGCCCTTCGACGTGCCGCGGCCGACCCTCGCGGTCGGCGCCGAGGCGAACGTCGCCCTCTGCGATCTCGCCGCCGAGTGGACGGTCGGCGAGGACGGCTACGAGAGCCGCTCGTCCAACTCCTGGGCCGAGGGCCGCACCCTCACCGGCCGCGTCCTCGTCACCGTCGCCGCCGGCCAGGTCGCCTACCGCCTCCGTTCCTTCAGCCTAGGAGTCGCCTCATGACCGTCGCCCCCGCCCAGCTGTTCTTTATGTGCCTCATGGGCGCAAAAGGAACAGCGGAATGAGTGCCGCCTACCTGCTGCTGGAGGACGGGCTGCGCTTCGACGGCGAGCTCGTCGGGCACCCGGAGGCGGTCACCGGCGAGGTCGTCTTCAACACCTCGATGACCGGCTACCAGGAGGCGGTCACCGACCCCTCCTACGCGGGCCAGATCATCGTCTTCACCTACCCGCTGATCGGCAACTACGGGGTGTCCGGGGCGGCGATGGAGTCGGAAGCCGTCCACGCCCGCGGCGTATGCATGCGCGACGCCAAGAACCGCGAGGACGCCGCCACGGCCGAGGGCGGCTGGCTCGACTGGCTCGACATGACCGGCACGCCGGGGATCAGCGGGATCGACACCCGCGCCCTGGTCCGTCACCTGCGCGACCGCGGCGCGATGCGCGGCGGCATCTTCCCGGCCTCGATCCCCGAGCCGGAGGCGCGCGAGCGGATCGCCGCCGAGCCCTCGATGGCGGGCGCCGACCTCGCCCGCACGGTGACGCCGCCGGAAATCGTCCGCTTCGACGGCGAGGGCCCCCACGTGGTGGGTATCGACACCGGGATCAAGCTCTCGATCGTCCGCCAGTTGCGCGAGCACGGCGCGAAGCTGACGCTCGTCCCCTGCGATTCGAGCCCCGAGCAGGTCCTGGCCGAGGACCCCGACATCGTCTTCCTCGCCAACGGCCCCGGCGACCCGGCGGCGCTCGACTACGTCGTCGACACGGTGCGCGGCGTGATCGGCAAGAAGCCGGTCTTCGGCATCTGCCTCGGCCACCAGCTGCTCTGCCGGGCGGTCGGCCTGCAGACCTACAAGCTGCCCTTCGGCCACCGCGGCGCCAATCACCCGGTGAAGGACCTGGAGACCGGCCGCATCGACATCACCTCGCAGAACCACGGCTTCGCGGTCGAGGGCCCCGGCGGCGAGCCGCGGATCGACGGCGACCAGCCGGTGAGATGGGACACGGACTTCGGCGTCGCCGAACTGTCCCAGCTGAACCTCTACGACCGCACGGTCGAGGGGCTGATCCTGAAAGACGTCCACGGCGCCACCGTCCAGTACCACCCCGAGGCGGGCCCCGGCCCGCACGACGCCAGACACCTATTCGAGAGGTTCCTCGCCCTTGCCGCGTAGAGACGACATCCAGAAGATCCTCCTGATCGGCTCCGGGCCGATCGTGATCGGCCAGGCCGCCGAGTTCGACTACTCCGGCGTGCAGGCCTGCAAGGTGCTGCTCGAGGAGGGCTACGAAGTCGTCCTCGTCAACTCCAACCCGGCCACGATCATGACCGACCCGGAGTTCGCCACCGCCACCTATATCGAGCCGCTGCTGCCCGGCCCGGTGACGAAGATCCTCGAAAAGGAGCGCCCCGACGCGCTCCTGCCGACGCTCGGCGGCCAGACCGCGCTGAACCTGGCGATGGCGCTGGACGAGGACGGCACGCTGGAGCGGCTCGGGGTGGAGCTGATCGGCGCGAACGCCGAGGCGATCGCCAAGGCCGAGGACCGCGAGAAGTTCCGCGCGACGATGAACGAGGCCGGCCTGCGGATCCCCTGGTCGATCACCGTCGAGAGCCTCGACGAGGTCGACCGCGGCCTCGCCTCCGGCGAGATCACCCTGCCCGCGATCGTCCGCCCGGCCTTCACGATGGGCGGCCAGGGGGGAGGGGTCGGCAACACCGAGACCGAGCTGCGCCAGGTCGTCTCCGAGGGCCTTGCGGCCAGCCCGATCAACCAGGTGCTGGTCGAGGAGTCGGTGATCGGCTGGGGCGAGTTCGAGCTCGAGGTCATGCGCGACCGCAACGACAACGTGGTGATCATCTGCTCGATCGAGAACGTCGACCCGATGGGCGTCCACACCGGCGACTCGGT
>JBPYFM010000057.1:0-8768 GCA_051986435.1 Solirubrobacterales bacterium | reverse complement strand
GCTGCTGGCCGAGGGCTGGAACAGCCCGCGGGCGACGATCTGCATGCACCTGGCGCCGACCGCCTCGCGGCGGATCTACCAGCAGCGGGTCGGCCGCGTCACCCGGCGCGCGCCGGGCAAGGAGGCGGGGCTCGTGATCGACTTCGTCCACCCCGCGACGACCCACGACGAGACGATCGTCACCCTGCACAGCCTGCTCGACCGTGACGTCTACCGCGGCGGCGCGATCGTGGTCGGCCCGGTGCGGCGCGGGCGCGGCCGCAAGGTGCGGGTGGAGCGGCGGATCGTCCCGGTCTCCGACGTCGAGGAGAAACGGATGGAGGTGCTCGAACGGGAGATCTGGCGGATCGCCGTCGAGAACCTCGATTACCCCGAGCAGCACGCCTGGGCGGCGCTGGCCGGGGCGCGGGTCAACACGCAGGGCTGGCGGCGCGCCCGCGCGATGCTGCAGAACGACCGCACCAAGGAGCTCCGCCGCCGCTTCCTCCTCACCTGCGTGCAGCGCAACCGCAACGCGCAGCTGCGGCTGAAAGCGCTCGGGGAGATCGCCGACCTCGGCGACGCCGACGCCTTCGACGACGCGATCGACATCGTCGGCACCTGGAGCCGCGAGGACAAGCGCGCGGGGACGAAGACGCTGCTGCAGGCGCTGATCGACAAGCGGATCGGGCGGCGCGACCAGGCGCAGGCGTGGGTCTGGCGGCTGGCCGGCTACACGCGCGAGCTGCACGAGGAGTACGCGGTGCAGCGCTGGCCGGAGACGAAGCGCCTCCTTGGCCTGCTCGTCAACTCCAGCGGGCGGGCGCATGGGCGCAACGCGCGCCGGCTCGTCCACGCGGCGCGCAAACAGGACCGCCGCCTCGCGGTGGCGCTGCTCGCCGCCGCGGTCTCCCACACGCCGGAGGGCGAGGAGGTCCTGCGTGGGGCGCGGATGCGGATGGCCCGGAAACCGAGCGCTGTCGCCCGCGAGCTGCTGCGGAACTTCCCCAAAGGGGGCAAGCGGCGCCGCAAGCGCAAGCGCGGCGGCAACGGCAACGGCGAGACCGGCAACGGCCGCGCCCCGGAGGAGGTCGTCGAGAACGCGGCGGTGGAGTCGGCGGTGGTCGAGTCGGAGGAGTCGACCAACGGCGGCGACCCGGAGACCGCGCCCGACTCCGAGCCCGAGGAGAAACCGAAACGCCGCTCGCGCCGGCGCAAAGCGAGAGCGGGCGAGGTGGAAGAGCCGGCCGCCGAGGAGGAGGAGCCGTCCGGGGAGAAGCCCGCGGAAGAGGAGCCTCCCCAGGGGGAGCCGGCGATCGAGGAGGCTCCGGCGAAACCCGCCAAAGCCAAAGCGGCCAAAGCGAAAACGGCCAAAGCGAAAACGGCCAAACCGAAAACGGCCAAAGCCAAAGAGCCGAAAGCCAAAGAGCCGAAAGCGAAAACGGCCAAAGCCAAACCTGCCAAAAAAGCGAAAGCGGCGGCGAAGAAACCGGCGAAAGAGAAAGCCGCCAAAGCCAAAAAACCGGCCAAACGCAAAGCGGCGAAAAAAACGAAAGCCGCGAAGGCCGACTCAGAAGCCGGTCAGATGAACATCCCCGGCACCGAGGGCGACGCGGTCGCCGTCGGCGAGTCGGACGAGTAGGTAGCCGCGCTCGTCGACCCCGTCGGCGACCCCGCTGCCCTGCTCCCAGTTGACCTCGCGCCCGATCAGCGCGTCCCGCGTCCGCCACGCGTCGAGCACCGGCTCGGGCTCCGCCCCGAGCCAAGCGTCGAGCCGCTCGTTCAGCGCCCGCACCGGATCGTCACCGGTCTCCGGGAACAGGGAGATGGCCCGATCGCGCAGCTCGTCCGGGAAGGCTTCGATCGTCAAGTTCAAGCCGACGCCGAGCACCGCCCAGCCGTCCTGGGGGCGCGCCTCGATCAGGATCCCGGCTAGCTTGCGGCCGTCGAGGTGGACGTCGTTGGGCCACTTGACCTTGCACTCGATCCCGGGCCGCAGCGCCTCCGCGGTCTCGCAGACCGCGAGCGCGACGGCGAGTGGCATCACCGAGTGGCGCGACTCGATCGGCCGCAGCACCGCCGAGTACAGCAGCGCCGCATCGGGCGGCGCGGTCCAGGTGCGCCCCTGCCGTCCCCGCCCCGCCGTCTGCTCGGCGGCGGTGACCACGGTCCCGTGCGGCGCCCCCGCCGCCGCGAGCTCACGCGCGACGGTGTTCGTCGACCCGACGCGCCGGAAGTGTCGGTGCGGTGACCCGAAGCTCAATTCGTCGAGGCGTCGGCGAGCAGGGCGGCGAGGAGGCCGTCGACGTCGTGGCGCTCGGCCTCGACCGCGACCTCGAGCCCGGCAGCGCGCACCGTGGCGCTGGTGATCGGGCCGATCGAGACGATCCGGGCCCGCACCGGGAAGCGGTCGTCGAGCGCCTCGGTCAGGTTCGTCACGGTCGAGGAGGAGGTGAAGGTGACGTAGTGGGCGTCCTTGGCGGCCTCGACCGCGGCCTCGTCGGGCGCCTCGCGCACGGTCTCATACAGCGCGACGACGTCGACCTCGGCGCCGCGCTCCCGCAGCGCGTCGGGGAGGACGTCGCGGGCCTCGGCGGCGCGGGCGACCAGCACCCGCTTGCCCTCGACCTCCACGGCGGCCAGCGCTTCGATCAGCGCCTCGGCGACGAAGCGCTCGGGGACGACGTCGGCGGCGATGCCGCGCCCGGCGAGGGCACGGGCGGTGCCGGGGCCGATCGCCGCGACGGTCGCGCCCGCGAGCGCGCGAGCGTCCAGCTCCGCGGCCGCGAGGGCGTCGAACAGCAGGCTCACGCCGTTCGGGCTGGTCAGGCAGATCAGGTCGTAGTCGGCGATCGTCGCCACCGCGCGTCGCACCTCGTCGCTTCCGATCCGCGACTCGATCCGGATCGAGGGCAGCTCGACCACGTTGGCGCCGAGGCCGCGCAGCGTCTTCGCCAGGCCGCTCGCCTGGGCGCGCGCCCGGGTCACGACGACGGTGCGGCCGTGCAGCGGGCGACGCTCGAGCCAGGCGAGCGCCTCGCGCCGAGCGGCCACCGCGCCGACGACGATCAGCGCCGGCGCCTTGATCGCCTCGCGCTCGACCGTCGCGGCGATGGTCCCGAGCGTCGCGGTCACCGTCCGCTGTCCGGCCCAGGTCCCGCGTTCGATCGCCGCCGCCGGCTCTCCCGCGTCGCGTCCGGCGGCGATCAGCGCACCCGCGTTCTCGTCCAGCCGTTTGACGCCCATGTAGAAGACCAGCGTGCCTGGGAAGGCCGCGAGCGCGTCCCAGTCGAGCGCCGTCTCGGCCTTCTCCGGGTCCTCGTGGCCGGTGACGAACGCGACCGCGGAGGCGTCGTCCCGGTGCGTCACCGGGATCCCCGCGTAGGCGGTCGCCGCGACGCCCGCGGTCACGCCGGGCACGACCTCGAACTCGACCCCGGCCTCGCGCAGCGCTTCGCCCTCCTCGCCGCCGCGGCCGAAGACGAACGGGTCGCCGCCCTTCAACCGCACCACGCTCTTGCCGGCCCGCGCCGCCTCGACCAGCCGCTCGCCGATCTCCGCCTGCGGCACCGACGGCACCCCGGGCTGCTTGCCGACGTAGATCAGCTCCGCGTCCGCCCGCGCCCCGTCGAGCGCCCCCGGCGGGATCAGCCGGTCGTGATAGATCGCGTCAGCGCTCGCGATCAACTCCAGCGACCGCCGCGTCATCAGCTCCGGATCTCCCGGCCCGGCGCCGACCAGATACACGACCCCCGCCCGCGCCCTCACACCGCAACCTCCATGTTGATGGGCCGAAAAACCACGATATGGCGCACTTTTCGGCCCATCAACCTTGGTGTTGCGCCGCGCGGGCGAGGAGGTCGGCGGCGCCGGCGCCCAGGAGGCGTTTGGCCAGTTCGTGGCCGGCGGACTCGGCGTCGGCGGGGTCGGCGTCGAGCTCGTCGCGGATCCACTCGCCGCCGTCGGGAAGGCCGACGAAGGCGCCGACCCGGAGGACCGCGCCGTCGCACTTGGCGTGGACGCCGATCGGGGTCGAGCAGTCGGCCTGGAGGCGGGTGAAGCAGGCGCGCTCCGCGCGCAGCTCGGTGAACGCCCGGTCCTCGCCGATCGCCCGCACTGCCGCCGCGCACCCCTCGTCGCCCGACCGGATCTGGATCGCCAACGCGCCCTGGCCCGCCGCCGGGACCATCCGGTCCTCGGGCACGCGGAAGCCGATCTCGTCCTCGCGCCCAAGCCGCCGCAGCCCGGCCACGGCGAGGATGATCGCGTCGTAATCGCCGTCGGCGAGCTTGCGCAGGCGCGTGTCGACGTTGCCGTGCAGGTCGAGGACGGTCAGGTCCGGCCGCGCCGCCAGGAGCTGCGCCTTGCGCCGCAGGCTGACGGTCCCGACCCGCGCGCCCTCCGGCGCGTCCTCGAGCGAGGTGCCGGCGCCGATCCACGCGTCGGCCGGATCCTCGCGCGGCGGCACCGCGGCGATCTCGAGGCCCTCGACCTCCTCGCCCGGCAGGTCCTTCGCCGAGTGCACGCCGATGTCGGCGCGCCCGTCGAGCAACGCCTGCTCGACCGCCCGCACGAAGCGCGACTTGTCGCCCGGCTCCCCGTCGGAGGAGACCTCGACCAGCTCGGCGCCGCCGAGCAGGTTGGCCACCATCCCGGCCTGGGTCAGCGCCAGGGCGCTACCCCGGGTTGCGATCCGCAGGGCCAAGCACCTCAGCCCTGATGACCGGGACGCAGCTCGGTGACCTTGCCGGCCGCGTCCTCGTCGGACTCGACCTCGGTCTCGACGTCGAGCCCGAACAGCTCGCGCAGCGCGCTCACGTACTGGTAGGCGTCGTCGGACCCGGCGGCGCGGCGGATGCGCCGGGTCGGCTCGTGCAGGATCCGCGAGGCGATCGCTTTCGCCATCGCCTCCAGCCGCTCGCGGTCGGCGTCGCCGAGGCTCTCCCAGCGGTTCTCGTTCTCCGCCAGCACCCGGCGCACGACCTCGTCGCCGTGCTGGCGTAGCGCCGCGATCGTCGGCACGACCTCCAGCGAGGCGAGCCAGCGCTGGAAGCGGTCGAGCTCGGCCTCGATGATCCGTTCCGCTCGCGTGGCCTCCGCTTCGCGCACGCCCGCGTTGCGTTCGACGATCTGCTGGATGTCATCGATGTCGAAGACGCTCACCCCGCTGATCTCGCGGCAGGCCGGCTCGATGTCGCGCGGCACGGCGATGTCGATCAGCAGCAGCGGTCGCGCTTCGCGCTCCGCCATCACCTGTTCCAGCCCGTCGCGCTCGACGATGTGGTGCGGCGAGTTGGTCGTCGAGACGACGACGTCGACCTGGGTCAGTTGCTCAGGGAGGCTCTCGAAGCGGATCGCCTCGCCGTCGAAGCGCTGGGCGAGGCCGAGTGCGCGGTCGTGGTGGCGGTTGGCGACGAAGACGGTCTGGACGCCGCGGGCGACCAGCGCCTGGGCGACGAGCTCGGCGGTGGCCCCGGCGCCGATCATCAGCACGGTGCGCTCGGACAGGTCGCCGAGCGCCCGCTGCGCGACCTCGACCGCGACCGAGGGGATGGAGACGCCGCGCTCGCCGATCGCGGTCTCGTTGCGGGCCCGTCCGCCGGCCGCCAGCGCGCCGCGGAAGAGGCGGTTCAGGATCGGCCCGGTGGCGCCCTCGACCAGCGCCAGCTCGTAGGCGCGTTTGACCTGGCCCTGGACCTCGGCCTCGCCGACGATCATCGAGTCGAGGCCCGCGGGCACCCGCAGCAGATGGCGCGAGGCGTCGACGCCGCGCAGGCTGTAGAGGTGGCCGAGCAGCTCGGTCGGCCGGATCCCCGCCTTGCGGGTGAGCACGCCGAGCGCCTCGGACTCGGCCTCGACCGGGTCCGAGACGACCAGGTAGAGCTCGGTCCGGTTGCAGGTCGAGATCGCCGCGGCCTCCTCGATCGTCTCCGCCTCGGTCAGCTCGCGCAGCGCCGCGACGGCTCGGCCCTCGGTCAGCGAGAGGCGCTCGCGGAGCTCGAGCGGCGCCGTCTTGTGCGACACGCCGAGGGCGAGGATCTCAGACATCAAGCGCCGCTTCCTCTGCTCCCGTGAGGAGCCAGAGAATCAGATCTGGATGGCTCCTCGCTTCCGCGTCCGGGAGCGGCCTGGTCGGCGTCGGGATCGGCTTTCCGCGCCTCGGCGATCTCGGCGACTTCGCCCAGGCCGCGCTCGATGCGCGCCAGTTTCATCGCCATGATCCCGACGTAGATCAGCAGCAGCACGACGAAGACGAGGTAGGCGCCGGCGACGTACTTGCCGCCGACGTCGTTCGGGATGGCCGGCGTGGCGACGATCCAGCCGTGCAGGGTGCTCATCAGTGGACCTCCGGGGCGATTCGCGAGCTGGGCGGGCCGGTCGGCGCGTCGAGCGCGCGGCGCAGGCGCTTCAGCTGGCCCTGGGCGCTCTTCGCCGAGAGCTCGAACTTCACCAGCGTCGTCCACAGCAGCGCCATCGAGGCGATCGAGCAGAGGAAGGTGAGCATCATCGAGCCGGGCAGACCGCCTTCGGCGGTGGCGAAGACGCGCGGATGGACCAGCGAGGCCGACAACCGCACGGCCATGAAGTTGAGCGGCACGAAGGCGCCCGCGGTGATCGCGAACACCGAGGCGTAGCGCGCCTGGCGCTGGCGATCCTCGATCGCGTAGCGGAAGGGGTAGTAGGTCGCGTAGAGCAGGAAGACGATCAGGAAGCTGACCAGCGTCGGTTCGTTCCAGACCCACCAGTGGCCCCAGGAGCCCTTCGCCCAGATCGAGCCGGTGATCAGCGCGCCGCAGGCGAAGATCACCGAGATGTGGATCGAGACGTAGGAGTAGGCGTCGTAGCGCGGGTCGTTGCGGCGCAGGTGCAGGATCGCGAAGATGCCGCCGACGATGAAGCCGCAGAGCGAGACGATCGCCAGCGGCACGTGCAGGTAGAAGATCTTCTGCAGGAAGCCTTGGTCGGCTTCGATCGGGGCGTAGAAGAAGATCAGCGCGAGGGTGATCGCGAACGCCACGGGGGTCGCGATCGAGAGGGGTCTGAGTCCTTTGCCGTACATGCGCGGTGGGGCGCCCATATCACCGGGCGCGGCGGATCAATCCTCGAGCAGGAAGTCGAATACCGCGTAGCCCAGCAGGGCGAAGATCAGATCGTATAGACCCAGCACCATCAGCCAGGTTCCGAACCGGTGGTAGGAGACTCCACCCAGGAGCATCAGCGGTTCGGTGGCGGCCGTGGCGGCGATCATCAGCGGCACCACGAGCGGCAGCAGGACGAGCGGCACGAGCAGGTCGCGAGCCCTCGAATTGACCGCCATCGAGGAGATCAGCGTGCCCGCGGAGGCGAGGCCGATGTCGGCGAGGAGCAGGACGATGATCAGCGGCGGCAGGGCGGCGGCGCTGTTGAGGAAGAAGACGGCGAAGGTCGGCACGGCGATGACCTCCAGCGCCGCCAGGTAGATGATGAGCGCGGCGACCTTGGCGGTGAAGAGGACGCTGCGGTCGATCGGGGCGAGGCGGATCGCGTCGAAGCCGCCCTCCTCGCGCTCGGCGACGAAGAGGCGGTTGATGCCGAGGACGGCGGCGAAGAGGAGCGTCGCCCAGAGGACGCCGGCGGCGAGCGAGCCGGAGAGGCTGGTGCGGTTGAGGCCGAAGCGGAAGATCACGAACGAGGTGACGGCGAAGAGCGCCATCGCGGGCAGCGACTGCAGGGTGCGGAGCTCCGCCCGCAGGTCCTTGCCGAGGATCGCCGCGAAGGCGGTGCGCGAGCGGGTCATCGGACCGCCGCCGGCTCGTTGACGTCGAGGCGCAGCACCTGGTCGGCCTCGGGGAGGTGGCGCTCGGGGTCGTGGGTGACGACGACGCGGGTCTGGCCGCGGCCGGGGCCGATCAGCGTGCGGGCGATCTCGCGGCCCTCGATGTCGAGGTTCGAGTCGGGCTCGTCGAGCAGCAGCAGCTCCGGCTCGTGCAGGACGCAACGGCAGATCGCGAGACGCTGGCGCATCCCTGCGGAGAACTCGAAGGTGCGCTCGTCGCCGCGGTGGGAGAGCTTCACCGCGTCCAGCAGCTCCTCGATCCGCTCCTCGGCGCGGGCGCCGGTGATCCCGTGCAGCTTGGCGTGGAAGCGGAGGTTCTCGCGGCCCGAGAGGTCACGGTAGAGCAGCGGTTCGTGGCCGAGATAGCCGATCTTGCCGCGCAGCTTCCAGGCCTCGTCGGGGAGCTTGCAGCCGAGCACGCGGACCTCGCCGCCGGTCGGGCGCAGCAGCGTGGCGAGGATACGCAGGAGCGTCGTCTTGCCGGCCCCGTTCGGGCCGAGGACGACGAGCGAGTCGCCGGGCGCGGTCTCCAGCGTGACGTCCTCGAGCGCCGCCCGTTCGCCGTAGACGCGGCGCAGCCCGACCAGCTTGATCGCCGGCTCCACGCTTGTCTGCTCGTCGGGCACGCGGTGATTCTGTCGGTTCCGGGGTGGGGTCGCGGGGCGGGCGCATTACTTCGGCCCCGGCCGTCCGCGCCACTACGGGGCGCCGGTGGGTGTCCTGGGCGCCTCATGGGGGTCCTGGCAGGCTGTAACCCCCATGAGGCGCCCACAGGACGTGAGGGGTGCGGGGGAGAGCCGGTACAGGGACGTGAGGCGGTCGGACTTCCGTGAGGACCCCGTGCGGGAGAAGGCACACCTCCGGCCGATCGGGGGCCGTCAGGGGCCGATCGGTGACGAAGATGCCGGGAACGTCACACGCCCGGGCGCCTTCCGTCCCTTTCCGGGCCCGGATCGAGGGTCCCCCGGGGTGC
>JBPYFM010000056.1:0-37033 GCA_051986435.1 Solirubrobacterales bacterium | reverse complement strand
CCGGGCCCGGCCCCGGCCGTCCGCCGCCACGGCCCGGCCGTCCGCCGTCCGCCCCCCGGCCCGCGCCTCGGCCGTCCGCCGCGCGGGCCCCGGCGCTACCGCCTCGCTTTCGCTTTGCCTGCCGATTTGCCGGTGGATTTCGGGGCGGTTGCTTTGCGTTTTTTTGGTCCCGTCGCCGCCTGCCGCTGGACCGAGGGCACTTCCTCGACGGCCGTCGCGTTGGCCAGTTGGCGGATCTGGACTTCGAGGAATTTGGCCATCCGTTCCTCCTCTTTGCGGATGTCGCGAGCTAGTTTCGCGGTCTCGGCGTCGCCGACTTTGGTGGCGAAGACCTCGAGGGCGAGGTAGGTGGAGATCTCCTCCTGCTCCGCGGTGAACTGGGTCTTGGCGTTCTTCAGGAGTTTCTCCTGCTCGCCGCCGCCGCGGACCATGTGGAGCGGGCCTTTGGCGAGGGCGGTGGCTTTGCCGACCAGCGAGGCCACGGTCTGCCCGCCGCCGCCCAGTTTCTTGATCCGGCGCTCGAGCGCTTTGGCGTGGCCTTTCGTCTCTTTGAGGTGTTGTTTGAGGCGTTTTTTGTACGGCGCCTTCGCCGTCATCGCGATGTCGGTCTGGAGCGCCATCTCGAGTTCGCGCTCTTTCCCGTACGCCTCGCTCATGTACTGGATGAGCTTCGCGTCGCGCTCGTTCGGGTCTGCCATCGGTGCCTCCTCGTTCCGCCTGCTGGACGCGAGGCACCTACCCGTTCGTCAGCTGACCACGCAGTGGGCCCCGCCCGGGGATTCGCCCTTGGCCGGGAAGGCGTGCGCGAGGGCATGGGCGATGAGGTACCCGCGGGCGGCGTAACCGGGCGAGGTGAAGTGGATGCCGTCGTTGATGAACCACGATTCTTTGACGTCCGCGGCCCAGTTGTAGATGCGCATGTTGGGATAGCGAAGGCACGCTTTTTCGAGTTCTCCGTCCCATTTCTTCATGCCTTCCTCGGAATAGAATTCGGTCGCCTCGGGGAGGGTTTTGACGTTGATCCAGAGCGTCGGTTCGCCGCCGATGATGTTCATCATTTTTTCGATGCGTTCTTCGAGGCCGACGTTCGAGCCCGCCGCCACGTCGGCAGCCTCGTTCGTCCCCAGCGCCAGCACCCAGCACCCTTTGTAGCCTTCGGCCTTCCACGCCTCGGCGACTTCCTGGGCGTTGGGTTCGCCTTCGAAGCGCTCTTCGATCGAGCGCGCGCCCTGCACCTCCATGTGGGTTTCCTTCACGCCGACTTCGCTGTAGCGGTTTTCGATCCGCTCCTTCGGGTCCGGCAGGTATTCGGCCGAGTCGAGGCCCTCCGAGGTCGAGTCGCCGATGTGGACGACCCGTTTGCACGAGGTCCGCTGCGAGTCGGCCGCCTGCGCTTTCGTCAGCGGGACCGGGCCTTTGGTCCCGGCGGCCGTCGCTTCTTTGACACGGATCTGTTCACCTTCTGCCGTCGCCTTGTTGACGCCCGCCAGGCCCGCGATCGCGACGACGACCAGCACGACGAGGCCGACCAGGACGACGCGCCCCTCGGTCGTGAACGTCGCCCAGCCCCAGCCGAGCCGGCGCCGCCGGGCGAGCAGCCGCCCGATCGCGCCGTGGCGGATCGGCTCCTCGACGAATTTCCAGGAGAGCGCCGCGATGCCGAAGATCGCCGCCACCTGGAGGACGTCGCGGAGGAGGCTCTGGCCGTGCGGGCCCTGCGGCGAGGTAAGGACGATCACCGGCGTCTGCCAGAGGTAGATGCCGTAGGAGCGGACGCCGATCCAGCGCAGCGGCTTGCAGCCGAGCACGTTGCCGAGCCGGCACGCCGGGTGGGCGAGCGGCATCAGCACCATCACCGTCGCCAGCGAGAGGACGACGAAGCCGCCGCGGTAGAGGAACGGGGAGAACTCGCCGGTCCGCCAGATCATGATCGCGATGACCAGCAGGCCGAGGCAGCCGAGCAGGTCGAGGTTCTTCCGCGCCTGGCGGGTGATGCGGGGGCTGAGGCGGCGGCTCGGCCAGACCATCGCCAGCGCCGCACCGAAGAGCAGGCCCGCCGCGCGGGTGTCGGTGCCGTAGTAGACGCGCGAGGGGTCGAAGCCCGGGTGGTAGAGGACCGCCATCAGGATCGAGGAGGCGATCGCCAGCCCGAGGGTCCAGAGCGCGAGGCGCGGGCGGAGCCCTTCGTCCCCGCCGCGCTCCCGCACCAGCCGCAGCCCGACCAGCAGGATGAACGGCCAGAAGATGTAGAACTGCTCCTCGACCGACAGCGACCAGAGGTGGTTCAGCGGCTGTTCGGGCGCGAAGCGCGCGAAATACGACACGTTGGCGGCGATCTGCTGCCAGTTGTTCACATAGAAGATCGCCGAGACGACCGCCTTGCGGAACTGGTCGGGCTGGGCGGGGCCGAAGATCGTCACCCAGGCGACGACGATCAGCAGCATCAGGAAGAGCGCCGGGAGGAGGCGTCGGACGCGGCCGAGCCAGAAGCGGCCGAGGTGGATGGCGCCGCGGCGCAGGTACTGGCCGAGCAGGATGTCGGTGATCAGGTAGCCGGAGAGAGTGAAGAAGATGCCGACGCCGAGCAGCCCGCCGGGCGCCCAGCCGAAGCCAAGGTGGAAGAAGATGACCGCCAGGACCGCGATCGCGCGCAGGCCGTCCAGCCCTGGCATGTAGCGCTCGCCACGCGTAATCGGTTCGGGCATCGGACCGATGCATGGTAGGGACGGGCGAGGCTGATAGTTTTCCGCGCCGTATGCAGGTGCTTCCCGACATCCAGGCGATTTCCCAAAGCGAACCGCCGCGGCGGTGGCGCGGCAGGCTCCGCGACATCGGCGCGACGCCCGGCCGCGGCAGGGGCCGGCTCCTGCTCGGCGCGCTGATCGCAGCCCTCGCGGTCGCGTTCGCCGCCCAGCCGGCGGCCGCCACCCAGGCTCCCGCCCCGAAGACCTGCCCCGGCTTCCGCGTCCTCCACGACGACCGGATCGGCGCCGCGGTGTTCCCCGCGGGCCGCTACACGATCCGGCTCGAAGACTCGGGCCTGGAATGCAAGGCGGGCGCCGAACTCTTCGCCCGCTTCCTCGAGGATTTCGACGGCAACCTGCCGTCCCCGTGGAAGGTCTCGCCGGAAGGCTCCGGCAGGGCGTCGTTCCTGCGCGGCTCCCAGGGCGGCTTCTCGGTCGCACTGACCAAGCAACAGACGAGTGGCGAAATCGAAAAAGAAGGCGCGACGAATCCGGACCTCGGGACGCTCTGCCGCAATCCGTTCACGGTCAACCACACGACCACGATCCGCCCGCTGCGCTTCACCAAAGGCCAGTTCCTGATCTACCTGCCGGCCGGGTCCACCATCAGCTGCGAAGGGGCGGTCGTCCTCTTCCAACGGTTCCTCGGCGCGAGCCCGAACCTCCCGGCGCCGTGGAAGCTGAGCAACCAGACCGCGACGTTCTACAAGCCGGTGAGCCCGGTCCGCTCCGCCTTCCGGATCGAACCGCTGTCCGGCGCCGGCCCCCGCTAGCGCCGTCGCCGCAGGCTCGGCGAGCGGCGCGGCCGAGTCTCTAGCGCTGCTCCAGCGCGAAGGGCGTGCCCTCGGAGTCGCGGCAGATCGACCAGCGCTCGCCCGGGTGGACGAGCTCGCCGCCCAAGTCCTCGACCTTGCGCAGGGTGCTGGTCATGTCGGCGACCGGGAAGTAGGGAAGCGAGGCGGTGTCGCCAGGTCCGCGGCCGCGCTCGTGGACGCCGACCCGGACGCCGCCCGAGCTGCCGACCCAGCCGGCGCCCTCGCCCTCCCCGCGCTCGGCGAGATCGATCTCGAGGAGGCCGCTCCAGAAGCGCAGCGCGCGCTTGGGGTCGTCGGCGGGGAACTCGATCAGCGCCGCCATCGCCGCCATCGCGAGGCGCGCCCGTCGCCGTCGGGGTTCTGCCCGGAGAGTTTTTCGTCGCTGCCGAGGAAGGAGGTTTCGCGGCTCAGGAGCTGCTCGAACTCGCCGGGGTCGAGGAAGATCCCGTGACACTTTCGGCACTGCTCGATCGTCACTCCGTTACGTCCGTGCGGGTGCATCTCGCCGCCGCATTTGGGGCAGACCAATGCGGTCTCGGCCGTCGTCTCTTCTGGTTTGAGGTCGGTCATCGTGCCTCAGCCCTACCCTCGACCAGGCTCGCGTAGGCATCGGGTCGGCGGGTCGTCAGGAACGGGAAGAGCTCCAGCCAGTCGCCGCGCTGGGCGAGGTCGAGGTCGGCGACCAGCACCGCCGCCGCGTCGCGCGGCGCCTGCACCAGGACGCGCCCGTAGGGGTCGGAGATGAACGAGGAGCCGTAGAAGGTCAGCGGCGGCTCGTCGCCGAACCGGTTCACCGCGACCATGAAGGTGCCGTTGGCGATCCCGTTGGCGACGATCACCCGCTCCCACAGCGGCTGGGTGTCGAAGTCGGGGTGGTCGGGCTCGGAGCCGATCGCGGTCGGGTAGATGAGGATCTCGGCGCCGGCGAGGCTGTAGGCGCGGGCGAGCTCCGGGAACCACTGGTCCCAGCAGGTCGGCAGGCCGAGCTGCGCGTCGCCGAGCGCCACCAGCGGGAACGCGTCCCCCTCCTCCACCGGGCCAGGCCGGAAGTACTTGTCCTCGTAGTAGCCCGCGGTGATCGGGATGTGGAGCTTGCGGGTGCGACCCACCAGGGTGCCGTCGGGGGCGACGACGATCGCGGTGTTGAAGCCGAGCCCGTCGTCGGGCGCCCGCTCGTACAGCGACGTGTGCACGTGGATGCCGGTCTCCGCCGCCATCGAGGCGGCGAACTGGTAGGTGGGGCCGCCGGGCAGTTCCTCCGGCTCGACCCCGACCCCCGCCGGCCCCGCGGGGTCGACCGCGAAGTAGGGCGACAGGGTCAGCTCCTGCAGGGCGACGAGGCGCGCGCCCTGCGCCGCGGCCATGCGGATGCCGGTCGCGAGCGCCTCGCGGTGCTCGTCGGGATCGGGGTGCCAGCGCTCCTGCACGGCGGCGACCCGGAACGGCGCGCGCGCCGGCGGCCGCGTCCGCGCGAGCGACTCCTCCACCCCGGTCTTCTCGATCAGCCTCGGCTCGGTCATCCCCCTCGACTGTAAGCGGTCGGCCCGGTGGGCGACAATCCCCGGATGGCGCGCCCACTCGCCTCCACCCCCGCCGCGGACGGCTTCCGCATGCCGGCCGAGTGGGAGCCGCACGCGGGGTGCTGGATGGCCTGGCCGGAGCGCCCCGACAACTGGCGGGCGGGCGCGGCGCCGGCGCAGGCGGCGTTCGCCGCGGTGGCGAGCGCGATCGCGGCGTCGGAGCCGGTGACGATGGCGGTCTCCGACGGCCAGTTCGAGCGCGCCCGGGCCGCCCTCCCGGACGCGGTGCGGGTGGTCGAGGTCTCCACCGACGACGCCTGGCTGCGCGACACCGGCCCGACCTTCGTCGTCGACGGGGCAGGCGCCCGGCGCGGCGTCGACTGGCACTTCAACGCCTGGGGCGGCCTCGAGGGCGGGCTCTACTTCCCCTGGGACCGCGACGATCGCGTCGCTGCGAAGGTGCTCGAGGTCGAAGGCGACGGCCGTCATGCCGCGCCGCTGGTACTGGAGGGCGGCTCGATCCACGTCGACGGCGAGGGCACCGTCCTCACCACCGAACAGTGCCTGCTGAATCCGAACCGCAACCCGGAGCTCGACCGCGCCGCGATCGAAGCCGCCCTCCACGCCCACCTCGGCACCGAGAAGGTGATCTGGCTCGGCGACGGCGTCTTCGAGGACGAGACCGACGGCCACATCGACAACCTGGCCTGTTTCGCCAGGCCCGGCGTCGTGATGCTCACCTGGACGGACGACCCCGATGACCCCCAGCACGCGATCTCCCGCGACGCGCTCCGGCGCCTCGAAGCCGCGACCGACGCCCGCGGCCGCTCCCTCGAGGTGATCAAGCTCCCCGCGCCCGGCCCGCTCACCACCACCGCCGAGGAGGCGGCGGGCGTCGAGGCCGCCCCCGGCACCCGGCCGCGCCGCGCCGGCGACCGCCTCGCGGCCAGCTACGTCAACTTCTACATCGCCAACTCCCGCGTGGTCTTCCCCCTCCTCGACCCCGCTCGCGACGACGAAGCGCGAGCGATCATCGCGCAGGCCTTCCCCGCCCGCGAGGCCGTCGGCGTCCCCGCCCGCGAGATCCTCCTCGGCGGCGGCAACATCCACTGCATCACCCAGCAGGTGCCCGCAGCGGGCGGCTGAGGACGGGGGAAGGGACGCGGCCCTTTCGGCCGCGCCCAGACGGGCTGTGGCCTTTGCTGTGGCGCGAAACTCGGTCTATGCGCGAGTAAGGCGCCACAGGCACCCCGTCGCGGCCTTTGAGCGCGAGGCCGGTCAGGCCAGGGTCGTTTCGGCGCCGCCCTCGCCGGGCGCCCGCACCGCCTTCTCCACCAGCAAGCCTTCGCTTTCGCTGAAGCAGAGGCGGACGAGGTGGTCGGGGGCGTCGCTCAGCTTCCAGAAGTTGCAGGTCGACCCCGAGGGCGGTGGCGGGAAGAGGTGGAGGAGGTCGACTTCTTCGACTTCGTCTTCGTGGATGCCGGTGCTGCCGAGCTGCTTGAGGACGGTCAGCTCGTCCTCTCCCTTGTGGAGCTTCTTGTACTGGACCGAGGACATTTCCCAGCTGAAGAGGTGGATCTGGGGCTGGGACCCGGAGTCGCCTTCGCCGCCGAAGGCGATCCCGAGGCCGATCAGGGCGGCGATGATCCCGAGCGTTGCCCAGGCGATGACCGCCCGACGCCGCTGGCGCCGCCGATAGAGGTCTGTAGTCGCCGTCGCGTCCACCCTGAGGGCAGGATCGCAGACGACCACCGCCTGCTTTCGCTAGCGTCCACCCCATGAGTGGAGACATGGATTTTCGACGCGAACTTGGCCAACAGCTGCGGGTTGATTCGGTCCGCTCCTCCGACGCGGCGGGTTCGGGTCATCCGACCTCCTCGATGTCGGCGGCGGACCTCCTGGCGGTGCTGATCGACGGGCACCTGAAGCTCGACTTCGACGCCCCCGACGACCCCCGCAACGATCACCTGATCTTCTCCAAGGGCCACGCGTCGCCGCTCTACTACTCGATGCTGAAAGCAGTCGGCGCGATCGACGACGACGAGCTCCTCACCTTCCGCAAGCTCGGCTCCCGCCTCGAAGGCCACCCCACCCCGATCCTGCCCTGGGTCGACGTCGCCACCGGGTCGCTCGGCCAGGGGCTGCCGATCGGCGTCGGCGTCGCGCTCGCCGCGCGCCTCGAGCGGATGCCCTCGCGCGTCTGGGTCCTCTGCGGCGACTCCGAGATGGCCGAGGGGTCGATCTGGGAGGCGGTCGAGCACGCCGGCAAGCAGAGCCTCGCCAACCTGACCGCGCTGATCGACGTCAACCGGCTGGGCCAGACCGGCGAAACGATGCACGGCTGGGACCTCGTCTCCTACGCGGCCCGCGCCGAGGCGGCGGGCTGGACGACGATCGAGATCGACGGTCACGACGTGCAGGAGATCGAGGACGCATACACCGCCGCCGAAGGTGGCGACCGGCCGACGATGATCGTCGCCCGCACCAAGAAGGGCAAGGGTGCCAAGGAGACCGAGGATCAGCCCGGCAAGCACGGCAAACCGCTCTCGGATCCGGCCAAGGCGATCGAGGAACTGGGCGGCGAGCGCGACCTCCACGTCGACGTGAAGAAGCCCGAGGGCGACGCCACGCCCTACGTCTTCGACGTCCCCGGCGGCGAGATGCCGACCTGGGAGAAGGGCACCGAAGTGGCGACCCGCAAAGCCTACGGCGAAGCGCTGGCCGCGCTCGGGAACATCCGCCCGGACGTGGTCGCGCTCGACGGCGAGGTCTCCAACTCGACCCACTCCGAAGACTTCAAGAATGCGCACCCGGAGCGTTTTTTCGAGATGTACATCGCCGAGCAGCAGATGGTCGCGGCGGCGATCGGCTTCCAGGTGCGCCGCCACTACCGGCCGTTCGCCTCGACCTTCGCGGCGTTCCTCTCGCGCGCCTACGACTTCGTCCGCATGGGCGCGATCAGCCGCGCCAACATCTGCCTCTGCGGCTCGCACGCCGGCGTCTCCATCGGCGAGGACGGGCCGTCGCAGATGGCGCTCGAGGACCTCGCGTCGCTGCGGGCCGTGCACGGCTCGACGGTCCTCTACCCGAGCGACGCGACCTCGACCGCGGCGCTGGTCGAGCTGATGGCCGCCTCCACCGGGATCGCCTACATGCGCACCACGCGCGGCGCCACGCCGGTCATCTACGACGCCTCCGACGAATTCCAGATCGGCGGCTCGAAGACGGTGCTGGACGGCGACGACGTGACCATCGTCGGCGCCGGGATCACCCTGCACGAGGCGCTCGCCGCCGCCGAGCGCCTGGCCGCCGAGGGCATCTCGGCGCGGGTCATCGACCTCTACTCGGTAAAGCCGGTCGACGCCGACACGCTGGTGCGGGCAGCCGAGGAGACCGGCGCGATCGTCACGGTCGAGGACCACTGGAAGGAGGGCGGCATCGGCGAGGCGGTGCTGGCGGCGCTGGCGGCGCATGGGGCCACGGCGAAGGTCCGCGTCCTCGCGGTCGAGGACATGCCGGGGTCGGCGAAGCCGGCCGAGCTCCTGCGCGCCGCCGAGATAGACGCCGAGGCGATCTACGCCGTGGCGACCGAGATGGTCCAGACCAAGGTCGGGTCTTAGGCCAGGGCGTCCCAGACCGGCGCACGACGGCGTCCTCGGTCGCTCGCGCACCGAGCACGCCACGCGACCTGGGTCCTGGTCACGCTTGGTCTGGAACGCCCTGGCCGCTCAGGACGAAGATGTCGACGGCGATGTCGGGGTCCACGTGGATGGTGCTCATGTGGGCCTCGACCGGCATCCCCAGCACCTCCTCCATGCGCGACTTGTAGGCCTCCTCGGTGGCGGCGTGGTGGAGCGCGCGGGTCTCGTGCACCCGCATCTCCTCCCCCGCCTCGATGAGGGTCCGCTCGAGCGGCGTGAAGACGTCGCTCAGCACGCAGACGACGAGGTTGGCGGTGAGGTAGGTCTTCGCCGCGCCGGGGCCACGGCCGAAGTGCTCGCGGTGCAGCGCCACCGCCGCGTTGGAGATCTCCGTGAGCTGCGGACGGGTGGCCGTCACCTGTCCCCCGCCTCCGCCCGACCTTCCGATTCCGTGCGTCCGCTCAACTGTCCCCGCGTCCGGTCACCTGTTGACACCTTCCTACCCGTCCTGGTGCAAAGTACTACTGCCCAAGCCATAACCGTCACAAATGGGATTGAGCATTGACCGACGCATCACCGAACTGGTTGTCGTATGTAAATCGCGACGGTCTCGCCTCGGGCCGCGCGGTTGACCGCGACATCCGACGGGTACCGGCGGCGCATCGCCTCCGAGACCGAGAAGCGCCTCCTCTCCTACCTCGCCGACATGCACTCGGTCGAGCGACAGGCCCTGGTGCAGATGCGGCTGGCGCCGCGCCTCGTCGGCGGCGGCATGGCGGCCGACTTCCACCGCCACGAGTCCGAGACGCAGGGCCACCTCGACCTGGTCGGGGCGCGGCTGCGGGCGCACGGCGCCGAGCCGTCGAACGCCAAGGACGCGGCGGGCTGGCTCGGCGGCGTCGGCATGGCGCTCTTCGCCCGCGTCCAGCCCGACACCCCCGGCAAGCTCGCCTTCCACGCGCACTCCTACGAGAACATGGAGCTCGCCGCCTACCGGCTGCTGGAGCGGGTCGCCGAGGCGTCGGGCGACCCCGAGACCGCGGCCGCGGCGCGCCGGATCGGCGACGAGGAGGCGGCGATGGCGGAGCGGATCGTCGGGCGCTTCGACCAGGCGGTCGAAGACTCGCTGCGGGCGCTCGACGGCGACCCGGCGGCCCACCTCGACACCTACCTTGCCGACATGCATGCGCTGGAGATCCAGTCGGCGCGCTTCCTCGAAGCGGCACGGCGGGTGGCCGAGGCGCCGCCGCTGGTCGCGGTCTTCGAGGCGCACCTCGAGGAGACGCTCGACCAACGCAGGCGCCTGGAGGAGCGGATCGCGGCCCGCGGCGGCTCGGCGTCCCGCCTCAAGGACACCGCGCTCGGCCTCGGGGGCACCAACCTCGCCGGCTTCTTCGCCGCCCAGCCCGACCCGCCGCCGAAGCTGGCGGGCTTCGCCTTCGCCTTCGAGCAGCTCGAGGTCGGCGGCTACGCCCTCCTCGCCCGGGTGGCCTCGCGGGCCGGCGACGAGGACAGCACGAGCCTCGCCGAGGAGCTCGGGCGCGAGGAGCGCACCGCGGCGGCAGCGGTCGCCGGAGCCTGGGACGCCGCCCTGGCGACCCTCGGCGCGGTCGAGTTGGCGCCGGACGGCGCCGTGCGTGCGTAGGTGGCGGCCGGTCGGAGCGGCGCGCGCGCCGCATCCGCCCCGCCCCGCGCGACGAGCGACCGCGGATTCCCGCCGCCGCGCGCGTAAGCTGCCGCCATGACCGCGGACCGGGCGCCGTTTCTCCTGCTGCAGATCAGCGACCCTCACATCGGGGCGAACTGGAACGGGGCCGATCCTGACGAGTGCCTGCTGCGGGCGGTGGAGGCCGTCCTGTCGCTGCCCGATCGGCCCGACGCGCTGCTCGTCTCCGGTGACCTCACCGACAACGGGGCGCCGGAGGAGTACCAGCGGGTGCGCGAGCTGCTGGCGCCGCTCGACCTCGACCCGCACGTGCTGCCCGGCAACCACGACCTGCGGGCGCCGCTGCGGCAGGCGTTCGGGCTGCCGGGACGGGGCGAGGAACCGACGTCCTACGCCGCGGACCTCGGGCCCCTGCGGTTGGTCTGCCTGGACTCGACGATCCCCGGTGCCGAAGGCGGGTCCCTCGACGGCGGGCGGGTCGAGTGGCTCGACGCGAAGCTCGCCGAGGAGACCGAGAAGCCGACCGTCGTCGCCCTCCACCACCCGCCGCTGCGGACCGAGATCCCGACCTTCGAACGGATCGGGCTGACGGACGAGTCGCGCGAGGCGCTCGGCGAGGTGGTGGGGCGGCACAGCCAGGTGATCCGGATCGTCGCCGGCCACGTGCACCGCTCGATCGTCGCCGAGCTGGCCGGGCGCGCCGTCGTCACCGTCCCCAGCACCTACCTGCAGGCGGCGCTCGACTTCACCGCACCGAAACTGACGATGCGCCCGGACCCGCCCGGCTTCGCGATCCACGCGTTCCGCGACGGCGCCCTCGCCACGCACCTCCAGCGCATCGCGGAGCCGAGCGGCGGTTAGGGCCTCCTGACGGATGAGTCGGCCTCCGGCGGGGGCGGCCGCGCCGCTGCGGGCCGGGGCGTCCACAGCACTTCGGGCCGGGCGTCCGCACCACTGCGGGGCGCGGTCGGGTGTCCTGGGCGCCTCATGGGGGTCCTGGCAGGCCGTGACCCCCATGAGGCGCCCAGGACGTGAGGGGTGCGGGGGAGAGCCGGTACAGGGACGTGAGGCGGTCGGACTCACGTGATCGTGATGCGCGGGAGATGGCACACCTCCGGCCGACCGGGGGCCGTCAGGGGCCGATCGGTGACGAAGATGCCGGGAACGTCACACGCCCGGGCGCCTTCCGTCTCTCTCCGGGCCCGGAGCGAGGGTCCCCCGGGGTGCGGTCGTCCTAACCGGCGCTATAGGTCGGTTAGGACGACCGCACCTGCGTGCGTGTTGGACAACACGGAAGGAAGCGTGGCGTTCTCACGCTCTCCGTGATGAGGTCCCACCTCCGTCACGGATCGGTGACGGATCCGTGGGACTCCCGTCGACCTCCCGTGACGCCCCCACGTCCCTTCTTCCACTCATCGAAGACCCGGCCCTCTCGGCCACGGCCACAGCCTGCCCGGGCCGTGGCCGAGAGGGCCGGGTCCCTTTCCTCGTCCCTTTCCCCGTCCCTTGCCGCCCCCCGGCGAGCCCCGGCGGATGCTCGTCCGCGGAGCGACTATGCCGCGGCGCGGGCGAGGTCCGCGATGCGGGCGGGGGCCTGGGTCGCCATGAACTCGAGGGTGCTCGGGAGGTCGACGATGCCGGAGTCCGAGCCGAGGCCGGTCGCCACGAGGCCGCTCGCCGCGGCGCCGAGGTAGCCGGCCGCCTCGGCGTCCCAGCCGTTCGCGGTGGCGACGATGAAGCCCGCGACGTAGGCGTCGCCGCAGCCGGTGGTGTCGACGAGGTCGATGTCGAAGGCGGGCACCTTGGCTTCGCCGCCCGGGCCGAGGATCAGGCTGCCCTCGCCGCCGAGGGTGCCGATCACGGTCTCGACGCCGACTTTGTCGCGCAGGCGAGCGACGCCCTCGGCCGGGTCGTCGGTGCCGGTCATGTCGGCGAGCTGGCCCTCGTTGGGGAAGAAGAACTGGGCCTGGGAGAGGGCGGGAGCGAGGCGGTCGCGCATCGCTTCGTCGGTCATCGCCAGCACGTCGACGGTGACGACGACGTCGTTGGCGCGGGCGTGGGCGATGAGGTCGACGAGGGGGCCGTCGACGAAGTCGCCGAGCTGGTCGGCACCGCCGACGTGGAGCACGTCGGCGTCGGCGACGACGTCCATGTCGACGTCGTCGAGGGTGAGCGTGCGGGCGCCGGTCGGCCGGATCATGATCGGGTTGCGCTCGCCCTCGGGGCCGATGAAGAGGAGGCTGACGTGCGTCGGCCCGCCCTCGTCGCGGACCATGCGGCTGACGTCGACGCCGTGCTCTGACATCAGGTCGCAGACCACGTTGCCCTCGAAGTCGGCACCGATGACGCCCATCGAGATTGCCTCGGCGCCGAGCTTCGCCAGGTCGACCGCAGGCCCCGCCGCGGTGCCCGCTGCCGTGATCCGCAGGTCGTCGAGGAGCTGCCAGCCCGGGCTGAGGTTCGGCGCCTGCGGGTGGCGCACCAGCACGTCGAGCAGGTGGACGCCGAGGCAGACGACCTTCGGCGACCTCACGAATCGCCCCCGGCGTAGGCGCGGCGGGCCGCCTCGGTCGCGACCTCCTCGAGCTGCTCGTGGCTGAGGATCTTGGGCTCGCCGAAGACCGAGGACCGCCAATACAGCTCGGACAGCCACTCGAGCAGGACCGCCAGGTCGTAGGCACGCTTCAGGCCCGGTCCGTGGACGACCGCACCGTGGTTGCGCAGCAGGACCCCGCGGCGGTCGCCGAGTGCCTTATGCACCGCGGCGGCCAGCTCATCGGAGCCGAAGCGCTCGTAGTCGGAGACCTCCACGGTGTCCCCGCCGAAGGCGTGGATCATGTAGTGGACGGCGGGCAGCTCGTCGACCGTGCAGGCCAGGGTGGTCGCATATATGGAGTGCGTGTGGACTACGGCCGCGGCGTCGGTCTCCCGGTAGACGAGGGTGTGGAGCGGCGTCTCCGAGGACGGGTTGCCGCCGGAGATGTGGTTGCCGTCGAGGTCGACGATCGCGACGCGGTCGGGAGTGATCTCGGCGTAGGGGACGCTCCCTGGCGTGATCGCGACCTGGTCGCCGACCCGCACGCTCACATTCCCCGCGGTCCCCTTCACGAGCCCCTCGGTCAGCATCCGATTGGCGTACTCGATCACCTCGAGCTTCGCTTGCTCCAGTTGCTTCACGTTTCTCCTTTCAGTCGGCGAGGAGCTCGCGCGCCTTCGCCTCGATGCCGTCGGCGTCCATGCCGTAGTGCCGGTAGAGGTGGGTCGGGGGGCCGATCAGCGAGTACTCGTCGGCGGGCATCCCGATCCGCGCCAGCTTCACATCGGCGAGGCCGTGCTCGACCAGGGCCTCGGCGCAGGCGCTCGCCACGCCGCCGACCACGTTGTGCTCCTCGGCGACCAGCAGGCGCCTGCTGCGCGCGGTGTGCTCGGCGATCGTCGCGTCGTCGAAGGGCCGCACGGCGTGGGCGTCGATGACCGTCGCCTCGACGCCTTCGGCGGCCAGCGCCCGCGCCGCCTGGAGCGCCGCCGAGACCGTGATGCCGTTGCCGACGATCGTCAGGTCGTCGCCCTCGCGCAGGACCGCGGCCTCGCCGAAGCGCCAGGTGCCCGCCGGACGGGAGTCGTAGACGTCGGCGTCGCGCCCCCGCCCGACCCGGAAGTAGACCGGGCCGGGGAGGTCGGCGGTCTGGCGCAGCGCCGCCTCGGTCGCCGTCGCGTCGCAGGGGCAGACGACGGTGAGCCCGGCGATCGAGCGCATCAGGCCGAGGTCCTCGGTCGCGTGGTGGGAGGTCCCGTAGAAGCCGATCGCGATCCCGGCGTGGTGGGCGATCACCCGCACCGGCAGCCCGGGGTAGGCGAGGTCGGTGCGGATGTGCTCGCCCGCCAGGAGGCCGACGAACGGCGCGAAGGTGGCGACGTAGGGCTTCAGCCCGACGCTCGCCATCCCCGCCGCCATCGAGACCATGTGCTGCTCGGAGATGCCGACGTTGACGAAGCGCTCCGGGTGGGCGCGCTCGAAGTCGACCGTCTGGTTGGAGAACTTGAGGTCGGCGGTGAGGACGACGATGTCGGGGTCCTCGTCGCCCATCGCGGCGAGCACCTTGCCCGCGACCGCCGAGGTCGAGAGCCTTTCCATCCCTGCCAGGTCCCAGCTCTTGCCGCTCGGCACCGGGGCCACATCGATCCCGTCGACCCGCTCCATCTCAGCCACGCTGATCGATCTCCCGGGTCGCGGCGGCCGCGTCGTCGGGGTCCAGATAGCCGATGTGCCAGGTCCGCGACAGCTCCATATAAGAGACCCCTTTCCCCTTGACGGTGCGGGCGACGATGCATTGCGGCCGCTCGCCGGTGGCCGGCGGCAGCGCCGCCGCGGTTGCGAGGATCGCCTCCGGGTCGTGCCCGTCGATCTCGACCACGTCCCAGCCGAAGGCCTCGAAGCGCCCGCCGATCGGCTCCACCGACATCGTCTCCTCGGTTGTCCCGTCGAGGCCCATCTGGTTGGCGTCGACGATCGCGACGACGTTCCCGAGCCCGAAGTGGGAGGCGGAGCCGGCCGCTTCCCAGACCTGGCCCTCGTTCAGCTCCTGGTCGCCCAGCAGCACCCAGACCCGCGTCTCGTCGTAGCCGCGCAGGCGCGCCGCCTTCGCCATCCCGACGCCGATCGAGAGGCCGTGGCCGAGGCTGCCGGAGGAGAAGTCGACGCCGGGGATGCGGCGCATGTCGGGGTGGTCGCCGAGCGGCGAGCCGAGCCGCGTGTAGGAGTCCAGCCATTCCTCCGGGAAGTAGCCGCGTTCGGCGAGCAGCGGGTAGAGGCCGACCGCGACGTGGCCCTTGGAGAGGATCAGCCGGTCGCGCTCGGGCCAGTCGGGATCCTCGGCGATCCGCATCACGCCGGAGTAGAGGGCGCCCATCAGCTCGGCGCAGGAGAAGACGCTGGAGTAGTGGCCGGAGCCCGCGATGCCGACGAGGCGGATCGTCTCCCGGCGCACGATCGCGGCGCGATCGCGGACTTCCTGGACGCGCTCGGAGCGGTCCACATCAAGTGGGTTGGTCACAACCTCTTCCTCTCTGCAGTCGACCTGATCCCGATGCGCCGCCCGGGCCGGGGGCAGTTGCCGATCACCCCGCCGCCCGGATAAGCGGCGCGGCGCGATTTTATACGTACGTCTGAAATAAGACCCTTGATTCTATTTCGTACGTCTGTTTAAGATCCCGCAATGACGACTACCTTTCAGGGCCAGGCGGGGCTTGAACTCGACGAACGCGCCGGCAAGGCGCTGCCGCGAGGCGTCGCCGGCCACTTCTCCCCCCAGGTGAACTGGCCCGGTTCGCCCCACTTCATCGCCCGTGCCGAGGGCTCCCGCTTCTGGGACGTCGACGGCAACGAGTACATCGACATGATGTGCAGCTGGGGCCCGCAGGTGATCGGTTACCTGCGCCCGGAGGTCGAGGAGGCGGTCGCCCGCCAGCACGCCCAGGTCGACTGCGGCCCCGGCGCCGCGCCGGTGATGGTGGACCTGGCGGAGAAGCTCGTCGGCCTCGTCGACCAGGGCGCCTGGGCGCTCTTCGCGAAGAACGGCGCCGACGTCACCACGCTCGCGGTGACCCTGGCCCGCGCCCACACGGGCCGCGGCACGATGCTGGTCGCCAACGGCGCCTACCACGGCTCGCTGCCGTGGTGCAATCCCGACGTCCAGGGCACCGTCCCCGGCGACCGCGCCAACCTCGACTACTTCGACTTCAACGACCTCGACTCCGTCCGCGCGGCGATCGAGCGGCACCCCGGCGACCTCGCCGGACTGATCGTCTCGCCCTACCGCCAGCCGGCCGGCGGGATGGACCAGGAGGCGCCGACGCGCGAGTTCGCGCTCGGCGTGCGGCAGCTGCTCGACGAGAACGGCGGCCTCCTGATCCACGACGAGGTCCGCACCGGCATGCGCCTGGAGCTCGGCAGCGGCTGGCGTCAGTTCGGCGTCGCCGCCGACATGAGCGCCTGGGGCAAGGCGATCGCCAACGGCTTCGCGCTCTCGGCGCTGGTCGGCAAGGAGGAGGTGCGCGGCGCGGCGTCCAAGGTCTTCGCCACCGGCTCCTTCTGGTGGACCGGCGACGCGATGGCGGCCGGCCTCGCCACTCTCGAGCTGATGGAGCGCGAGGACGCGCTCGGCCAGATGCGCGACTGGGGCACCAGGTTCCAGGAGGGTCTCGCGGCGGCGGCCGCCGAGCACGGCCTCGGGATCTCGGTCACGGGTCCGCCGACGATGCCCTTCGCCCGCTTCGAGGCCGACGACGACGCGCGGACCTTGAACGACGTCTTTGCGGCCGAGTGTGGGAAGCACGGCCTCTACCTCCACCCAAGGCATAATTGGTTCGTCTCGGCGGCGATGCACGAGCGCGACCTTGACCAGGCACTCGTAGCGGTGCAGGCTGGGGTTGAGGCCGTCGCCGCGAAAGCGAACGCGGGTGAGCCCCGGTGTTTGCCACCCCTGAAGTAACGGTGCCCGGCTGGGCCGGGCGTCCGTCGTTGATGACCATGAAGAGGAGAGAAGGATGAGAAAGCTCTTGCTGATCGGGGCGATGGGTGCCCTGTTGGCGCTGTTGGTGAGCGCCTGCGGCGGCTCCAGCGGCGGCGGCGGGACGATCTCGGTCGCCAAAGAAGGCGAAGGCGGCGCGAAAGCCGTCAACGCCGCGTGCGAAGAAGAACCGGTGGCGGGCG
Source organism: Solirubrobacterales bacterium (assembly GCA_051986435.1). Lineage (GTDB taxonomy): Bacteria > Actinomycetota > Thermoleophilia > Solirubrobacterales > 70-9 > VAYN01. The sequence continues at coordinate 19,935 of JBPYFM010000056.1, read as the reverse complement.
GCTCGCTCGTCTACTCGCGTCAGCTGGAAACGGTGACCCTGAACCCGCGCGAAATCAAGAACGGCAACGGGGACATCTTCGCCGACGAAATGCTCTACAACGGCATCGTCCGCAACGACCCCAACGGGCCGGACAAGGTGGTGCCGGGCCTGGCGGAAAGCTGGAACGTCTCGAAAGACGGGATGACCTACACGTTCCACCTGCGCAAGGGCCTCAAATACTCCGACGGCTCGCCGCTGACCGCGGAAGACGTGGCGTGGAACCTGGAACAATTCGCCGACCCGGAAGTGAACATCTCCCTGGCGGCGGTCGCCAACGGGATGGAAAGCGCCAAGGCGACGAACCCGACCACGGTGGTCGTGAAACTCGAACACCCGGTCGCCGCGTTCCTCTACAACCTGGCGATCTTCCCGGCGTTCATCGTCGACAAGGAAAAGCTGGAAAAGGAAGGCCCGGCCTTCTGGAAGCACCCGGTCGGCACCGGTCCGTTCCGGCTGAAGGAATTCGCCGGCGGCTCCCACATCACGTTCGAAAAAAATCCGTACTACTTCGAAAAGGGAAAACCGTATCTCGACACGATGCGGTGGAATTTCGTCCCCAACTCGAACACCCGTGTCCTCGCCCTCAAATCGGGCGAAGCGCAGATGATCGACGGCGTCCCCTTCGCCCAGGTCGAATCGCTTCAGGGCGACTCCAACCTGGCCATCCAGGAGGTGGAAATCCCGCAGGAGATCCTGATGGTGACCAACACCAAGGTGAAGGCGCTGAACGACGTGCACGTCCGCCACGCCCTCAGCCTGGCGATCAACCGCGGACAACTGAACGAAACGGTGTTCCGCGGTACCGGCACCGTGCCGAACAGCGTGATCCAGAACTTCGAACTCGACGCTTCCGACCAGGAAGTGCCGCCGTTCGAATTCAACGTCGAAAAAGCGAAGGCCGAAATGGCGAAATCCAAATTCGCCAACGGCTTGACGGTCAGCCTGCAGTACCCCGCGGGCTTCGACTACTTCAAGCAGATGGCGCTCCTGGTCCAGCAGGAGATGGGCCAGATCGGCGTCAATGTGAAGCTCGAAGAACTGGAAGCGGCGACGATCGCCGAAAAGTGGCTGGAAGGCGAATTCGAACTCACCTTCCCCTTCACCGGCACCACCTCCGACGTGCCGGTGCCGGACGAGTACGCGTCCTTCTATGCGCTGCCGGAAGCCGAACTCGACGGGTTCAAATCCTTCTGGACGAACAAAGAAGCCGAAGGGCTGGTGAAGAAATTCATCTCCAGCACCAACGAAGGCGCGCGTAAGACCGAATGGAAAACGATCCAGGAACTGTTCAACGAAGAAATGCCTTCGCTGAACGTGATGGACTTCCCGCTGATCAACGGTCACCAGACGACCGTCTGCGGCACCAAGGCCAACGGCCTCGGCGTCGACCAGATGCAGGAAACCTGGATCGCCGGCAAGTCCTCGTAGGACGACAGGACGACTCGAGGACTACCGAAGGAGCTGGCGAAGGACCACGATGCTTGTCTATCTGATCAAACGACTGATGGTCAGCATCGTGGTCCTGATCGGCATCGCCCTGGGGACGTTCCTGATCATCCACCTCGTCCCCGGCGACCCGGCGAAGATCCAGCTGGGCGTCCACGCGACGCCGGAAGCGGTGGCGAAGCTCCACCACGAATGGGGCCTCGACAAGTCCTGGCCCGAGCAGTTCTGGCTCTACCTCGGCAACATCGTGACGTTCCACTTCGGCAACTCGACCGCCTTCAGCTCCAACGTCGCCGAACTGATCGGCAACCGCATCGGCCCGACCGCGATCCTGGTCGTCTACGGCCTGCTCGTCGCGCTGGTGATCGGGGTGCCGCTGGCGATCGTCGCGGCGGTCCGCCAGGGCGGCGTGGTCGACAACGCCATCCGCGTCCTCACCACCTTCACCTTCGCCATGCCGCCCTTCTGGCTCGGCCTGATGCTGGCGCTGCTGCTCGGGTTCGAGCTCAAGTTGTTCCCGGTGTCCGGCTACGAAAGCGGGATCAGCGGCATCCTCCGCACCTGCACCGTGCCGGCGCTGACGATCGGCCTCGGCCTGCTGGTGATCGTCGTCCGCAACCTGCGCGCCAACCTCGTGACGGTGCTGCACAGCGAGTACATCGAGGCGGCCCGGGCGCGCGGCTACAGCGAACTGCGCGTCGTCTTCAAGCACGCGATGCGCAACTCGATCATCGGCGTGATCACGATCCTCGCCTCGATCTTCGGCTTCATGATCGGCATCCTGGTGCTGATCGAAAACGTCTTCCAGATCCCCGGCGCCGGGACGCTGCTGGTCCAGGCGGTGTCGAAACGCGACTACCAGCTGGTCCAGACCCTGGTCTTCCTCAGCGGCGCCGTCGTCGTCATCGTCGGCTTCCTCACCGACGTCGCCTACGCCTGGCTCGATCCCCGCATCCGATTGGCGGGCCGCTCGTGAGCGTCACCCCGGTCACTCCCGCCGACGTCGCCGTCCCGCGCTCGAGCACGCGCCGGCGCGGCTTCTGGCGGTCGGTCAAGGCCTGGCCGACCTCGGTCAAGGTCGGCGCGATCATCGTCGGCATCCTCGCCCTCGCCGCGCTCTTCGCGCCGCTGATCGCCCCCTACGGACCGAACGAACTCGACCCCTTCTCGCTGCTGTCCTCGCCCTCGTCGCAGCACCTCTTCGGCACCGACGACACCGGCCGCGACGTCTTCTCGCGCACGCTCTACGGCCTGCGGCTGGACATCGTCCTCTGTCTCCTGGTCACCTACGTGCCGCTGCCGTTCGCGGTCCTGGTCGGGGCGCTGGCGGGCTACTTCGGCGGCTGGGTCGACATGGTCGTCTCGCGCCTCGCCGACATCATGATCTCGTTCCCCTTCATCGTCCTGGTGATGGCGATCGTGGCGATCGTCGGGCCGGGCGTCGAGGGCTTCCTGATCGGCGTGCCGATCGCCGCCTGGGCGCTGTACGCGCGATTGGCCCGGGCGGAGATGCTGGTCGTGCGCGAGCAGCCCTACATGATGGCGACGACCGCGCTCGGCTACTCGAAAACTCGGGCGATCCTGAAGCACGGGCTGCCGAACGTGATCCGCCCCTGCCTCGTCTACTCGACCATCGACCTGATCGGCAACCTGATCCTGCTGGCGGGCCTCTCCTACCTCGGCTTCGGCGTGCAGCCGCCGACGGCCGAGCTCGGCTCGATCATCGCCGACGGCCAGGGGTACCTCTTGACCGCCTGGTGGATCGCCACGCTCCCCGGCCTGGTGCTGGTGCTGTTCGGCGTCGGCGTCGGGCTGATCGGCGAGGGGATCTCCGACCGCGGCCTCGAGCGGGGTGCACGATGAGCCTCCTTGAGATCGAGTCGCTGCGGGTCGAGTTCCCGGGCGAGGAAGGGCAGCGGCTGGTCGCGGTCAAGGGGGTCGACCTGGCGGTCGAGCAGGGCGAGGTCCTCGGCCTGGTCGGCGAGTCCGGCTCCGGCAAGAGCCTCACCTGCCGCGCGGTGATGCGGATGGTCCCCGAGCCGGGAGAGATCTCCGGCGGGCAGGTCCGCTTCGACGGCGAGGACGTGATGGCACTCAGCGCTTCCCAGCTGCGGAGGTTCCGCGCCCACTCGGTCGGGATGATCTACCAGAACCCGTTCGGGTCGCTGAACCCGACGATGCGGGTCGGCGCGCAGATCGCCGAAACGTTGAAGGTCAATCGCGGGATGAAGCGCGACGCCGCCAAGAAGGAGGCGCTGGGGCTGCTCGAGCGGGTCGGCATCGAGGACCCCGAGCACCGTTATCGCGCCTACCCGCACGAGCTCTCGGGTGGCATGTGCCAGCGGGTGATGATCGCGATCGCCACCGCGTCCAGCCCGCGGCTGATGCTGGCCGACGAGCCGACGACCGCGCTCGACGTCACGACCCAGGCGCAGATCCTCAAACTGCTCGCGCAGATGAGCGCCGAGGAGGGGATGGCGATGCTGCTGGTGTCCCACGACTTCGGCGTGATCGCCCAGGCCTGCGACCGGGTGGCGGTGATGTACGGGGGCCACATCGTCGAGACCGGGCCGGTGGAGACGATCTATCACGAACCCGAACACCCCTACACGAAGGCCTTGCTGAACTCGGTGCCGGAGCTCGATTCCGCCGGCAACGTGCAGCGGCGCGCCGCCCTGGCCGGCCACCCGCCGGAGCTCTCCGACGTGATTCCCGGCTGCGTCTTCGCGCCGCGCTGCGAGCACGCGCGGCCGGAGTGCGGATCGATCTCGATGAAGCTGGAGCAGGTCGGGCCGGCGCACGACTCGGCCTGCCCGGTGCGGCCGTTCGCGGCGGAGCACTCGAAGGCGAAGGCCGGGAAGGTGGAAGCGTGAGCGAGGCCGCGAACGCCACCGGGCTCGGCAGCGAGAAGGCGCGCCTGCTGGAGGTCGACTCGCTGGTCAAGGAGTTCGGCGTGCGCCGCAGCCTCGCCGAGCGCGTCGCCCGCAAGCAGGTCGATCCGCACCGCGCCGTCGACGACGTCAGCTTCACCCTCGACCGCGGCGAGATCCTCGGCATCGCGGGCGGCTCGGGCTCCGGCAAGACGACGATGGCGCGCTGCCTGATCCGCCTGATCGAGCCCGACGCCGGCGAGGTCAAGGTCGACGGCGTCAACATCCGCGACCACAAGGGCGCCGAGCTGCGCGAGCTGCGTCGGCGCATGCAGATGGTCTTCCAGGACCCCTACGCCTCGCTCAACCCCCGCCTGACCGTCGGCGCGGCCCTCCACGAAGCGGGCAAGGTCCACAACCGCCCCGGGGCCGAGGACGAGGACGCCTTCGTCTCCCGCCTCCTTGGCCTGGTCCAGCTCACCGACCGCATCGCCTCCCGCAAGCCGCGCGAGCTCTCCGGCGGCCAGCGCCAGCGCGTCTCGATCGCCCGCGCCCTCGCCGTCGACCCGGAGCTGATCATCGCCGACGAGGCCGTCTCCGCCCTCGACGTCTCCGTCCAGGCCCAGCTCCTGAACCTCTTCCTCGACCTCCGCGAGGAGCTGGGCGTCGCCGTCCTCTTCATCTCCCACCAGCTCGCCGTCATCGCCGAGGTGGCCGACCGCATCGCCGTGATGCGCCACGGCCGCATCGTCGAGACGGGCCCGACGCAGGAGGTCTTCGCGCGGCCGAAGGACGAATACACGCGGGCGCTGCTGAGGGCCCATCCGCATCCGGACCCGCGGATGCGGTTCGCGGCTTCCTAGCGCCCGCCGGCTGCCGCCTCTGGGGCCTGCGGCGGGGAAGCTGTCCCCCGGGGCGGCTGATCGGGGGTCCTGGCAGGCTGTGACCCCCGATCAGCCGCCCAGGTCGGGAGGTGGTGCGGGAGACGCCGAGGGTTAGTGAGCGTTCCGTGACGTTTCCCGACCGCCACGGTTGCGGGCCGGGGTCCGGATCACGGAAGGCCCGATTCCGCGCTGAGTGAGTTGACCGTGCCATGGCACGGTCAACTCATGCAGCGCGCGTGGCGGGCCGGGTTCGGGTGACGGAGGTGTGTCGTCCCTCCCTCGCATGCCTCCCGACCTGCCGCGGATGCCAGTCGTCGCTTATCCCAGTGCCTTCACCACGGCGGCGAACTCCCTCGCTGCCGGTTGCTGGACCGTGTAGTAGCTGTAGCCCCAGCGGGCGCGGCGTTCTTCCAGGCGTTCGACGATCTCCTCGACGCTGCCGATCAGGACGAAGGGGGAGGCGAGGACGTCGTCCTCGGTGAGGCCGGTCGCGGCGGCGATCTCGGTGGCGGCGCCGTGGCCGTCGTTCGTCACCCGCGTCTCGCGGAGCCAGCCGTGGAACTCCAGGTCGGCGTAGCGGTCGCCTGCTGCTTCGCGGATCAGGGCGAACTTCTCGTCGATGCGGGCGGCGACGCCGTCGCGGGCGGACTCGGCGCGCTTCTCGCTGGTGGGGAGGGAGGGGTTGACGCCGACGATGTCGGCGCGGCGGGCGGCGAAGCGGAGCATGCGGGGGCCGCCCCCGGCGACGAAGATCGGCGGGCCGCCGGGGGTGTGGGGGTGGGGGGTGCCGTCGAGGGCGTCGATCTGGAAGTGCTCGCCGTCGAAGGTGAAGGGCCCGTCGGCGAAGAGGCCGCGGAGGACGGCGACGTACTCTTCGAGGCGGTCGACGCGGACCTTCGGCGGATCCATCGCGATGCCCGACCAGCGGTAGTCGTCGACGTTGTAGCCGGCGCCGAGCCCGACCTCGAGGCGGCCCCCGGACAGGCGGTCGATCGCGGCGAGCTCGCGGGCGAGGACGGCGGGGTGGCGGAAGTCGACCGCGAGGACGGCGGTGCCGACCATCAACCTCTCGGTCGCCGCCGCCGCGGTCGCCATCGCGGCGATCGGTCCGAGGCCCTCGTCGAAGTGTTCCGGAGCGTGGAGGGCGGAGTAGCCGAGGGCCTCGAGCTCGCGGGACGAGTCGGCCCAGGTCATGCCCTCGAACGGCGCCATCATCTCGACGCCGAAGCGGAAGGGGCGCGCGGGCGCGGTCGGGGCAGGCTCAGCCGAAGCGCCCGGGCGGGGCGCAGGGTCGGGGTGCTGGGCGCCGGTCATCGGCACCTAAGCTAATCTAGATCGGGCGTCCGAGCAAACTTGGGATGCCTGCGGCCGCGGCCCGATGCGCACCCGATGCGCGACTGAACTTTGCACTCCGAATCGACTACTCCGGACAGCGGTCGGGGCCCGTGGGCGCGGGTGGTCTTCGCACCCCAGGTGGCGCCGCTGGCGATCGCCTCGGTGGTCGCGCGGATGCCGTTCGGGATGGGCGGCGTGTCGATGGTCATCTTCGTCCATGCCCGCACCGGATCGTTCGGCGTGGCGGGGCTCGTCACCGGCTTCTACACGCTGGCCTTCGCGCTGGCCGGGCCGGTGCTCGGCCGCCAGGTCGACCGCCGCGGCCCACGGGTGGTGCTGGCGCCCGCGGCAATCGTCTGCGCGCTCGGGCTCGCCGCCGTCGTGGCGATCGGCGAGGGCTCCGCCGCGACCGCCCCGCTGGTCCTCGCGAGCATCGTCGCGGGCGCCGCCGTCCCCCCGGTCTCGGGCGTCCTGCGGCGCACCTGGCCGGAGCTCGTCCCGCGCCGCGACCTCCACGCCGCCTACCTCTTCGACGCGGTGCTGATCGAGGTCGTCTTCGTCTGCGGGCCGCTTCTCACCGGGCTCCTCGCCGCCGCCGTCGACCCCGCCGTGCCGCTCCTGGTGAGCGCCGGGTTCGTCCTCGTCGGCACCGCCTGGTTCCTGCTCGTGCCGGTGGTCCGCGGCGAGCGCCCCGTCCACCACCACGGGCACCGGCATCCCGCGGGCGCCCTGGCATCGGCCTCGATCCGCTACATCACCCTCGCCGGGCTGCCGATCGGCGCCAGCTTCGGCGCCCTCGACGTGTCCCTGCCCGCCTTCGGGGCCGCGCACGGCAGCTCCGCCCTCGGCGGCCTCTTCGCCGCCTCGCTGTCGGTCGGCTCGATCCTCGGCGCCGCCGCCCTCGGCGCGCTCGGCGACCGCATCGGCGACATCCGTCAGGCCTCCCTGCGGCTCACCGTCTACCAGCCGCTGGTGATCGTCCCGCTGCTGCTCGCGCCGAGCCCCGCGGTGCTCGTCCCGCTGGCGATCCTCGCGGGCAGCTTCGCCGCCCCGATGATCACCCTGCGCAGCCGCGTCGCCGAGCTGACGATGCCGCCCGGCACGGGCACCGAAACGTTCACCTGGCTCCTGCTGACGGTGATGGTCGGAGCCGGCGCCTCCTCCGCGATCGCCGGCCCGCTTATCCAGGCGGGCGGTTGGCGGGTCGGCGTGATCCTCGCGATCGCCGTGCCCGCCGCCGCCCTGCCCGCGCTCTTCGCCGGCCGCCGACTCCTCCCCGAGGCCGAGCTCCAACCCGAATAAACAGGAGAGGCAAGCACCGAATGGACAAGAACGCTCCCGAGGCCGCCTTGGCGACTGCGAGAATCCGCGCCCATGCCTAAGAAGGTCGACCACGACGCGCGCCGTGAAGAGCTCGTCCTCGCCGCCTGGCGGGTGATCGCGGCGAACGGCATCGACGAGGTGACGATCCGCGACATCGCCCGCGAGTCGGGCTACTCGTCCGGCGTCCTCGCGCACTACTTCAAGAACAAGGACGACCTGCTGGCCCATGCGCTGCGGCTGTCCCACACGCGGATCCGCAAGCGCTACGACGCCGAGGTGGAGGAGACGCCGGGCGCCGCCGACGCGCTGAAGGCGATCCTGCTCGACAACCTGCCGATGGACGAGCAGCGCGACATGGAGACGCGGATCGAGATGAGCTTCTGGGCGCGGGCGCTGCGCAACGAGGAGCTGCACGAGATCCAGCAGGAGGAGTCCGAGACCCTGCGCGGGCTCCTGCGCGAACTCGTGGAGAAGGCGCAGAAGGACAAGGCGATCGCCAAGAAGCACGACCGCGAGGAGATCCTCGAGCTGCTCGGCGCGGTGATCGACGGGATCAGCCTGCACGCGCTGCTCTATCCCGATCGTCTGCCGCCGAAACGCCAGGCGGCGGTCATGGAATTCGCGCTCTCGCTGCTCAAGTAGCCGACGGTCCCGGTCGATCCCCCCCTGGACATGATCACGAGGCTCCGCAAGCTGCCCGCGCCGGTGTGGGCGATGGCGATGATCTACGGCGTCGGCGGCGCGATGTGCCTGTTCGCCGCCACCTTCCCGATCAGCCCGACGGCGCCGGTGGTCCTGGCGCGGGTGATCGGCTGCGTGGCGCTGGCGCTGGCGGCGGCGATCGTCTGGCGCGGGCCGCGGATGTCCGTCCGGGCGCTGCAGGCTGCCGCGATCTTCGGCACGCTCGCCAGCTCGGTCCTCGTCGCCGCCTGCACCACGGATTACGGCGCCGCGCTGAACAGCTTCGTCTACCTCTGGATCGGCATCTACGTGGGCCAGTTCTTCGAGCAGCGCGCGGTGCGGGTGCAGTGCCTGGTGATCGTCGTCGCCTCCGGCGTGGCGCTGAAGGTGACCGGGCTGCCGGGGATGCTCACCGCCTGGGCGCTGATCGCCGGATCCTCGGTCCTCGCCGGCGAGGCGCTCGCCCGCGTCAACTCGCGCCTGCGCCGCCAGTTGACGACCGACCCGCTCACCGGGCTGCTGAACCGCGCGGGCTTCGTCCTCGCCGCCGAGCGCGTGCGGGCGCTGGCCGGGCGGGCCCGCCTGCCGGTCTCGATCGCGCTGATCGACCTCGACAAGTTCAAGGAGGTGAACGACCTGCAGGGGCACGCGGCGGGCGACGAGCTGCTGGTCGACCTCGGGCAGGCCTGGCGGGTCGAGCTGCGTGGCTCCGAGGTGCTCGCCCGCTTCGGCGGCGACGAGTTCGCCCTGGTGATGGCCGGGGCCGCGCGCGAGGGCGCCGAGGAGGCGCTCGGGAGGCTGCGCGAGGCCTCCGCGGCCGAGTGGAGCGTCGGCATGGTCGAGTGGGAGCCGGGCGAGTCGCTCGACCGGGCGCTGGCGCGCGCCGACGTCGAGCTCTACCGCGCCAAGCGGGCGCGCCGCGATTGCGAGGATGTCGTCCCATGGACGCCTCCCTCCGCGCCGATGACGCACTCCGCGGCCGCCTGATCGGCGTCAACGTCGGCACGCCGAAGCAGGTCGACACGGGGCGGCGGATCGTCGAGACCGCGATCTGGAAGGACCCGGTCGAGGGCCGGGTGCGGGTGCGCGGCGTCAACCTCGACGGCGACCGCCAGGCCGACCTCACCGTGCACGGCGGGCCCGACAAGGCGGTCTACGCGTACGCGATCGAGGAGACGCGGCTCTGGGAGGAGGAGCTGGGACGGCCGCTCGGCCCCGGCGCCTGGGGAGAGAACCTGACCACCGAAGGGGTCGACGTCTCGGGCGCGGTGCTCGGCGAGCGCTGGCGGATCGGCACGACGCTGCTCGAGGTCGTCCAGCCCCGCCTTCCCTGCTTCAAGCTGGCGCTGAAGATGGGGGACCCGACCTTCGTGCGGCGCTTCGCCCAGGCCTCGCGCCCTGGCGCCTACCTGAGGATCGTCGAGGAGGGCGAGCTGGGGGCGGGCGACGGGATCGAGGTCGACCTCGCCGGCCGCCCCGACCACGGCGTCGACGTGCGTCTGGTCTCCGACGCGATGCTGGTCGACCACAGCCTGATCCCGCGGGCGCGGTCGGCGCCGCAGCTGATCGACTCGCTGCGCGAGCAGATGGCGCAGTTGGTCCCGTGACCCGCGCGCGGCATCTGGCGCGCGCGGCGTCGGCGTGCCTCGCGATCGGGCTGGCCGCCGCCGCCGCGGCCCGCGGCGGCTTCGACGGCGGCACCGTCGTCGGGGCCGGGGAAGAACCGTACGGCTGCACCTCCCGTCCGGGCGCGATCGCGCTCGAAGGGACGGCGGCGGCGAAGGCGGCCGACGAGGTCGCGCTCACCTTCGACGACGGTCCGAGCCGCACCCAGACGCCGCCGATCCTCGCAGCGCTCGATCGGCTCGGCGCCCGCGCGACCTTCTTCGAGGAGGGCCGCCACGTGCGCGGCCGCGAACCGCTGATGCGCCAGATCCTCGCTCTGGGCGACGAGATCGGCAACCATTCCTTCCATCACCCGGTCGACCCCGGCGAGGGTGAGCTCGCCTCGACCCAGGCGGCGATCCGCGCCGCGACCGGCTTCACCCCCTGCCTCTTCCGCCCGCCCTACGGCGAACTGAACCGGACCGAGGAGGGGGCGGCACGCGCCGACGGCCTCGAGATGGTGCTCTGGACCCTCGACTCCGAAGACGACACGCACCCGGGCGTCGGCCCGATCCGCGCGCGGGTGGTGCGGCGGACGAAGCCCGGCTCGATCGTCCTCCTGCACGACGGCGGCCACCACCCGGAGACGGTGCGCGCCATCGCCGGGATCGTCGAAGGTCTCCAGCGCCGCGGGTTCCGCCTGGTCACCGTGACCGAACTGCTCGGCGGCCGGATGCTGCACCGATCCTGACGGGTACGGTGTCCTCATGGTGACGCCACCGAGCCAGGAGGAGCGCGGGCGCAGGTTCAAGGAGCTTCACGAAGGCCCCTGCTTCCTGATCCCGAACCCCTGGGACGGCGGCACCGCGCGGGTGCTCGAGTCACTCGGCTTCGAGGCGCTGGCGACGACCTCCAGCGGCTTCGCCTTCACCCTCGGCCGCGCCGACGGCCAGGTGACGTTGGACGAGGTGGTCGAGCACGTCAAGGTCCTCGTCGAGGCGTGCGGGCTGCCGGTCTCGGTCGACCTGGAGAACGGCTATTCCAGCTCGCCGGAGGGGGCGGCGCGGGCGATCGAAGCGGTGGCGGTGGTGGGCGCGGTCGGCGGCTCGATCGAGGACTGGGACCCGGAGGCGGGCCTGTACGACCTCGGCCACGCGGCGGACCGGATCGCCGCCGCGGCGCGGTCGGCGCGTGAACAGCCGTTCCCCTTCCTGCTCACCGCGCGCGCCGAGAACCACATCCGCGGCAACCCGGACCTGGACGACACGATCGCCCGCCTGCGGGCCTACGAGGAGGCGGGCGCCGACGTGCTCTACGCGCCGGGCCTCGCCGACGTCGAGCAGATCGCCGCGGTCGCCGCGGCGGTGAGCCGGCCGGTCAACGTCCTGGCCCGGCCGTCCTTGACGGTGCGGGAGATCGCCGACGCGGGCGCCGGGCGGATCAGCGTCGGCGGCTCGCTCGCCTGGGCGGCGGTCGAGGCGATGGGCGACGTGGCGACCCGCATGCTCGAGGATGGCGACCTCTCCGGGCTGCGCGGCGACAAGCAGGTCGACGAGTGGCTGGAGGCCGGATGAGCGCCGAGCCGACCAGCGCCGAGCCGGAGGTCGTCGACGACAAGGAGCAGTCCCGCTACGAGGTCCACGTCGACGGCGAGACCGTCGCGATCGCCGACTACGTCAAGCAGCCCGGCCTCGTCTCCTTCACCCACACCGAAACCTTCGATGACCACAAAGGCCAGGGCCTGGCGGGCCGGATGATCGACCGCGCCCTGCGCGACGCCCAGGCCGAGGAACTTCAGGTGATCCCCTTCTGCTCCTTCGTCAGCGACTACGTCGCCAGGCACGAGGAGTTCCGCGACCTGGTGCCGGCGGATCGGCGTGCGGAGTTCGGGTTGCCGGAGGACTGAGCGGTAAGGGACCCGGCCCTCTCGGCCACGGCCCTGGCAGGCTGTGGCCGTGGCCGAGAGGGCCGGGTCCGTGAGGGGTGGAGGAAGAGGGACGGAACCGTCACCGATCTCGGGCGTCGTCACGAAGACCGTGAGATCTCCACGCTTCCTCCCGTGTTGCACAACGGTCACGGACGCAGTCGTGCGATTGACCACACCAGGGTGTGGTCAATCGCACGAGAGCGTTCTCGGCCTCGATCCGGACCCGGAAAGCGGCAGAAGGCGCCCGGAAGCGTGACGTTCCCGGCTCGCTCCGACCGAAGCCCGACTTCGTCACGACCCTGCGCCAGCTCCCCCCCGGAACCCACACGTCCTGGGCGCCTCATGGCGGTCTCAGCCAGCCAGGACCGCCATGAGGCGCCCAGGACCACCTCGGACGGCCACCCCACGGGGCGCACCTCGGACGGCCGCCCGCTCGCCCTACGCGGCGACGCTGAGGGCCTTGCCCTCGCCCGACGCCACGGCCGACGCCGGGCGCCACAGCGCGTCGGTGCCCATCGGCTCCATCGCCAGCTCGCCCGCCTCGACGGCGGCGATGAGCTCACGCTCGGCCGCGTGTCGGTCGGCGTCTTCGAGGTCGGAGGGGCGCACGATCGAGGCGACCTCGGCGGTGGTGAGGCCGATCGGGTAGGCCAGCACCGCGTCGGCGGCGCGCTCCGGGGCCGGGCGGCGCTCCAGGCCTGGGTCGAGGTTGGCGAGCGCGGTGTCGTAGGACTCGAAGGGCTGGAAGCCGCCGACCTCGAGCCAGCGCCCGTCGGGCATCTCGAAGATCACCGAGGGAGCGGTGTAGCGCACCGGGCCGTCGGCTTCGGAGTGGCGGTTCTGGACGTGGGTCGGGCGGCCCTCGGCGGAGCGGGTCCGCGCCTTGTCCTCCTCGTAGAGCGCGACGATCGCCGGGTCGTCGATGCGGGCGACCGCGGCGGCCGCGTCGAGGCCGTCGACGTCCTCCAGCGCCTCGCGCAGGTGCTCGTCGTCGTCCAGCAGCCGCGGCGTCGTGAACTGCATCAGCTGGATCGCGCGCAGCGCCGCGTAGCCGAGCTCCATCGACTCCTCGCGGGCGGCGATGATCGCCCGGCAGGCGCGGGTGCTCGGGGCGATGCGCGGCTTCACGCCGCTGCCGAACGGCATCCCGAAGCGCTGCTCGAACTTGCGGTGGCCGGCCGTCATGCGGGCCGCGGTGTAACCCATCCGCTCGTAGCGCTCGGCGGTCTCGGAGAGGCCGATCATCACCAGGCGCCAGTCGAGCTGGTCGCCGAAGCGCCAGCGCACCCGCGCGATCGCGGGGCGCGAGGAGTAGGCCCAGGGGCAGGCTGGGTCGGTGAAGTGCCAGGCGACGATCCGGTCCACTTACGGAAGGTTAGTGAACCGGGGACGTCGGCTTGGACCGAGTCTCAGGCGACCCGCTCGGCCGGGGATGCCGAGCGGGCCGCCTGGCCTGGGCGGCGCCTATTTCGCCTGGGTGATCGCGACCGCGACGGTCACCGAGCCGTTCGCGGCGCAGCGTGGGCTGCCGATCAGCTTCGCGCCGATCGTCTGCGTGGCGCCGGTCGCGGCGAGGCCGATCGGGCTGGTCTGGCCGCCGGAGGCGATCACCCCCGCCGGGTTTTCGCCGGTGGGCTCGAAGGCGCTGAGGACGAGCGGCGCGCCGCCGCCCCATTCGGCTCCGTTGACCAGCGGGACGACCTGGACGCGGCACGTTTCGGTGCCGGAGCGGGCGATGTTCGAGCCGCGGGCTTCGACGCTCATCAGGTAGACGTTGCCCGCCGCCGGGGTGAAGCTGATCGGGGTGGGGAAGCTGACCGGGACGGCGCTCGGGCCGTTGACGGCGACCGGGGAGCTCGTCGCGGTGGCGACGACGAAGGTGCCCGCGGCGATCTTGCCGAGGTTCACCGCCCCTTCGCGGATCTTCGCATTGGTGACCGCGTTTTCGCGGATCTTCGCCTGGGTCACCGCGTTCGCCTTGATCTTCCCGGCCGTCACCGCGTTCGGCTTCAGCTTGCCGGTGCCGACCTTGCCCGCCTGGTGGTTCTTCGCCGCCCAGACGGCGCCGCCGCCCAGGGCCAGGAACAACGCCAGGGTCGCGATCACGTTCGCGTAGGTGAGCCGCCGTAGAACTGCGCGCAACATCTCTGCCTCCTCGAGGTGGTTTCGTCAGATAACCGTTCGACCTCGGCTATGGTTCGCCTCCTGACCCGAGCGATGGGGCTCGCTCCATAACCGCGGCGTGACCGCTGATGGCTCCTACCGACGTCGAGCCGGCGCGTAGGAGGCTGCGGATTTGAGACAGAGACGATTCGATCGCCGGGAGCTGGGAGCGATCTACGCCGGTGGCGTGATCGGCGCACTGGCGCGGGTCGGCGTGGCGGAGGCGCTGCCGCACGGCGTCGAATCCTGGCCGTGGGCGACGTTCGTCGTGAACATGGTGGGCGCCGCCCTGCTCGGCTGGTTCGTGACGCGCCTCGGGGAGCGCCTGCCGCCCTCGGAGTACGGGCGCCCGTTCCTCGGGACCGGGGTGTGCGGCGCGCTCACCACGTTCTCGACCCTGCAGCTGGAGCTCTTCAAGATGCTCGAAGCCGGCTGCACGGGGCTGGCGCTGGGGTACGCGGCGGCGACGCTCGTCGGCGGCTTCGCCTGCGTGCACCTGGGGACCGTGGCGACGCGCCGGGCGAGGGTCCTCCGGTGACGCCGCTCGCCTGGATCGCCGTGGCGGCGCTCGGGGGCGCGATGGCGGTCGCGCGGTTCGTCGTCGACAGCACGGTGGCGACGCGCGTCGACGGCGACTTCCCGATCGGCACGCTGGCGGTCAACCTCAGCGGCGCGGTCGTGCTCGGGGTCATCGCGGGGGCGGCGCTCTCCGGCACCGCGTACACGATCGTCGCCGGGGGCGGGGTCGGCACCTACACGACGTTCTCCACCTGGATGCTCGAGTCCCACCGGGCGGGCGAGGACGGCGACGCGCACGTGCTGTGGGCGAACATCGGGGGGTCTTTGGTGGCGGGGCTGGCGGCGGTGGCGCTGGGGCACTGGATCGGGGGGCTGCTGTGAGGGACGAGGGCGGCGAGATCCTGCGGATGCGCCTCCACTTCGGCGAGCGCGATCGCGACGGCGACGGGCCGCTCGAGGCCGCGGTGGTGGACGCCTGCGCGCGGCGTGGGGTGCGGGCCGCGGCATCGATGCGAGGCGTGGAGGGCTTCGGTGCGAAGCACCGGCTGCGGACCGATCGGCTGCTGTCGCTCTCGGAAGACGCACCGCTCGTCGCCGTGGCGGTGGGGGAGCGCAGCGTGGTCGAAGGGCTCGTCGACGAGGTGCGGGGGATGGCGGGGGCGGGGCTGATCGTGCTGGAGACGACGACCACCGGCACCGCCGCCACTTCGGCGGCTGAGGTGGCGGTGCCGGTGGTCGGCGGGGAGGGGGACGGCGAGGGTGACGTGGCCGAGCGGGTGAAGGTCACCGTGTGGGGGCCGCGGACCGGGCCGGGGGCGCCGCACCTCGGGGCCGTCGCGGCGCTTCGGCGGCACGGCGCCGATTCGGCGACCGTGCTGCTTGGCGTCGACGGGGTCCTCGAGGGCGAGCGGCGGCGCGCTCGGTTCCTCGCGGGAAATCGAGGCGTGCCCGCGGTGACGGTGGGGGTAGGGACGAGGGCGGCGGTCGAGACCGCGCTGGCGGAGCTCGACGGCGCCGCCCACCTCGTGACCGTCGAGGCCGTGGCGACTTACCGTCGCATAGCGACGGTTTCGTGCCACACCGACGCGGCCGTGGAGCCTAAGTGGCGCATAGGGCCGCCTTGGCTCCACGGCGAGGCGACCGCCGAACCTCCTGTGGCGCCTTCCTCTCGCATACCGCGAGTTAGGCGCCACGGCGCCGGCGCGGTCCGCGTCACGCTCGTCACCTCCGAGGTCGCTTCGCGCGGTTCGCACCCCGCCTACCTCGAATTCATCCACCAGCTTCGGCGCGAGGGGGCGGCGGGGGCGACGGCGCAGCGCGGGGTGTGGGGGTTCCGTGGGGACGGGGAGCCGCACGGGGATCGGGTGCTGGCGCTGCGGCGCGACGTGCCGATGGTGGTCGAAGTGGTCGACGCTCCCGAGCGGGCCGCGCGCTGGCTCGAGATGGCCCGGCGATTCGCCTGCGCGGGGGACGTCGTCTACGCCGAGACGGTGGACGAAGCGATCGCCTTGCGGTGAGAAGGAGTCGCATGTTGCGGGTGGAAAAAGCGCTCTTTGCGGGGCTTTTCTGACCGCGCTCCGCGCGGAACTTGTTACGACGAACGTCCGGGGCGCTCTCTACCTTGGGTCGGGAGATGGCCGAGCAGACGCAGATGGACAGTCTTCTGGGCAACGACCCCGCCTTCGCTCCGGTGCAGCCCGAGCCCGCGCCGGTCGCGGCGGAGGCCGTCGCGGTCCACGCGCGGGTCGCGATCCGGGACCTCGAGGACGGACAGCGGGTGCGCGGCGTCTACGCGGTCCGCGGGCGGGAGCTGCGGCGCAAGCGCAACGGCGAGCCGTGGCTGAAGATGACGGTCGGCGACGCGACCGGGGTCACCGAGGCGGTCTGCTGGGACGACGCCGAGGTGCGTTACGCGCTTTGCGGCACCGGCATGCCGGTGCACGTCAGCGGGATCTTCGAGACCTCGGAACGGTGGGGGTCGAAGATCAAGGTCACCGAGCTGCGCGCGGCCGAGGAGGGCGAGTACGAGCTGAACGACCTGGCGGTGCCCTCGGAGGTGTCGGCGGAGCGGCTCGAGGCCGACCTGCGCGACCTGCTGGAGACGGTGCAGAACGCCGAGCTGCGGGAGCTGCTCGACCTCTTCTTCGCTCCCGACTCCGAGAAATGGGCGCGCTTCCGCGACGCTCCCGCCGCGAAGACCTACCACCAGGCCTACCGGCACGGGCTGCTCGAGCACACGCTCTCGGTCGCCCAGGCGGTCTCCGCCGCGGCCAACTTCTTCCCCGGCGTCGACCGCGAAATCGCGGTGACCGGCGCACTGCTGCACGACATCGGCAAGCTGATCGCCTACAACGACGACCCGCTGGCGATCGACCTCACCGACGCCGGGCGCCTCCAGGGCGAGATCCCGCTCGGCTACTACACGGTGCGGCGGGCGATCGAGGACATCCCCGGCTTCGACCCGCACCTCGCCCAGTGCGTCCTGCACATCATCCTCAGTCACCACGGCTCGCTCGAGCACGGCTCGCCGGTCGTCCCCGCCACCCGCGAGGCCGTCCTCGTCCACATGATCGACAACCTCGGCGGCCGCCTCGGCTCCTTCGACCGCCTCGAGCGCCAGCT
Source organism: Solirubrobacterales bacterium (assembly GCA_051986435.1). Classification (GTDB taxonomy): domain Bacteria; phylum Actinomycetota; class Thermoleophilia; order Solirubrobacterales; family 70-9; genus VAYN01. The sequence continues at coordinate 2,519 of JBPYFM010000056.1, read as the reverse complement.
CCCCGAGGGCGAGTCCTGGTCGGGCTTCGACCGCGCCCTCTCCGGCTCCGCCTGGTTCTCCCAGCGCGCCGCCTAGCGCCGCTCGCCTAGAAGCGCCGGGAGCAGCGTTCGATCCGGCGCACGTCCCCGTGCGCCCGCTGGATGCAGTGCAGCAGCCTTTCCTGCTTCCTCACGTCGCCCCGGCCCTTGGTGGCGTGAAACGTGTGCCTGACCTGGACCTGAACTTCCCAGTTCACGTCTTCGATCGTCCTGTTGACTTCTTCTTCGATCGCCTTCGTGTCGAAGGTCGCCTGGTTGGCCGACTGTTCGACCGCCCTGTTCGTGCTTTCGACGGTGTGTTCGGTCGTGTGGAGGATCGGCTTGACGATGAAGAAGTAGACCGCCGCCAGGATCCCGACCGTCACCGCCAGCCGGATCACGCCCGAGGTCAGGTTGGTGAGGAATTCCATCCGCGCGAGCCTGACCCGCGATCGCCGCTCCTCCCAATCGCCGCTCGAACTCGTCGAGAAGCGCGAAGAGCTCCTTCGCCTCCCAGCTGTCGCCCTTCTTCTGGTTGCGGTGACGGCTGAGGATCCCGGCGTCGGCGAGCCGTTCGAGGCCGGTGATGGTGGCGCGGCGGGAGCGAGATGCCGAGGCCCTCGATCTGCGACGCGGCCCTCTCGGCCACGGCCCGGGCAGGCTGTGGCCGTGGCCGAGAGGGCCGGGTGTGCGGGGGGAGGCAGCCGGGACGGAGGCGTCACGGGAGTGCGGGGGGAGTGGGACCGGAGGCTCACAGGAGGCTCACGGAACCGTCACCGAAGTCCGACCTCGTCACGAAGACCGTGGGAACTCCACGCTTCCTCCCGTCTTCCTCATGGCTTCCCACCACCCGGGCCTCTACCGTGGCGCCTTACTCGCTCTATGCGCGAGTAAGGCGCCACAGGCATGACCTCGCGGCCGTCCCGGGGGACCGATCCTTGAGAGACCGGGAACCTCGCGGCGCACAACGCCTAGAACAGACGGGCGCAGCGCTTCATCTTTTCGACGTCGCCATCGGCGTGGCGGATGCAGTGTTCGAGGCGCGCCGGGCTCGCCTTCTTCTCCAGCGAGTGGAGGGTGTCGCCGACCTTGTTCTCGCCGCTCTCGATTGCGGGCTTGAGCAGGACGAAATAGGCGGCGACGAGGATGGCCGCGAAGATCGCGAGCCGGATAATCGAGGAAATCAGCCACCGGAGCGGCGCGAGCAGAAGTGCCATCTAGCGTGCGCGGACTATCCTGCGGGACGTGGCAAAGGACACCGAGAAGCTGATTCGACAGCTCTCGCTGATCTCATTCCTGATGGCTCAGGGGAGGCCGGTTTCGGCTCTCGAGATCAAGCGCGAGGTCGAGGGCTACAGCGACATGAACGATGACGCCTTCGCGCGCCGCTTCTACGCGGACCGCGCCGAGCTGGAGAGCCTCGGCATCCAGTTGGGGGTGGAGAAGCCCGGCGAGGGGTTCTTCGAGGCGGAGCTCTACTCGCTGCCGCCGGAGAACTTCTACCTCGACGCGATCGAGTTCTCCGACGACGAGCTGGCGGCGCTCTCGACCGCGCTCCTGCTGCTCACCGACGGCGGGTTCGCCTACGCGGAGCCGCTGCGGCTGGCGTTGCAGCAGGTCGCCTGGGGGCATCCGAACCCGCTCGCGGAGGGCGAGCGCGCGCCGGTCGAGATGGCGATGACGGCAAGCGCCGGCGGCCGCGACCTCTCGCAGCGGCTGTCGAAGATCGAGACCGCGATCTCGCGCCGCAAGACGATCGAGTTCACCTACTTCACGATGGAGCGCGGCGAGACCGCCAAGCGCAAGGTCGACCCCTACCACCTGGTCTTCCGCGGCGGGCAGTTCTACCTGATCGGCTACTCGCACGAGCGCGAGGCGGTGCGCGTCTTCCGCCTCTCCCGCATCCAGGGCAAGGTCGGCTACGCGACCAAGGCGGAGCACGACTTCTCGCCGCCCGAAGACTTCGACCGCCGCGACTACGGCAGCCGCGCCGACTGGCAGCTGGGGGAGACCCAGGGCCGGGCGAAGATCTGGATCCGCGAGCGGATCGCCTGGCTGATCGAGCGGGACTTCGGCGCCTACGGGGAGATCCGCGAGGCCAAATCCGCCGACAAGGCGCCGGGCAAGGGCAAGATCTTCGAAACCGATTACGCCTCGCACCGCGAGCTGATCGCCTGGGTGCTGCGCTGGCGCGCGAACGCGCGGGTGCTGGCGCCGGACGACCTGCGCGAGGAGGCCGAGGCGCGACTGGCGCTCCTCCGCGACCGCCACAAGAACGGCTTCGAGCCCGCCGAGATCGTCGATCGCCCGCTGCGCGACCAGCCGCGGCGCTCGCGCTCCAACGGCCGCGGCGACGCGGCGATCCGCCCGGAGCGCTTCGCCCGCCTCGTCACCCTCGCCGGGATGCTGATCGAAGCGGCGAAAGCCGAAGAACGGCTCGAGGTCGCCGACCTGCGCAGCCGCCTCGAACTGACCGAGGACGAGCTGCGCGAGGACATCGA
>JBPYFM010000055.1:0-7811 GCA_051986435.1 Solirubrobacterales bacterium | reverse complement strand
TCTCGTGGCCCTGCGGGCCCATCGGGCTGGTGATCGCGAGCGAGTGGTAGCGGACGACCGAGAAGTCCTGCGGCAGGCCGGCGAAAAGGCCGGTGCCGTCGTGCCGGATGCGGCTGAGGCGGCCGTGCATCGCCTCCGGGGCGCTGCTGATGCGGCCGTCGAGCATGTTGCCGATCCCCTGGTGGCCGAGGCAGATCCCGAACACCGGCACCTCGCTGTAGCGGAGGATGTCGCGGCAGACGCCGAAGTCGTGCCAGCGTTCCGGTCGGCCCGGGCCCGGGGAGAGGACGAAGGCGTCGAACTTGGAGCGCGAGAGGACGCGCCAGCTGACCGCGTCGTTGTTGACGACGACGGGCTCTTCGCCGGAGGCGGCCGCCAGCAGGTGGAAGACGTTGTAGGTGTAGGAGTCGTGGTTGTCGACGAGGAGGGTGCGCATCACGCCGCCTCCAGCCCGAGGCCGCGGACAGCCTCGTCGAGCACCGCCTGGACGATGGCGTCGACGCGCGGCGACCGAGCGCCCTCCGCGTGCCAGCGGGAGAAGTGCGAGAGGTACCGGGCGAGCGGCAGGGGGTCGAGGTCGACGGCGCTTCGCAGGTGGCGGCGGAAGAGCTCCGACTGGACGACCGCGAAGCGGTAGTCGGGGTCGCCGGCGGGGCGCCTCCCCGCCCCGGTCGCGGCGCCGCCGGCCCGACCCGCCGCCGCGGTCGGGCGGCCGCGGGCCTCCCCCTCGGCGCCGTGGCCCTCCGTCGCGGCCCGCGCCTGCGCACGGGCGATGTCCCAGCCGAGGCTCCGCTTCGTCTCGAAGAGCAGCTCCGGCTCGAACTCGACCCGCTTGGCGGTCGGCTGCAGGAGGAAGTAGGCGAGGACGACGCGGGCCGCGATGCGGCCGGGCTGCGGGTGGGCGTCGCGCACCGCGGCGAGCTCCGGGTCGGTGGCCAATCGGTCCTCCGCCCACTCGACCAGGTCGTCGATCAGGAGCGCGCCCGACTTGGAGGAGCTGACCGCTTCGCCCGTGCGCGCGACCATCCCGTGGAAGACGTCGTGGGTGGGCGGGCCGCCGCGCCCGTTGCCGTTGGCGACCGGGTTCGGGTGGCCGTTCGACCTCGCGGCCGCGAGTACGTCGAGCAGCTGGCGGCGGCAGGTGACGTGGGCGACCCACTCGGTCCCGCAGACCTGCAGGGAGGTGAGGTCGTCGAGCTCCGGCGCCGCCGCCCAGTAGGCGAGCGCCCGCATGTGCTGGGTCGGCAGCCCGTCGGCGCGCACGAGCGGCATCTCTTCGAGCTCCTCGCGTTCGGTCGGATAGATGACCATGCCGTCCTCGCGGCGCCGCAGCGTGCCGTCGGCCAAGCCGAGGTTGGTCAGCTCGGCGACCTCGGGCAGGAAGTCGGACTCGAAGATCACCTTGTCGAAGGGGACGCCGAGCCGGGCGAGCGTCTTGCGCTGCCCGGAGATCACCCAGGCGCGCGTCTTCGACCACAGTTCGAGCGCCCGCTGGTCGCCGGCCAGGACGCGCATCATCAGCTCGTCGGCCTTGTCGTCGTAGAGCGCGGACTCGCGGGCGACCGAGTCCTCGGCGCCGTCGTCGCCGAGGTCGTCGCGTCCCGCCTTCACGTACTCGGCGTAACAGAGGCCGACGAAGTGGTCGGACTTCTCGCCGTTGCCGTTCTCGGCGCCGAGCTCGTCGTCGGCGCGCCCGGAGGCGACGACCCCCGCCATCGCCTCCCCCATGCTGCGGCCGACGTCACAGATCAGGCTGCGGTTCTCCACCTTGGCGCCGGCGCTCCGCAGCCCGGCGGCGATCGCGTTGCCGAGCGCCAGGTTGCGGAGATGGCCGACGTGGAGCGCCTTCGTCGTGTTGGCGCCCCAGAAGTACACGGCGTAGCGCTCGCCGGCGGCGAGGTCGCGGTTCGCGCCCGGGTCGGCGCCGTCTTCGAGCGCCTCGCCGCGCGCCTCGATCCAGTCGTCGGCGAGGCGGACGTCGACGCCGCCCGCGTGCTCGACGATCGACTCGACCGCGGGGTCGGTGGCGATCCGCGCGAGCCCCTCGCGGGAGGCGGCGTCCTCGGACCAGCCGCGGACCCGCGGCACCAGCATCAGGTCGCGCCCGTCCTCCGGGCTGTACGGCGAGCGGGCCGCCCACGGGGCGTCGGCCGACTCCCCCGCCGCCGCCACCCCGTCGATGCTGTCGAACAGATTCCCTGCCATAGCCCGTCCCCCCGGACGATTCCGAATTTTCGAAATGCACCAGCCGGGGCTCGAACCCGGATCACCGGCTTACAAGTCCGGTCCTTTAACCGATTAAGGCACTGGTGCTGGCTATGCGAACCGCGCACGCAGTTTCCCCGAAGTCATAAACATCGAGTCCCCTGATTGCTCGATTCCTCGCGGAGCATAACATCGGTTTTGAATTCCGCAAGTCTCCTGAGTAATCGCCTGCAAACGACGTATTAGGGAGGGGTCGCGGGCCATTACAGTGCGGGCGGGACTGGTCCATGGGATGGGCCGTGTACGGTTTGGGAGAGTTGTCATCACGCAATGACAAATTGGGGCACGAGCTGACGTGAGCATCTACCACCACATCCTCGTCGCGCTCGACGGGTCGGCGGACTCGCAGACGGCGCTCCGCCACGCGGTCACGCTGGCGCGAGACCAGAACGCGAAGCTCACGCTCCTGAGCGTCGTCCCCCATCAGCCGACCCCGGTCGGCCCGGGCGTCGCCCCGCCGCCGGAGACCGACGAGTCCCACGGCGAGATCATCCGCAACGCCCTCAAGGAGATCCCCAAGGACATCGGCGTCACGACCCGCCTCGAGCACGGCGACATCGCGATGACCATCCTGAAGGTCGTGGCCGAGGACCAGTACGACCTCCTCGTGATGGGCTCCCACGGCCACAGCCGCGTCCACCGCGCCCTCTTGGGCTCGGTCTCCGAGAAGGTTTTGCACAAGGCGAAGGTGCCGGTGCTGATGCTGCGGTCTTATTGCGACGCGTAGCCGGCGCGTCGGGGCCGGCGGCGGCCCGCCGGCGCCTCGGGGGGCCGGCGGCGGCGGGCTATCGCCCCGGGTTGGCTGCGGCGGCGGCGGGCTGGCGCCCGGGGCGCCTGCGGCGGCGGGGAGCTGGCGCCTCGCGGGCCTGCGGCGGGAAGCTGTCGCCTCGGGCGCCTGCGCCGGGGGAAGCTGTCGCCCGGGCGGAAGCTGGCGCCTGGGGCCCCTGCGCCGGGGGAAGCTGTCGCCCGGGGCGGCTGATCGGCGACCCGGGCTGGCTGAGGTCGCCGATCAGCCGCCCAGGTCGGGAGGTGGTGCGGGAGACGCCGGGGGTTCGTCACGCCTCCGTGGGCTTCTCCACGGAGGCGTGAGGGTTCTGTGACGTCTCCCGGCCGCTGCGGCCAACCCATAGACCTTTGTCACCCTGCAGGGTGACAAAGGTCTATGGGTTGCGGACCGGAGCCCGGATCGCCGACGGAACGCGCGCGGAAGCGTGAACCCGTGCGCCTTCGGTGTCCTTCTCCACGGTTCCGTGCGGGTTCCGTGCGGCGCGGATCCGGTGCTCGGTGAGTTGAGGGCGCCAGGGCGCCCTCAACTCACCACTCGTGCACCTGAGCCGCCCCTGACCGGCTCAAGTGCACGGTCGCTGAGCTGACCACACCCTGGTGTGGTCAGGTCAGCGAGCGCCGGACGCGGCGTCACGGAAGGCGCGCGGAAGCGTGACCTCGTGCGCCTTCGGTGTCCCTGTCCAGGGTTCCGTGCGGGTTCCTCGACGGCGGGTCCGGCGCTTGTGCAGTTATCCACACCAGGGTGTGGTCAAGTGCACGAGCGGCCGGCTGCGTCACGGAGGCGGGCGCAGGCTCCCCGTGGTGCCGCGGATGCCATACCGACCTCAGCCAGCCCAGGTCGGTATGGCATCCGCGGCACCCGCCCGGCCACCCGAGCCTCCGTCCGTCACCCCTTATCCGCCGCCGTATTATACGACTGCGTATTCGACAGCATACGGATATGTATAATGCGGGAGCGTATGAAGGGGATCGCGACCAATCCGTTTCGGTTCGGGGCGTTGGCCCTCGATGAGGCGTTCACCGATCGGGAGCGGGAGCGGGAGGGGCTCGTTGCTGACATCCGGAACGGGCAGGACGTGGCGCTGTATGCGCCGCGGCGGCTCGGGAAGTCGTCGTTGGTGTGGAACGCGGCGCAGGCCGCGGCGGCCGATGGGATCTTGGTCGCGCAGGTGGATCTGATGACGACGCCGAACAAGGAGCGGCTCGCGGCGGCGCTGGCGACGACGATCTTCGAGCAGATCGCGTCGCCGATCGAGCGGGCGAAGGAGGTGGCGCTCGCGCCGTTCCGTCGGCTTCAGGTGCAGCCGACGGTGACGGTCGAGGACGACGGGTCTTACTCCTTCAGCTTCCGGTTCGGCGAGCGATCCTCGGACATCGACGCGACGCTGGAGCGGCTCCTCCGCCTGCCAGGGGAGCTGGCGGGGGGCAGGAATCGGCGGGCGGCACTGGTGATGGACGAGTTCCAGCAGGTCGTCGACATCGATCCCGGGCTGCCCAACCTGATGCGGTCGGTGTTTCAGCAGCAGCCCGAGATCGCGCACGTCTACCTGGGCAGCCGGCGGCACGTGATGGAGAAGATCTTCAACGACCGCAACGAGCCGTTCTGGCGCAGCGCGAAAACGATCGAGCTCGGTCCGATCGAGCCCGCGGACTTCGCCCCGTTCCTGGTCAGGCGCTTCGACGCGACCGGTAAGTCGATCTCCGCCCGGGCGGTCGCCGCGGTGCTCGACCGGACGAGCGGGCATCCCTACGCGACCCAGGAGCTGTGTTACTTCCTCTGGGAGCAGACGCCCGGGGGGACCGAGGCGGACGAGGAGATGGTCCTGCCGGCCCTCGACGATGTCCTGCGCTCCGAGCACGCCCACTTCTCCCTGCTCTGGGAAGACTGCACGCCGAACCAGAAAGTGGTGCTGGAAGCCCTTGCCGAGGAAGCGGGGCGCCCGTTCAGCGCCGAGTACCGCCGGCGCTTCGGCCTCGGGCCGGCGACCAACGTCCAGCGGGCGCTGCGGACCCTGGAACGGCGAGAAGTCGTCGCCGGGGACCGCGGCCTCTACCGGATCGTCGAGCCCTTCCTCGCCGACTGGCTGGGGGGCCGTCGCTGAAGGCATAGGACGAGCCCGCGGGGTAAGGTCGGGACCATGAAGAGACTGGGTCTCGTCGGTCTGGTGATGGTTCTCGCCCTCGTCGTGGCCTTCGGCTCCGGCTCGGCCTCGGCGGCGGGGTCCAAGAAGCTGGTCGAAGGGACGGTCTACGACGAGACCTGCGTGGCGGTCTGCGTGCCGCCGTGTCCGCCGCCGTGTGGGCCGGTGCCGGTGACGAAGTCGCGCGCGAAGGTGATCTGCGCGCAGGCGCAGATCGTCTGCCCGCTCTACCGGTCGCCGCGGATCTGCCTGCCCGCCGGCAACTGCGGCGGCTTTCCGGTCTATACCGGCGAAGGGTCGCTGGTCAACGTGCGCCGGCGCGGGTCATCGACGGTTGTCGCCCGCCTGCCGATCGTCGACGGCCACTTCAAGATCCGGCTCGCGCCGGGCGAATACGTCTTCCACCCGTACATGGCCGAAGAACAGTGCTGGGCAGCCGAACCGGTGCGGCTCGACGTCAGTCGGCGGCTGCGGAGCCCGGTTCCGGTCGCGGTCTACGCGAGCGACCGCTGCGTGATGCACGCCGACGGGCCGTAGGGAGCCGTCGGGCCCCGCCTATTCGGCGTAGAGGAATTCCGCGGTCCGGGTGACCGGTCCGAGCGCCTGGATCGTCGTGGCGACGCCGTGCACCTTGCGCGGATGGCCCTGGGCGCCGACAAGCCGGAGGGGGACGAAGAGGACTTCCTCACCGCCGGCACGTACCGAGAACGGGATCGACGCGTGGTGCCCGTTCCGTGACAGGGTGACCTGACCAGAGCAGAACCCGCCGCCGCTCCCGAGGCACTGCACCGGAACCGCGACATTGCCCGCGACGCCGCGGGTCTTGCCGTTCGCGAACACGAGGGTCGTTTCGGCGGCACCTGCCGGGCCGATGGCCCCTGCCGCGGCGGGAATGGCCGCGCTCGCGACCCCGATCACGCACAACGCCGCGGCCAGTCCACTTCGGGCTCCACCCAGGATTTTCATTCTTTTCGGCACTTGCTCCCCTTGGACGCTCGTCTCTGATTCCGCTCTGGGCAGCGAAATTACCACGTTCGTCCAGGTTTGGAGATAGATATTCGTCCAAATATGCTATGCGCACTAAAGATGAGGGAACGGGGCGCCGAGGCGCCGCGACGCCCGCAGGGGCGCGCCCGGATGGCGGCTTCCGCCGGCGCGGCGGAAGTCGCACTGGACGCGCGAAGCGCCCGCTAGAGCGCTGGACGCGAAGTGGCGCTAGAGCTCGGTGCCGTCGTAGAGCTTGCGCACGTGGACCGTCCCGGCGGGGGCGGCTTCGAGGCAGAGCTTGCAGAGGACGCACTCGTCGACGTTGGCGTCGACGATCTCGACGTGGCCGTCGGCGTTCTTGAAGATGTCGACGGGGCAGACTTCTTCGAGTTTGGCGGCGACCACAGCGTCGTTCGCGATCGAGGCGTCGACCTCGACATCGATGAAGACCTTGTCCTGGGTGGCCATCAGGCGAGCACCCCGAGCTTCTCCTTGACGACCGTGGGGATCTCGTCGATGCGCTCGACGACGCGGATCCCGGCGGCTTCGAGGCGGGCGATCTTCTCGGTCGCCGTGTCCTCTTTGCCCTCGACGATGGTTCCCGCGTGGCCGAAGCTCATGCCTTTCATCTCCTCGTCGTCCATGAATTTGCCCGCCATGAAGGCGACGATCGGCAGCCGTGAATCGTTGTCCTTCACCCATTCGGCGAGCTGGGCCTCCATGCGCCCGCCCGGCTCGGTGTAGATGACGATCGCCTTGGTCTGCTCGTCGGCCTCGAAGTACGGCATCAGCTCGGCGTAGGTGGAGCCGATGATCGCGTCGCCGCCGATCGAGACGGCGGTGGAGACGCCGAGGCCGGACTGGGTGAGTGAAGAGGAGATCTCGGTGGTCATCCCGCCGGAGCGGCTCATCACGCCGACCGGGCCGGGCGCGTAGGCCTTGGCCGCGTCTTTGGCGGGCCCGCCGATGCCGCCCATCTTGCAGACTTCCGGCACGATCAGGCCGAGGCAGTTGGGGCCGATGATGCGGGCGCCGCTGCGGTCGGCGAGCTCCACCATCTGGGCGACGTCGCCGCGCGGGATCCGCTCGGTGACGACGACGACGAGCTTGATCCCGTTGAGGATCGCCTCGAAGACGGCGTCTTTGGTGAAGGCAGGGGGGACGGTGACGACCGAGCCGTCGATCGGGCCGCCGTGGTGCTCGACCGCCTGGGCGACGGTGTCGAAGACCGGCACGCCGTGGACCTCGCGTCCTTTGCGGCCGGGGGTGACGCCGCCCACGATCTTGGAGCCATAATCGAGGCACTCGCGGGTCAGGTTCACGGCCTCCCGGCCGGTGATGCCCTGGACGATGAAGGTGGTGTCCTTGGTGAGGAGGATGCTCATCAGGCTGGCGCTCCCTGGATCTTGGCGACGGCGCGACCGGCCGCCTCCCACATCGAGACCGAGCGGTCGCAGTACTCGACCCCGTATTTCTCGAGGATCTTGAAGCCCTCGTCCTCCCAGGCGCCGGGGATGCGGAAGATCGCGATCGTCTCGCCCGGGTCCTTGCCCAGCTCGAGGCAGGCCTTGATCACGCCGCGGGCGACGATGTCGACGCGGGTGTTGGAGACGATCGACATCATCACCGCGA
>JBPYFM010000054.1:0-2807 GCA_051986435.1 Solirubrobacterales bacterium | reverse complement strand
TTGGTCTCGATGCCGAGGGTCAGCGGGGTGACGTCGAGCAGCAGCACGTCCTTGACGTCGCCGGCCAGCACGCCCGCCTGGATGCCGGCGCCGATCGCGACGACCTCATCCGGGTTGACGCCCTGGTGGGGCTCCTTGCCGGTCAGCTCTTTGACCTTCTCGCGGACGGCGGGCATGCGGGTCATGCCGCCGACCAGGACGATGTGGTCGACCGACGCGTCGGCGTCGGCGAGGGCTTGTTTGACCGGGCCGACCGTGCGGTCGAGCAGGTCGCTGGTCAGCTCGTTCAGCTTCGAGCGGCTGAGCTTCATGTCGAGGTGCTTCGGCTGCCCCTCGACCGCCGTGATGAACGGCAGGTTGATCTGCGTCTCCTGGGTGGAGGAGAGCTCGATCTTCGCTTTCTCGGCCGCCTCGTAGAGGCGCTGCAGCGAGTTTTTGTCGGCACCCAGGTCGACGCCCTGGTCGCGTTTGAACTCGGCGACCAGCCACTCGACGATCGCTTTGTCCCAGTTGTCGCCGCCCAGGTGGTTGTCGCCGGCGGTCGCTTTCACCTCGAAGACGCCGTCGCCGATTTCGAGCACGGAGACGTCGAAGGTGCCGCCGCCGAGGTCGAAGACGAGGATCGTCTGTTCGGTGCCCTCTTTGTCGAGGCCGTAGGCGAGCGAGGCCGCGGTCGGCTCGTTGATGATCCGCTTGACCTCCAGGCCGGCGATCTGGCCGGCGTCTTTGGTCGCCTGGCGCTGGTCGTCGTTGAAGTAGGCGGGGACCGTGATCACGGCGCTGTCGACCGTCTCGCCGAGCTTCGCTTCGGCGTCGGTCTTCAGCTTCTGCAGGATCATCGCGCTGATCTCCGGCGGGCTGTACTGCTTGCCGCGCACGTCGACGCGCACGTCACCGTTCGGGCCGGCCTCGACCTTGTACGGGACGATCGTCTCCTCCTCTTTGACTTCGGACTCCTTGCGGCCCATGAAGCGCTTGATCGAGAAGATCGTGTTCTCGGGGTTCATCACCGCCTGGCGTTTCGCGACCGTCCCGACCAGGCGCTCACCGCTCTCGGTGAAGGCGACCACGGACGGGGTGGTGCGGCCACCCTCGGCGTTCTCGAGAACGGTCGGCTCCCCGCCCTCCATGACGGCGACGCAGGAATTGGTGGTTCCCAGGTCGATTCCGATCGTTTTTGCCACTTTTGCTGCTCCCTCCAGGGGTTTCGTTGTCTAAGCCTAAGAAATCTGAGTGGCAGTATGGCAGATCTCTCCAGGGCCCACAAGGCGAGTTCGAGAAAGTCCTCCGTTCCGCCCGCCCGCACCCGCGCGCCGCCGCCGGCCGCTAGGTTGAGGATGGGCAACGAGGCGGGAGGGCCTCGCAAATCGGCTCGGCAGAGCCGCCAACAGGAGGGAAGAAGCCTTGAATCACTCCCATCCGCGCCTGCGCCTTGCCGCGCCTGCGCTTCTCGGGGCCGCGCTCTTGGCGCTGGCGCTGCTCGTCGCCGGGCACGCGACGGCGAAGCCGAAGCAGTCGGCCAAGCCGAAGCCGACCGACGTCAAGGTGATGACCCGCAACATCTACCTCGGCGCCGACCTCGGCCCGGCGATCGCGGCCAAAGGCGTCGCCGCCTTCACCGAGGCGACCGGCCAGATCCTCCGCGAAGTCACCGCCAACGACTTCCCGGTGCGCGCCAAGGGCCTCGCCAAGGAGATCTTGCAGAAGGAACCCGACCTGGTCGGCCTGCAGGAGGTCGCCGAGTGGCGCACCGGCCCGCCCAGCCTCGAAACCCTGCTCGGCGGCTCCGCGCCGCACGCGACCACGGTCCGCTACGACTACCTCAAGGAACTGCTGGCCCAGCTGAACAAGGGCAAGAAGCGCTACCGCGCCGCTGTCGTCAACCCCGAGTTCGACTTCGAAGCGCCTGCGGACGAGAACGGCGTCCCGGGTGACGGGCCGAATTCGCTGATCGCGAACGCCGAGATCAACGGCCGGCTGACGATGCGCGACGTGATCCTCGCCAAGGTAGGTCCGGAAGTGAAGGTCTCCCATCCGCGCACGGGCCACTTCAAGAGCCTCCTCACCGAGGAAGTCTCCGGCGCAAAGGTGACCGTGGTTCGCGGCTGGGCCTCCGTCGACGCGACCGTGAACGGCTCGACCCCGTTCCACTTCGTCGACACCCACCTCGAATCGTTCGACCCGCAGACGGTCGTGCCGAGCGTCCGCGCCCAGCAGGCGGCCGAACTCGTCGCCACGAACGGGCCCCTGACGAACCCGCTGCCGACGATTCTCGTAGGCGACCTCAACTCGGACACCAAGACCGCGGTCCAGCCCGGCGACGGCCAGGCCTACGAAACCCTCGTCAAGGCCGGCATGCGCGAACGCAGCACCTACGAACCGCTCGGCTGCTGCCTGAAGACCAACACCCTGGCGGTCGGCGACGGCGGCGCCGCGAGCCAGTTCGACCACAAGGTCGACCACATCATGACCCGCGACCCGAAGCAGGTGAAGGAGGTCAACTCCTCGGTCACCGGCCGGTCCCCTCAGAACGGCTTCTGGGACTCCGACCACGCCGGCCTCTTCAGCACCCTGAAGCTCAAGCCCTGACGATGTTGATGGGCCGAAAACTAGCCATATAGGCAAGTTTTCGGCCCATCAACGGGGTGCCCGGGCGGCTGGCTGCCGGGCGGTGGCGGGTCGCCGGGAATGGGACGGAGAAAGGGACGCGGCCCTCTCGGCCACGGCCCGGGCAGGCTGTGGCCGTGGCCGAGAGGGCCGGGTGTTCGGGGGAGTGTGGAGGGATCCTCGCGGGAGGGTGACGGGGG
>JBPYFM010000053.1:0-2399 GCA_051986435.1 Solirubrobacterales bacterium | reverse complement strand
GCGGCTTGTTGCGCGAGTGGACTCCGAAGATGCGTTCGCGCCCGGTCACGTCGGGCGGCGAGACGAAGATCTGGCGGTCGAAGCGGCCGGGGCGCAGCAGGGCCGGGTCGAGCTTCTCGAGCAGGTTGGAGGCGGCGATCACCACCACCTCCTTGCGCGCGATGAAGCCGTCCATCTCGACCAGGAGCTGGTTGAGGGTCTGGTCGCGCTCGCCAGAGACGTCGAAGCCGCGATGACCGCCGACCGCGTCGAGCTCGTCGATGAACACGATCGCCGGCGCGTTCTTGCGCGCGGCCTTGAACAGGTGCCGGATCCGGGCCGCGCCCACCCCGACGAACATCTCCACGAACGAGGCGGCCGACTGGGAGAAGAAGGTGGCGCCGGACTCGTGGGCGACCGCCTTGGCCAAGAGCGTCTTGCCCGTGCCGGGCGGGCCGTGAAGGAGGATGCCCTTCGGCACCTTGGCGCCGATGTCGCGGAAGCGCTGTGGATCGCGCAGGTAGTCGACGACCTCGCGCAACTCTTCCTTGGCCTCGTCGGCGCCGGCGATGTCGGCCCAGCCGATGCTCGGAGCCGACTCCGGCTTGATCCGGTCCGGGCGCGTGCGCGGCATGAACCGCATCAACGCGAACACGCCGATCACCAGCGCGCCCATGAAGACGATCGGTAGCCACGCCTGAAGGAACGAGGTCACGTCCGGGTACCCCATGAAGGTGCTCGGGGCGTGGAAGATCAGATGCGGTACGGGGTGACTGGCCGTCGTAGTGGTGTGAATGCCGCCGTGGATGACACTCGCTGCCGGGATCATGAGGCGCTACCGCTCATCGCCGCGAAGGCCGGGTCACTCAACCCTCTCCATCCGTGGATTCGGCGAATATCGGCGCCCGACCTTGGCGCACGGTCGCCCGTCCACGCAGACCACATCGGCGGTGAAGTCGTTGTCCCCCCGGATCAGCGAGGAGCCCACGCCGTAGGCGTCGACCGGAACGCCCTGTGACTCGAACTCGCGGATCCGCTCAGCGGTGAAGCCGCCGCTGGCCACGATGTGGACGTACGGGTAGCCTGCCTCGTCGAGGGCGGTCCGCACCTTCTCGACCAGGCGGAGATTGACGCCGATGGGCTTGAAGCCGCCCATCTCGGTCCACAACGAGCGATCGACCAGATCCTCGCTGGTGTCGAGGCGCACGCCCCACAGCTTCGGGCCGAGGGCGTCGGCCACCTCGAGCGCCGTCCTGACCGAGTCGTTCTCGAAGTCGACGAGGACGGTGATGTTCATCTCGCTGTGGTAGCGCTCGGCGAAGATCTTTGCCGCCTTGACGGTGTCGCCCCCGTAGGCGGCGATCAGGGCGTGCGGGACAGTGCCGATGCCGCGCCCGCCCCACCACGACGCCTGGGCGTCGGTCGAGACGCCGATCGCGCCGGCCACATGAGCGCTCCAGCCGTCGCCGGTCTGGACGAGCCAGTGGTCGTGCCGGGCGGGGAAATAGAAGATCTGCTTGCCGCGCGCGGCCTCGACGACCTGGAGGACGTTGCTCATGACCAGCGAGCGGCGGGCCATCGTCCCGAGGTAGACCGTCTCGAGGTGGGCGAACACGCTGTAGTCGCCCTCGATCGTCATCACCGTCTCCCGCGGGGCGATCTGGTCGCCTTCTCTCAGCGCGTGCACCTCGAGGTCGTTCCAACCGCTGATCCAAGTGCCGCCCTCGCCCTGGCGCCCCGAGCACAGCTTCAGGACCGCGATCGCCTCGTCGATGCCGCCGAGAACCGAGTCCTTCTTCTGGAAGACCTGCATCGTGACATGGGGATGGTGGCCCTCCGCCTCGAGCAACTCCTTGGTGTAGACGAAGTACGCGTCCGAGTAGTAGCCCTGCCGGATCCGGTCGACGGGCAGGCGGAAGATCGCGGGGTCGAGCCGCGCCTGAGTCTGCGTCGCCATGCGGGAAGTCTAGATCCGGTCGGTTGAGCGGCGACGGAGTTGCCTCTGGGTGCACGGTTGGTTGCGGGCTCCTGTCACCAGCGGGACGATTTCCCGCGCCTGTCGGTCGACGAGGGAGGGACAAGATGGTGGAGCTCGTTCGTGCTCGGCGCGGCTGGGCCGCCTTGGTGGCGGTTTCCTGCGCCGCCGTGGTGCTGATCGCGGTGCTGGGGTCCGCCGGCGGCGGGGTTGCCGGCGCGCAGACTGGGCCGCTGGTGGCGGCGTCAGCGAAGCTCGCACCGGACAGTCCGAAGATCCCGCCCAGGCAGACGTGCGCTTCGATCGCGCAGCTCACCTCCCTCGCCGGGCTGCCGCACCACCCGACGGCAATCGCGTCGGCGACCGTGGTGCCGGCCTCCTCAGCGGGCACCACGCCGGCCAATCCGGCGTACTGCGACGTGAAGGGGATGATCGCCCCGCAGAC
>JBPYFM010000052.1:0-2015 GCA_051986435.1 Solirubrobacterales bacterium | reverse complement strand
GATCTTCGGCAACCGACGCGGGCGCGACCTCGGGCAGCGCGCCCGGATGCGGATAGCGCTCACGGCGCGCTCGGGCGACGTCGATGCGCGTCCCCGCGAGCGAGACGCTGGCGGTGCCGAAGCGATCATGGATGACCGCCGCCCCGCCGAGCCGCTCCAGCAGCGGCCCGATCTCGCCTTCCACCAGGACATCGAGCTCGCACGGCGGCTCGCCGCGGAGGAGATCGCGGACCGCACCGCCAACTAGGTAGACGCCGTCGTCGGCAGCGGCGAGCAGCGCCTCTCCCCCGGGCTGGTGGCGAACGGCGTCAAGCAGCTCGCACGGCAATACCGGACTCCGCCAGGTGCGCCTTGGCCTCGGCGATCGTGTGATGGCCGTAGTGGAAGATCGACGCGCACAGCGCGGCGTCGGCGCCGCCGCGCAGCGCCTGCGCAAGATGCTCGAGCTCACCGGCCCCGCCGGAGGCGATCACCGGGACTCCCACCGCATCGCTCACCGTCTCGGTCAGCTTCAGGTCGTAGCCCAGGCTGGTGCCGTCGCGGTCCATGCTCGTCAGGAGGATCTCTCCCGCACCCCGCTCGACCCCCTCGCGCACCCAGGCGAGGACATCGCGACCCGTGGCCGAACGGCCGCCGGCGAGGTAGGCCTCCCAGTGATACTCGACCGTCTCGACCGACTTGGCGTCGACGGCCAGGACCACGCACTGGGCGCCGAACACGCCGGCGAGCTCGTCTATGAGCTCCGGACGCTGGAGCGCCGCGGAGTTGACCGAAACCTTGTCGGCGCCCGCGTCGAGCACCGCCTGGGCGTCGCCCACCGAGCGGATTCCCCCGCCGATCGTGAACGGGACGAACACCTCGTCCGCCGTGCGACGGGCGAGCTGTGCGATCGTCTCGCGGCGCTCGTGGGTGGCGGTGATGTCCAGGAAGACGAGCTCGTCGGCGCCCTCACGGTCATAGTGGGCGGCCAGCTCGACGGGGTCGCCGGCGTCGCGGATATCGACGAATTCGACGCCCTTGACGACGCGACCGCCGTCGACGTCCAAGCAGGGAATCACGCGCTTGAAATGCACCCGCCCACCGTAGCTGCTCGCACTGGACCCCTCCTGTCGCGATCTGGCCGGCGAGGCAGACCCGCTTGCCGACAACGCGCGAGCTTGCCTCCCAGAACGGTCAGCCCCCGAGGCTCGCCCGCGCCTCGGCGACCGAAAAGCGGCCCTCGTAGAGGGCCTTGCCGACGATCACGCCCTCGAGGCTCACGAGGCGCCGCTCGGCGCGCAGGTGCACAAGCCGCTCGAGGTGCTCGAGAGTCCCTACGCCACCCGAGTAGATGAGGCTTGCGAGCCGCCGGTCGGATGCTCGCCGGTCTTCCCCGAGCGGCGCCCCCGCGGCCTCGGCGACCCGCGCGAGGTCCTCGAGGTTGGGGCCGTCCAGCATCCCGTCGCGATCCACGTTGGTGTAGATGAGCTCGCCCACTCCCCTGCCGGTCAGCTCCGCGAATACCCGGTCGAGCCGGCGGTCGGACGCGCTTGTCCACCCATCCACCATCACCTCGCCGCGGCGCGCGTCGACCGAGACGACGATCCGCTCGGGGCCGTGGCGCTCGAGCGCCGCCGTCAGCAGGTCTTGGTCCGTCAGCGCCGCCGTGCCAAGGATCACGCGGGCAGCGCCGGCTGAGAGCGCGGCCCGGATCGACTCCGGCGAGCGGAGCCCGCCGCCGTACTGCACTGGCACCTCCAGCCTGCCGGCGATCCGCTCCAGATGGGCGAGGTTCACCGGCTCACCACTCCTGGCCCCGTCGAGGTCGACGACGTGCAGGTATTCGGCTCCCTCCTCGGTCCAGCGGCGGGCGGCCGCCAGAGGGTCCAGGTCGTAGACCGTCTGCGCATCGAAGTCGCCCTTGACCAGACGCACGGCCTTGCCCGCGAGGATGTCGACCGCCGGGTAGAGCTTCATGAAGCGAGCGGAACCCGCTGCTCCCGGCCCCGGGCGATGCAGATGCGCGCGAAGTTGGC
>JBPYFM010000051.1:0-19461 GCA_051986435.1 Solirubrobacterales bacterium | reverse complement strand
GGGCTGACCGAGGTGATCCTGCCCGAGCGCAACCGCGGCGACCTCGACGAGGTCCCCGAGGAGGTGCGCGAGCAGATGTCATTCCATCCGGTGATGAGCATCGACGAGGTGCTCGGGCTGGCGCTCGAGCCCGCGGAGGCCGGCGCCGATGTCGCCACGGTGTAATCACTGCCAACCCGTGCCGAAGGAGCTCCGTGCCGCCGCGGGGCTCCTCGAGCGCCGCTGGACGATGGCGACGATCTATGCCGCGTCCAGCGGCGCCCACCGCTTCAACGAGTTCCGCCAGTCGCTGCCGGGGGTGTCGCCGACGACGCTCTCGGAGCGGCTGGAGCAGCTCGAGGCGGCGGGGATCGTCGAACGGCGACTGGTCGCCGGCCGTCCCCCCCACGCCGAGTACGCGCTGACGAGCCGCGGCGAGCGCCTAGCCCTGGCCGTCGCCGGCCTCCTCGAGCACTGACCGTGTTGATGGGCCGAAAAACCACGTATATCGTGGTTTTTCGGCCCATCAACACGGGGGCGGCGTGAGGTTTGCGCCCGGCCGAGCGGGCGCGCCCGCTCGGTGGTGGCACTCGCCCCCGCCGGCGGCTGGATCCCGGACGACCCGACGATCGCCCAGGTCCACGACCAATTCCGCCCGATGGCACCGATGGTCCGCGACGCGGCCCCACGAGCGCACGACCTCGCGGCCAGGCCGGACGGCCGCGCCCGCGCGACCATCTCCTACGGGAGCAACGCCGACCACCTCTCCGCCGACCTCGTCGCCCACCTGATCCGCGGCGCCGCAGCCTGCGACTCCGAGCCCCTGATCGAGTTCGCCCACCGCGAAGGCCGGCCACTCGACCCCGAGCCGATCACTTGCCCGGTGCGCTTCGTCTGGGGGAGCGAAGGCTCGATCCTGCGGCTGCCCGGCGCCGCAGGATCGTTTCCGCACCAAGTATCCGCAGGCGGAGTGGGTCGAGATCGACGGTGCCGGCCAATTGCCCGCAGCTCGACCACCCGGTCGAGACGGCAGAGCTGATCGCAGGGTTCTCGGGATAGGGAAAGGGACGGAGCGACAAGGGATCCGGCCCTGTCAAGCTGGCGCCCGGGGAAGGGACGCGGGCCTCGCAAGCTGGCGCCCGGGGCGGTAAGCGACGCGCAAAGGGACGCGGCCCTCTCGGCCACGGCCCGGGCAGGCTGTGGCCGTGGCCGAGAGGGCCGGGTCTCAGGGGAGTGTGGAGGGACACTCGCGGGAGGGTGGCGGGAGAGGGACGGATCCGTCACCGATCCGTGACGGAGGTGGGGCGTCGTCACGAAGAGCGTGGGATCTCCACGCTTCCTCCCGTGTTGCACAACACGCACGGGGGTGCGGTCGTCCTAACCGGCGCTATAGGTCGGTTAGGACGACCGCATCCCGGGGGACCCTCGATCCGGGCCCGGAAAGGGACGGAAGGCGCCCGGGCGCGTGACGCTCCCGGCGTCTTCGTCACCGATCGGCCCCTGACGGCCCCCGGTCGGCCGGAGGTGTGCCTTCTCCCGCACCTCACGATCACGTGAGTCCGACCGCCTCACGTCCCTGTACCGGATCTCCCCCGCACCCCTCACGTCCTGGGCGCCTCATGGGGGTCACAGCCTGCCAGGACCCCCATGAGGCGCCCAGGACAGCCGCCGGCGCCGCGGAGTGGTGTGGACGGCCGGGGCCGAAGTGGGTGCGGCGCGGACGGCCCGGCCATGCCGGCCGGGCCCCCGCCTCAGGCAGTGGCCCCCGGTCCGCCCTCCGGCGGGTCCGGGGGCGGCACAGGCTCGTTCCAGTCGTCCTGCCCATCCTGATCGTTCGGATGGGGAGGCCCGGAGTCGCCCTTCAGCTCGAGCAGGCGGTAGTAGAGGACCGCGGCGACGAGGCCGCCGACGGGGGCGGTGAGGGTCGCGGCGAGGGCGCCGAAGACGATCCGGAGGATCGGGCCCCCGGCGATCGCCTCGGCGATGGCGGTGAGGATGAAGCTGGCGACCGCGGTGATCAGGGTGGCGACGACGACGGCGCCGAAGACCGGCCAGCCAAAGCCGCGGACGAGTTCACGGGAGCGGCCGAAGGCTCCCATGACATCGCGTTTCTCGATCACGATCGCGGGCGCGATGACGGCCCAGATGGTGAGCAGGATGCACCCGGGGACGACGAGGAGGAAGAAGCCGATGCCGACGCCGATGCCGTAGAGGAGGCTGGCGCCGATCAGCGGGCCGAGGACCGGGCCGACCGAATTGAAGAGCTCGCCGACCGAGGAGTCGCGGCGCCCGTCCTGGACGTCGTGGACGAGGCTGACCACCATCCCCTGGTAAAGGATCGCAACCGCGAAGCTGACCACGGCGACGAGGAGGAGCAGACCGACGTCGTGCTGGCCGACGATACCGCTGAGGATCGAGACCAGGAGGAAGAGCCAGAACGCAGCCGGGATCAGCACCCCGAAGTGTTCTCTGTAGAGCTCGAATACGCGGTTCAGGACGTCGCCGACGCCGAGCGTGTTTCCGCGTTCCATGGGCGCCCCATTCGACCCGGGCCCTACGATCCCTTCGTGGCCGAGATCGAGCGCAAGTTCCTGGTCGAGGAGATGCCGCGGGCGGAGAGCGCCGAGACGACGATCGAACAGGGCTACCTGGCGCTCGACGAGCGGGGCGAGGTGCGGCTGCGGCGGATCGACGGCGAGCTGCTGCTGACCGCGAAGGGCGGGCACGGCGAGGTGCGCGAGGAGGTCGAGCTGCCGATCGAGCCGAGCGCCTTCGAGGCGCTCTGGCCGCTGACCGCGGGCCGGCGGGTGCGCAAGGTGCGCCACTACGTGCCGCTCGGCGAGGGCCTGCGGGCGGAGGTCGACGCCTACGACGGCGCGCTCGACGGTCTGCGTACCGCCGAGATCGAGTTCGCCTCGCGCGAGCAGGCCGACCGCTTCGTCCCGCCGCCCTGGCTCGGCGCCGAGCTGACCGGGGACGCGCGCTACGCCAACCAGACGTTGGCGACCCAGGGCCTTCCAAAGCTGCCTGGGAACGGCGAGGATACGGGCGTGGAGAGCACGACGCCGACCCGACCCGAGACTCGGGGCGAAGCCGGCCCGAGCCACGCCTACCGCCTACACGGCGACGAGGACGCGGGCGCCGAGGTGCGCCGGGCGATCGTCGGCCGCCTCGAGAAGGCCGCCGAGCGGCTGCGCGAGGCCGACGAGGGCGACGCGCTCGGCGAAGCGATCCACGGCGCGCGCAAAGACCTGAAGAAGGCCCGTGCGGCGCTGCGCCTGGTCCGCGAGCACCTCGGCGGGACGACCTTCAAGCGCGAGAACCAGGCGCTCCGCGACGCCGCCCGCACGCTCTCGGCAAGCCGCGATGCGGAGGTGAAGCTCGCGACTCTCGATGCCCTGGTCGACGCCGACAACGACGTTCCGGCTGCGGCGGCGCAGTGGCGCGAGGCGCTGGTCGCCGACCGCGACCGGATCGTCGGCGGCGAGAGCGGCGGCACCGCCGACGCGATCGAGGCGATCGAGGCCGTAGCCGCCCGGGCGCCGGAGTGGAAGCTCGGCGCCGACGGCTGGAAGCTCCTGGCCCCCGGCCTCGACACCGCCTACCGCGACGGCCGCGAGGCGTTCGCGGCCCTCGGCGACCCACCCTCCTTCGAGGCCGTCCACGAGCTGCGCAAACGCGGCAAGGACCTCTGGTACCAGCTGCGCCTGCTGCGCGACGCGTGGCGGCCGGTGCTCGAACCGACCGCCGAACAGGTCCACGACTTCACCGAGCGGCTCGGCGACCACCACGACCTCGCGGTCTTGTGCGTCGACCTGGCCGGGCGCGCCGAGGTCGACGGGGCCGACCGCGAAGCGCTGCGGACGCTGCTCGAGGAACGCCAGGCGGACCTCCTCGCCAAAGCGATCGCCGCCGGCGAGCGCATCTACGCCGAGAAGCCGAAGGCCTTCGCCCGCCGCATGCGCGCCTACTGGCGTGCCTGGCGCCGCGACGCCTGACCGGCGCAGGCCGGGGCGCCTTCCGGCTCAGCCTTTGAGCTGGAACTGGACCTTGTAGACCGAGTGACCGGCGACCAGGTCGCCTTTGACTTCGCCCTGGCCGCCGGTGCCTTCGAAGCGGCCGACGGGCGGGCTTTCGGGGCCTTCGGCGTGAACCTGGGCGACGCGCTGGTCGCCCTGCCAGGCGAGGTCGGTGAGGGTGAAGGTGCGGGTGGTGCCGCCGGTCTCGAGTTCGACGGTCGCCACGGCCGGGTCGCCTTCGACCGTCATCGAGCCGCCGCTGACCACGGCGCCCTTGACGCCGAGACCCTGGGCGACGCCGATCACCGGGCCGAGGGTGCCGGCTTTGGCGGTCGGGTCGTTGCCGGCGTTGACGAGTTCGTATTCGCCCAGGTATTCGGAGGCTTCGCCGCCCCAGCCCGGCGTGTTCGGTTCGGCTTCGTGGATCTGCCTGGCCGCCGGCGGGCTCGCGGTGTAGCGCGCTTCCTCGCCCAGGACTTTGAATTCCACCGGCCAGGGGCCGCCGCCGTGCAGCCGCAGCCGGCCTTTGACCCGTTCGCCTTCGGGGGTGAACAGCTGCAGTTCGCCGTCCGGGGTCACCTGCCCGTACTGGGCCGAGGCGCCGACTTTCAGCGCGGTGAAGCCGAGGCCTTTGCCGTTCGGCAGTTCCTTCGGCGGATAGAAGGTGAAGAGGCCGGTTTCGATTTCACCGGTCGGGCCGTAGGAGTAGAACTGCGAGATCCCGACCAGGAACTGCGGCGAGGAGCCCTCCTCGAATTCGAACTTCATCTCGCCGCTGCGGATGCTGGCGCCGCTGCCCACCGCGGTGAGGACATACCTGTTTTCGAACGGCGCCTGCTTCGCGGCGGGGACGACAACCTTCGGCTGCGGATAACCGGTCGTCGCGCCGGTGGTCGCCCACGCGACCCCCACGCAGGCGAGCACCGCGATGGCGCCGGCGAGGACGAGGATCAGCTTCAGCCGCCTCACGATTCACTCACCGGGACTTCCGCGCAGCTCTTCAGTTTTGCCGCTTCGGCGAGTTCACCGAGGCGGATTTCCACCAGGCCCGAGGAGAGTTCGCGCACCGCATCGAGGTTTTCGTTGCGCGCCGCGTTCGACATCTTGGTCAGGATCGGCACCGCCTTCGCCAGGCCTTCGGCGTAGGCGGATTCGGCCGCGCCCGAGGCGTCGAGCGCCGCGACTTCCTTCTGCAGCGTTTCGATCACCGCTTCCGTTTCCGCGATGTATTCGGCGACTTCTTCCTGCGACGGCGTGCCCAGCGCCGCGATCTGCTTGTTGGCCTTGGTGCAGGCCGCTTCGGCGCCGGAGACGAAGTCCCCGCCGCCGCCGCCCGAGGTCGTCGACCCGCCGCCGCACCCGGTGACGAAGAGGGCGCCGAGAACGAGAAGGGGCGCGATGAACCTGAGCTTCGTCTTCATCGCCCCCTTCCCCGCTTCTCCTATTTGCCGCCGACGATGTCTTCGACGACGTAGGCGGCGACGTTCTTGATTTCTTCTTCGCTCAGCGTGCCTTTGAACGGCGGCATGCCGCCACCGCCGTTGGTCACCTGTTCTTCGGCGCCTGCCTGTTCTTTGGCTTTCGGCATCGTCGTCAGGTCAGGACCGCCGTTGCCGCCATGGCCGGTCGCGCCGTGGCAGACCGAGCAGTTTTCGGCGAACACTTCTTTGCCGGCTTCGGCGTTCGGAGCGCCGGCTTCGGCGGTTTCGCCGCCTTCTTTGCCGGCTTCACCTTCTTCACGCTGTTCTTCGGTCGGCGTTTCGCCTTCGTTTTCGGCTTTGCCTTCTTCCTCGCCGGCGTGGGCCGTGCCTTCGCCTTCCTCTTCAGTGCCTTTCTCCGGGCCCATCGTGCCCTTCAGCGAGAAGACCCAGAAGTTTTCGCCGTGCGGCGTCGCCGCCAGCGAGTTGCCGCCCGCGTAGATCGCGATTTTCTCTTCGCCGTCGACTTCGAACGGGGTCACGGTGGTGTTGGCGCCGGCCCCGGTCTGGAAGCTCCACAGCTGCTTTCCATTTTCGACGTCGAACGCCTGGACTTCGCCGTTGTTCTGGCCGACGAAGACAATCCCGCCGGCGGTGGTGACGGCACCCGAGTAGGGAGATTCGGGGAATTTGTCCTGCCAGGCGATCTTGCCGGTCGACATGTCGTAGGCGGTCAGGAAGCCCGGCGCGGAGAAGCCCGTGGTCGGTCCGAATTCCCCGCCGGTGAACGTCTGGCCTTCTTTGTACTGCGTGTGACCCGGTTCGGCGACGACGCCGAGAGCGCCTTCGGTCGAGGTCACGAAGTACATGTTCTTTTCCGGGTCATAGGAGGACGGCGGCCAGTTGTCGCCGCCCACCGCCGCGTTCGGCGTCAGGTTGATCGTGCTCGGATCGGTCGACATCGGCTGGAAGATCTTGGTGCCGACGACTTTCGGATGTTTCGGTTCCCCGGCCATCGCTTCTTCGACCTTTTCGACCGATTCCTGGCTGGTTTCGATCGGGCTGAACGGTTCCATCGTCGGCTCCGGCTGGGTCGGCGAGGTTTTGTTCGTCGGGTCCTGCGGGACCTTCACCTCGGGGATCGGGTAGATCGGCTTGCCGGTGTTGCGGTCGAGCAGGTAGACCCAGCCGGTCTTCGAGGGCTCGCCGACCGCTTCCACTTCTTCGCCGTTCATTTCGCCGTCCATCAGCACGGTCGGGCTCGGGCTGTCGTAATCCCAGAGGTCGTGGTGGACCTGCTGGTAGCCCCATTTGATCTTGCCGGTCTTCGCGTCGACGGCGACGATGGAGGCGGTCCATTTGTTATCGCCCGCCCGTTCGGAGCCGTTCCAGTCCGGCGCCGCGTTCGAGGTCGAGAAGAAGAGGGTTTCGGTCTTCGGATCGACGGTCGGCGTGTTCCAGAGGCCGGCGCCGCCGTGCTTCCAGGCGTCGGTGTTGGACGGCCACGATTCGTGTTCGGGTTCGCCCGGGCCCGGGACCGTGTACGAGCGCCATTTGATTTCGCCGGTTTCCGCGTCGAGCGCCGTCAGGCGGCCGCGGATGCCGTACTCGCCGCCGGAGCCGCCGACGTAGAGCGTGCCGTTGTAGTAGAGCGGCGCGCTGGTGATCGAGTAGCCGGACTTCGGTTTGACGACCGGAGTCGACCATTTCACCTTGCCGGTTTCCTGGTCGAGCGCGACCTGATCGCCGTTCAGCTGGGAGATGAAGACCATGCCCTCACCGAGGGCGACGCCGCGGTTGTCCCAACCGCAGCAGACGACTTCGCCGAGCGGGTCGGGCGGCAGGTGCGGTTCGTAGGTCCAGATGACTTCGCCGCTGGAGGCGTCGATCGCGTAGACGTTGTCGCCGCCGTCGGAGATGTAGATCGTGCCTTCGTACTCGAGCGCCTGGCCCTCGGCGGAGTACTTGGGGGCGGTCGCCTCTTTGCCGATCTTGGTGAGGTAGTCGCCCTTGAGTTCGGAGACGTTTTCGGTGTTGATTTCGTCGAGCGTCGAGAAGCGGTCGTTGGTCGTGCCGCCGCCGTTGGTGATCCAGTTGTCGCCGGCGTGTTCGGAGAGTTCGTCGCTGGTGAACTCGGGCGCCAGCGTGATGCCGTTGGAGGCGGTGACGTTTTCGCCTTCACCCGATTCCGGCGCCGATTCTTCGCCCGCGCTGGCCTGGCCGGCCGCGACGGTCGTCGTGGAGTGGTGCCCGGTGAAGTGCCCGAGGAAGAACCCGGCGACGAAGGCGATGGCGACGCCCATGCCGACCGCGCTGACCGCAACTGCTGCCCAGAATTTGAGTCCCAGGTCTTTTTCTTTCACCGATTCACCTTTCCGAAGTCCTGAATCGCGACAAAAACGCCTTTCAAGCCGCAGGCGGCGCACCCCGCCCCACGGTTTTGGTTGTATCTGAAACCTATCGATTCGGCATGTCGGGCGAACGTTTGCACCGCCGGATGCCACGTTCCGATCGCCGGTTTGATCCCTGTCGGCGCGGGGAACGGCGAGGGATGGCCGACCTCGTCCTCGGGCCCCTGCTCCGCTGCGTCTCCGAGACCGAGGCGACGATCTGGGTGGAGACCGACGAGCCGTACGAGGTCGCGGTGCTCGGCGCGGTCGAGCCGACCTTCGGGGTCGAGGGGCACCAATACGCGCTGGTCCGCGTCGAAGGGCTGGAGCCCGCCGCCGAGCACCCTTATGACGTGCGGCTCGACGGCGAGGTGCGCTGGCCGCCCGCCGCCCTCGCCGCCCTCGCCGCCCTCGCCGCGCACGCTCGGCGCCGACGGCCCCTTCGACATCGCCTTCGGCTCCTGCCGCGTCGCCGTCCCCCGCGAGGCGCCCTTCACCGAGTCCAAGGACGAGGACGGACGCGGGTACGAGGTCGACGCGCTCTGGGTCCTCGCCCAAGAGGTCGCGCGCGGCGACCGGAGGCGCCCCGACGCCCTGTTCCTGGTCGGCGACCAGGTCTACGTCGACGAGGGCAGCCCGGAGGCCCGGGCCAAGATCGAGGCGCGGCGCGGGGCGAGCGAGCCGCGCGGCGAGGTCGCCGACTTCGAGGAGTACACCTGGCTCTACCGCCTGCTCGACGGCCCCTACTTCGACAACCAGGTCGCGACGCTCCACCTCGACGGCCGCCGAGCGAACGTGCGCCTGGAAAAGACGGTGCCCGGCGACCGCGACGAGCACTCGCTGAAAGAGAGCTTCCGGCGGCAGCTCACGTAGCGGGCGTCACGCCGCTCGGCGCCAGCACGCGCAAGGCGTCGGGCGGCACGTGGACCGAGACCGGGCTGCCCTGCTCGTGCGAGTCGAGGTCGACCCCGTCGTTCGGCACGCTCGCCTGCAGCAGGTCGCCGTTGGCGAGCCGCACCATCACCTGCAGGTTGGAGCCGACGAAGATCGTCCGGTCGATCATCCCCGGCAGGCAGTTCTCCCCCGCGCCGGCCCCGGGCGTCACGTGGAGGCGCTCCGGGCGCACCACCGCCGAGGCCGCCCCCGTGCGGCCGATGTCGCCGCATTCCGACCACAGCTCGCGCGTCCCCACCCGCAGCCGGCAGCCGCGGCTGTCGCGGCCGACCACCTCGACCTCCATCACGTTGGCGACGCCGAGGAAGTCGGCGACGAAGAGGGTCGCCGGGCCCTCGTAGATCTCCCGCGGCGTGCCCACCTGGTCGACCCGGCCGTCGTGCATGACCGCGATCCGGTCGCTCATGGTGAGCGCCTCCTCCTGGTCGTGGGTGACGAAGATGAACGTCGTCCCGACCTCCTCCTGCAGCGCTTTCAACTCGATCCGCAACGCGCGCCGGATCTTCGCGTCGAGCGCGCCGAGCGGCTCGTCGAGCAGGAGCACGGCGGGGCGCAGGACGAGCGCGCGGGCGAGCGCGACGCGCTGCTGCTGGCCGCCGGAGAGCTGGTGCGGGCGGCGCTTCGCGTAATCGCCGAGCTCGACCAGCTCGAGCGCCTCGCGCGCCCGCCGGTCGCGCTCCTTGCGCCCCAGCTTCTGGTAGCGCATGCCGAAGGCGACGTTGTCGAGCACGTTCAGGTGCGGGAAGAGGGCGTAGTTCTGGAACACGGTGTTGACGTTGCGACGGTCCGGCGGCACCGCCGCGAGGCTCTCCCCGTCGAGGCGAACGTCGCCCGAGGTCGGCCGCTCGAAGCCCGCGATCAGCCGCAGCGTCGTCGTCTTGCCACACCCCGAGGGGCCAAGCAGCGAGAAGAACTCGCCCGCCGCGACGTCGAGGTCGATCGAGTCGACCGCGACGACGTCCTCGAAGCGCTTCTCCAGCGCTTCCAGCTCCACCTCCCCACCCGCGTGGCCGCCGATCGCGGGAGCCGTCCCCGCCGCCGCCGTCACCTCCATCGGTTCCACCCGTCCCATCGGTCGCACCCTCCTATTCCATCCCGGTCAGGTCCATCCCCATCTGGCCCGCGCTCTCCCCCTGGGCTTCGCCGCTGCGGTGCCCGAACCAGCGCAGCACCAGGTAGGCGCCGCCGACCCCGACCAGCGTCACCACCACCATGATCGTCGCCACCGCGTTCAGCGCCGGCGTCGTCGCCGCGCCGCGGGCGTTGGCGTAGAGGAGCATCGGGATCGTCACCGTTTCGCCGCCCGCCGACATGTACTGGGTGACGACGAAGTCGTCGATCGAGAGCGCGAAGACGATCAGGGTCGAGGCGAAGAGCGCGGGCAAGAGCAGCGGCAGGAGCACGTGCTGCAGCGACTGGCGGGCGTTGGCGCCGAGGTCGCGCGCCGCCTCCTCGTATTCGGGGCCCAGCGAGGCGAGCCGGCTGCGCACGATCACCACCACGTAGGACACCGAGAACGTCACCTGGCCGATCACCTGCGCGCCGGTGCCGAGGGCGATCGCGCTGAAGGGGACGATCGACACCTGGGTGAAGACGAGGAGGAGCGAGACCGCCATCGCCAGCTCCGGCGTCGTCAACGGCACCAGCATCAGGAAGTTCGCGGTGCCCGAGCCGCGCCCGCGCCAGCGCGAGAGGCCGATCGCCAGCAGGAACCCGAGCGGCGTCGCGATCAGCATGTCGAGCGCCGCCAGCGCGAGGCTGTGGACGAGGGCGTTGGTGTAGATCGGGTCGTGGAAGACGGAGAGGTTCGGGTCGCCCCACCACCAGCGGGTCGAGAAGCCCTGCCAGACGCTGCGCGAGCGACCGTCGTTGAAGGAGAAGACGACGGCGGCGAGGACCGGGAGCAGCGACCAGGCGATGTAGACCCAGGTGGTGAGGCGGAGGAAGCGCGGCCGTCCCCAAGGATTGTTGAGCCAGCCGGGGACGCGGGTCGGGCGGATCGGCGGGCGCGGCGCGGGGGTGGGCGCGGTCGGGGCGGGCTCGGGGGCGGCGGTGACGCTCACGCGGATCTCCCCCGACCCCTCATGACGCCAGCTTCTCCTGCTGGCGTCTCGTCTCCCAGAGGTAATAGAGCATCCCCACGGCGAGGATCGTCATCAGCACCAGCACCAGCGCCGCGCCGAGGTTCTTCTGCGAGCCGCCCTGGACCAACAGGTTGACGCTGTTGCCGAGCATGTTGGTATGGGGCGAGCCGGAGATCAGGTCGTTGGTGTAGTAGTCGCCGAACATCGGCAGGACGATCAGCACCGAGCCGGCGAGGATGCTCGGCCAGCTCAGCGGCAGGGTGACGCGGAGGAAGCTTTTGATCGGCGAGGCGCCGAGGTCCCGGGAGGCCTCGAGCAGGCGCTGGTCGATGCGGTCGAGACCCGCGTAGACGGGCAGGATGAAGTACGGGATGTAGCCGTAGGTGAGCGCCGCGATCACCGAGTACGGGTTGCCGGAGAGCCATTCGGTTTGGCCGACGCCGAACCAGCCGAGCACCTCGTTGACGTAGCCGTCCGGGGCGAGCAGGCCGATCCAGGCGAGCATCCGCATCAGGTAGCTGACCCAGAAGGGCAGGAAGATGAGCAGCAGCAGGAGCCCCTTGCTGCGGCCCGCCTTGCGGGCGACGTAGTAGGCGACCGGGTAGCCGATCGCAAAGCAGAGGAAGACGGTCACGGCGACGAAGGCGATCGTGTTGCGGGTCGCCGGCCAGTAGGTCCCGCCCGGGACGACGCTGGTGAAGGCCTCCTTGACGAAGCCGACGTTCCAGTTGAAGGGGTTCCACTGCGGGACCGGCTGCAGCAGCGGGTCGATCTGCCCCATCGCGACGGCGACCACCGCGTAGGCGGGGACGACCACGAACAGGACGAGCCAGACCACCCCGGGGATCGAGAGGCTGCGCCAGATCGAGCCTTCGCTCCTCATCGCGGGCGCCTCACGTCGCCTTCACTTCCGACCAGGCGGTTTCCCAGATCCCCATCCCTTCGGCGGAGAGCGGGCCTTGCAGGAAGCCCTTCGAGAACTGCTCCTCGCGGACGATCGCCGAGAGCAGGTTCTCCGGCACCAGTTCCGCTTCCACCACCGCCTTCGGCGTCATTTCCACCAGCGGCTGCTGGTAGCCGGTGAATTCCATGTTCAGGAACGCCGTTTCGACGTCGAGGATGTGGTCGAGGAAGAGGTGGGCGAGGACCGGGTGCGGGGCCGCCCTGAGGACGGTCATCGTGTCGTTGCCCATCAGGCCGCGGCCGTCCTGCGGCCACCAGTAGCTGATCGAGGTGACCGGGGTGCCCTTCGGCAGGTAGTAGCCGATCGCGGTCATGTCCCCGCCCCAGGCCTGGTGCAGCCAGATCGAGCCGTCGGCGAGGTGCTGGTACTCGTTGGTGTAGAAGCGGAGGTTGACGAGGTCGATCAGTTCCTGGATCGCCTTCCGAGAGCCTTCGACCTGGTCCTTGCGGCCGGTGTTGACGTCGGTGATCCCATCGCGCAGGAGGCCGAAGGCGAGGCCTTCGCGCTGGTCGTCGAGCATCCCCACCCGGCCCGAGATGTCCCCCATCTGCCAGAAGCTCTCGTAGGGGTTGGCGAACTTCGTCGGGTCGTAGTCGGGGAGGAAGTCGTTGCGCCAGGCGATCCCGGTGGAGAAGACCGTGTAGGGGACCGTGTACCGCGAGCCCTGGTCGTACCAGGGGTCCTGCAGCATCTTCCAGACGTTCTTGCGCAGGTTCGGGATATAGCTCCGGTTGAGCGGCTGGATCAGCTTGCCGGCGACCAGCAGCGAGATCTCCGGCTGGGTGGGGACGAAGACGTCGTAGCCGACCGCCCCGGCGGTGAGCTTGGCGACGGCTTCGTCGAGGGTCGAGAAGGTGCTCAACTGCACTTCGACCCCGTAGCGCTTTTCGAAGGACTTGAGCACCGCCTCGTTGACGTATTCGGCCCAATTGAAGAGCTGCAGGGGGCCCGACTCGGGCTCGAGGCCGGACGGGATGCGCGGGTTGTCCGGGTAGATCGGGAGCGTGACCGGGTGGTCGGGGCGCGCGAGCGGCAGGCCGCCGGGGGCGAGGTGCGGGTCCTGGCCGCCGGGGACCGTGGTGTCGGAGCAGCCGGCCAGTGCCGAGCCGGCGCCCAGGGCGAGGGCCGCGAGCCCGGCGCGCTGCAGGAAGCGACGGCGCGTCGTCGCCCCCCACAGCCCGAGGTCCGGGCCCTCCCTGGGGTGGCTCAAGGCGATGCCCGCCCCCCTGCTCCGGCGGGTAACGCCGCTCCCAGAAGCTGCTCGGCACTCGCCAGGACCGTCTCGGTGAGGCGCGGGTTCGACACCTCCGGGTCGCCGAGCGCCGCCTGGGCCGAGAGCCCGTCGATCAGCGCCGCGATCGCGAGTGCCGCCAGCGGCGGGTCGGTGGCGCCGAATTCCCCCGCGGCGACGCCGTCGACGACGATCGCCTCGATCGCGGCGCGCCAGCGGGAGTCGAAGCGCTCGCGGGCGGCGCGCAGGTCGGCGTCGCGGAGCGCCCAGGTCCAGAGCTCCATCCACAGCGCGAAGTCCTCGGCGTTCTCGGTTGCCGCCTCGATCAGGGCGACCATCCGCTCGCCCGGCGCCGCCGTCCCGTCGACGCGCGCCGCCAGTTCCTCGTAGAAGCGGTCGTCATCCGCGGTCAGCGCCTCGGCCAGCAGCTGCTCCTTGGAGTCGAACCAGTAGAGGAGGGCCGGCGGGCTCACCCCGCAGCGCTCGGCCACGTCGGCGATCCGCGTCCCCGCCACCCCCCGCTCCGCGATCACCTCGGCCGCGGCCGCGAGGATCTGCGGGCGGCGGATGTGATCGATGCTGGGGCGCGGACTCACGTTCCCTGCTCCTCCTCCTGGGGTGCCGGGATTCCCTGAACGCCGATTCAAATTACCGCGTCGTGACGTTCGGCGCAAGCGGTTAGGGCGCGCCGGGCGGCGACGGCGGGGGTGCCGGCGCGCCGCGAAGGGTCAGGCGGGCTGGGTGAGGAGTGCGCTCGGGTCGATGCCGAGCTGCGGGGCGAGGAACTCGGCGACCTGGGTGCGGGCGGCGTCGATGTCGATCGTCGGGTCGTGCAGGAGAGCGCGGAGGCCGAGGCCGTCCAGCAGGGCCATCGTGCGGTCGGTGAGCGCGCCGAGGTCGTCGGCGGCGGTGAACTCGCCGGCGTCGACGCCGCGCTTGAGGACCTCTTCGAGCCAATCGTGGTAGCGGGCGTAGAGGCTGGCGGCGAAGGGGCGGAGATCCGGCTCGCGGGCGGCGCGCAGCCAGAGCTCGACCCAGAGAACCCAGTCGCGCTCCATCGGGCCGGGGCTCGGCAGGCACTCCTCGATCGCCTCGGCGAGCGCGGCGGTCGCGTTCGGGGCCTCGCCGCCGGTCGCGGCGAAGCGCTCCTCGCCGACCTTCTCGAAGGAGTGGAGGAGGGCCTGCTCGAGCAGCTCCTCACGGGTCGAGAAGTAGTGGTGGACGAGCGCGGTGGAGGCGCCGGCCCGCATCGCCACGCGGGCGATGCGGACGTCGTCGATCCCCTCCGCGGCGATCAGGTCGCAGGCCGCCTCGAGGATCCGCTCGCGCGCGCTCTCCCGGTCGGCCATGGCGCGACCTTACGCGACCGAGCGGCGCGGCCCGATCGTGCGGCGACGACGTTCGAGGTGGGCGGCGACGCGCGCGATCGTCTTCTGCGGCTCGCTGAGCAGGCGTCGTTCGGTGACGCGGATCGTCTCGATCCCGGCGAGGAGCAGGTCGTCTTCCCGTTGCCGGTCGGCCTCGAAGGAGCGCGGGGAGCCGTGCGTCGCGTAGCTGTCGAGTTCGACCGCGAACCCCTCGGCCTCCCAGTAGGCGTCGAGCTCATAGCCCTCGACCACGACGTTGGTCTGCGGGGTCGGCAAGCCGGCGGCGAGAACGAGCCGGCGGAAGCGCCGCTCGAGGTCGGAGCGCAGGACGACCTGCTCCGGCTTGAAGGTGTCGAGCGCATGACGGAGCTTGACCCGGCCCCGGTGTCCGCCCGTCCGCGCGAGGAGGCGATCGAAGCGCCGGAGGTCGAAGGTCTTGCGGTCTTCGGCCCGGTCCATCATCCGGTGGAGCCGCCCGGTCGATTCGGTCGGCGCGAGGTCGAGGAAGGTGCGCGCCACCGAGGTCACCGGGATCCCGTCGACGACGTCCTGATCTTCGGGAGCGAGGCGGGCGAAGTGGACGGTGAAGTCACGCTTCGCCCTCTGCCTCGTCGGCGCCGTCAGATGGAAGGTCCCGGGCCGATAGCGAAGCAGGCCGTGGATCCAGGCCCCCGTCTTGTGGCTGGCGACGGATCCCGGACGCGCCAGTACCGCAGCCAGGCAGTAGCCCTCCCAGGTGAGCGCCGCGTGCCCGACGGCGTAGACACCACGGTGGATCGGATGCAGCCGACCCCGCCGCGCGGCGTCCGAGACCGTGGACGTCGAGTACCCAAGCTCCCTCAACTGGCGCGCCGAAACCACCCCATGCTGCCTCCGCGCCAGCTCCGCCAGCGCCCGCTCGCGGTGCGTTCGTACTTTGTCCGGCATGACGAGCTAAGTACGAACGCACCTTGTTCTCTCCCCCCGGGAGTTGGGATGAATCCGCGTTATGCGACGGCGGCCTGATCCGCGAGGAGGGCCTTGGCGGCGTTGCGGCCGTTTAAGGCGATCACGGAGCCCGCCGGGTGGGTGGCGGCGCCGCAGAGGTAGACGCCCGGGATCGGGGTGCGGGACGGGAGGCGGCCCTCCCACATCTGGTCGGGGGTGACCTCGCCCTGGAAGATGTTGCCGCCGGTGAGGCCGATGCGCTTCTCGATGTCCGGCGGGCCGAGGACTTCGCACTCCTCCAGGCAGTCGCCGAAGTCGGGCGCGTAGCGGGAGATCAGGTCGACGAACTGCTTCTCGACGTCCTTGCGGCGGGTGTCCCAGTCGCCGTCGGCGATGTCGTAGGGGGCGTACTGGCCGAAAACGCTCATCAGGTGGCGGTCGGGCGGCGCCGGGGTCGGGTCGTGGCCGGTCTGGATGTAGATCTCGCCGAGCCCGACGGCGGGCTCGCCGGCGTCGCAGGCTTCGAACGCCTTCTGGGCGGCGTCGACGCCGCCGGTGAGGTCGATCGTCGCCTGGGCCGGCCAGGTCTCCCCCGGCGCCGCGGTCCAGCTCGGCAGGCGCGAGAGCGAGGCGTTGAACTTCACCACCGGGCTGCGGACCTTCCAGGCCTCGAGGCGGGCGCGGAAGTCGGCCGGGATCTCGGCGTCGCCGAGCAGGCGAAGCGCCACCTTCGGATCGGCGTTGCAGACGACGGCGGCGGCGCGGATCAGCGTGCCGTCCTCGGTCTCGATCCCCTCGCCGGGGATGATCCGCCCGACCGGGACGCCGCAGGCGAGGGTCGCGCCGGCCTCCTGGGCGGCGTCGGCGATCGCGAAGCTGACCATCCCCATCCCGCCCTCGACGTAGCCCCATACCGGGCCCCGCCCCTCGAAGTCCCCCTGGTAGTGCATCAGTTTGATCGAGGCGGTGCCGGGCTCGTGCGGCCCGCCCCAGGTGCCGATCACGCCCTGGCCGAAGAGCGCGTCCTTGAGCCGCTGGTCCTCGATGTGCTCATCGAGGACCTCCGCGATCGAGGCCGTGAAGCAGAGGTCGATCATCTCCTGCGAGTGGCCGAGCAGCGCTTCGATCTCGAGCCGCGAGGGGCTGTCGCCGACCCAGGTATCGCGCGGCCCGGTGCGCAGCTTGCGCCGCACCTGGTCGAAGAGGTGCTCGTAGGCCCAGTAGCCGTCGATGTCCTTCCTCGCGAGGCCCATCCGCTCCAGGTCGGCCTGGGTCTTCTCGTCGTCGAGCCACTGGCCGAAGGAGCTGCCGTCGTCGAAGGGCACCCAGAGGTTCGGGTCGGCGACGAAGAAGCGCAGGCCGCGCTCGCGCAGCGCCAGCTCCCGCATCACCAGCTCGTCGAGCAGGCCGACCACGTAGGCGCAGGGGCTGACGACGTAGCGCTGGTCGGCGAACGGGCGCTCGAGCGTGCAGGCGCCCCCGAGGCGCTCGCGACGCTCCAGCACCAGGACGTTCTGCCCGGCCCGCGCCAGGTAGGCCGCCGCGGTGAGTCCGTTGTGGCCGCCGCCGACGACCACGACGTCCCAGTCCCGGCCCGCCAGCTCCGCCAGCGGCGCCGGCAGGCCGAGCTCGCCGAGCTTCTCGGCGACGGGGTTCACGCGACCACCTCCCGCAGCCCCTCGGCGTAACGCGCGGCGACCATCACGTCGAAGGCGTGCACGTCCTCTTCCTCGGCCGAGTAGCGGCCCGGCGAGTACGCCGGCGAGGCGACGCCGAGCTGCGCCAGTTCGCAGACGTGCCAGTCCTGGCGGTTCGTCTGGTCCCAGAAGCTGATCGCGTCGCCGGGGTCGAAGTCGGGGCGCGCGATCGTCGCGGGCTCGAAGAAGAACTCGCAGACGACGTCGGTGCGGCCCGGCTCGCGCGGCCAGAGCGTGTGCAGCATCGCGTAGTCGGGGTGGAGCGAGATCAGCGCGTTCGGGAACAGCGCGAAGTAGAGGATGTTGCGCAGGTCGCCCTCGCCCAGCGAGGCGATCGGCGGGCGGTCGAGGTGGCCGCCCTCCTTGCCCATCGTCTCGGCGCCATCGTTCAGGACCATCGAGCCGCCGCACCAGGCGCCGGCGCCGTAGAGGCCTTCGCCGCTCATGTAGTCGCTGAGCGCGTTCAGCTCCGGGTGGACGCCGGGACAGTGCAGGCACTCGTTGTAGTTCTCGGCGATCCCCTTCCAGTTGGCGCGCACGTCGTAGTCGACGCCCCCGGCGCGGGCGAGGGCGCCGACGCTGTAGTGCTCGAGGTGCGCGAGGAGCTCGCCGAGGTGGTCCTCGGGCGGGCCGGCTTCGCCGGAGAGGTCGACCAGGACGAGGCCGCCGAGCACGGCGGTGCGGATCGGGACGAGGCCGTAGGAGGTGGTGTCGAAATCCTCGACGCCTTCCATGTGAGGGGCGGCGCGGAGGTTGCCGGCGAGGTCGTAGGACCAGGCGTGGTAGGGGCACTGGATGCGGCGGCGGACCTTGCCCTCCACGTCCTCGACCAGGCGGGCGCCACGGTGGCGGCAGACGTTGTGGAAGGCGCGCGGGGTGCCGTCCTCGCCGCCGACGACGACGAAGGAGGGGCCGCCGAGCTCGCGGACGAGGTAGGCGCCGGGCTCGGCGACGGCGGAGGCGTGGGCGGCGACGATCCAGCCCCCGGAGAAGATGCTCTCCAGCTCCCAGTCGAGCACCGCGGGGTCGAGGAAGGCCGCCTTGGGCAGCATCGTCGCCCGCTCCAGCGGCTGCAGCGTCGCCTCCAGGTCGGCCCCGCTCACCGCGGCTCCGAGGCCGCGATCGACCCCTCCCGTCCCATCTCCGTTGGCAGCTCCCACGCGCGACCTCCTTGGCTCGAGGCCGCCTGGCAAGCCAAAAAGGCGGCCTGTTGACCTTGTAGTTAATCGCATGATACCTTCGCGGTCAATGACGCCGATGGGCCTCCAAACGCCACTGGAGCACCTCGACGACGCCACCCTGGACCTCCAGCAGCGCGCCCGCCGGTTCACCGAGGGCGTGTTGATCCCGCTCGAGGT
Organism: Solirubrobacterales bacterium; assembly: GCA_051986435.1. Taxonomy (GTDB): domain Bacteria; phylum Actinomycetota; class Thermoleophilia; order Solirubrobacterales; family 70-9; genus VAYN01. The sequence goes on along the minus strand of JBPYFM010000051.1, from coordinate 1,073 downwards.
CGAGGCCGAGATGGCGGACGGAAAACTCCCCGACGAGGCGGTCGAGCGGGTCAGGCGCGAAGCGCTCGCGGCGGGCCTGACCGGGGGCCTGCACGCGCGCGAGCACGGCGGCCAAGGCTGGACGCGCCTCCAGTGGGCGCTCGTCGCCGAGCAGTTCGGACGGAGCACGAACGCGATCCACTGGCACGTGCCGAACGCGTACAACGTCTGGGCGCACGCCTCGCCCGCGCAGATCGACCGGTACCTCCGCCCCGCCCTGCGCGGCGAGCTCCGCGATGCCTACGCGGTGACCGAGGCCGAGGCCGGCTCCGACCCCTCGCGGATTGCCGCGGTCGCCGAGCCCGACGGCAACGGCGGCTACCGCCTCAGCGGCGAGAAGTGGTTCGTCACCTCCGGCGACGTCGCCGCGGTGATCATCGTGATGGCCAACGTGGCCGACGGCGACGCGCGCCTCCCCACCCTCTTCCTGGTCGACGTCGACGCGCCAGGGGTCGAGATCGTCGAGAACCCCCGCTTCACCCACAGCTATCCGGACGGGCATCCGACCTTGCGCTTCGACCGGGTCGAGCTCGGCGCGGACGCGGTGGTGGGGGGCGTGGGCGGCGGCGACGACCTGCAGCGCGAGTGGTTCACCGAGGAGCGGCTCGGCATCGCCGCGCACGGGATCGGGGCGATGTGGCGCCTGCTCGACGAGACGGTCGGGTGGGCGGCGGAGCGCGAGCAGGGCGGCAGCCGGATCCTCGATTATCAGGGGGTGAGCTTTCCGCTCGCCGACTCGGCGGCCGACGCGGCGGCGGGGCGCCTGTTGACCCTGGAGGTGGCGCGACTGGCCGACGAAGGCGCCGACCCGAAGGTGGTCCACGCGAAGGCCTCGATGGCGAAGCTCTTCGTCTCCGAGGCGGCCTGGCGCTGCGCCGATCGTTGCGTGCAGGCGTTCGGCGGCCGCGGCTACCTGCGCTCCAACGTCGCCGAGCGCTTCAACCGCGAGCTCCGGGTCGACCGGATCTGGGAGGGGACGAGCGAGATCCAGCGGCTGATCGTCGCCCGGGCGCTGGAGCGTCGGGGGGTGGAGG
>JBPYFM010000050.1:0-15016 GCA_051986435.1 Solirubrobacterales bacterium | reverse complement strand
GGACTTCGTGACGAACCCTCGCCGCCTCTCCCACGAAAGCCTCACGTCCTGGGCGCCTCATGGGGGTCACAGCCTGCCAGGACCCCCATGAGGCGCCCAGGACAGCCGCCGGCAATCCGAAGTGGTGCGGACGGCCGGGCCCAACCGCGAGCGACGGCACCCCCGACCAGCCCCCCGAAGCCCACACGACATCTAACCCCGTGCCCGTTTCCTGCCTTTCTTGTGGGCCGCGGTTTTCGGCGGCTTCAGGGTCACGGCGACCTTCGCATCGACCGCGAGCTGCGACCCTGGTTTGGCTCCCTGCTTGGAGACCTTGCCGGACTTCGGCGTCGCGCCGGCGAGCTTCTTGACCGAGCCGAGCATGCACTTCGCGTTCACCAGGGCCTTCTTGGCCGCCCGAAGCTTCTTGCCGATCAGGTTCGGCACCTTGCAGTGGGGTGGTGGCGGCGTCACCACAGCGAGTGTCGGCGTGGGTGCCGGCGCCGCTGCCGGCGCCGGCGCCTCTTCGTACTTGAATGCCTGCGGCGCGGTCGCCGTGCCTGCCGCGGTGGTGACCGAGACGGGGACCGATGCGGCGCCGTCACTCGGCGGGGAGACGGCGGTCAACCGGCCTTCGGATTCGGACTCGAAGCTTGCCGCGGGAGTGGCGCCGAAGTCGACCGCCGAGACGTTCTGAAGGTCGGTCCCGGTGATGGTCACCGAGGTGCCGCCGCCGGCCGGGCCGGAGGTCGTGCCGAGCGAGGAGATGGTCGGCGGGGGCTGGATTTCGGCATTGAAGCCCGCGAGTTCCAGTGAGACTTCCACCAGTGGCGATTCCCCTTTTTCGGGAATTTCGCCGCCCCATTCGAGGAGGCGTCCGACGTTTTCGCGACGACCGAGCGAGGCTCCGTCGCTCATCGTCAAGGCGATCGTCTGCCCGGCTTCGACCGGAAGGGAGGTGCCGAACGACTGGATGCCGGTCGAGGGAACCGACGCCACGGGGTCGCTCCAGCGGCCGAACACGACGGTGAAGCTGCTGACCGGATTCGCGGTGCGCAGGCGGTACTGGCCTGCGGTTTCGCCGCCGACGACGCTGAAGCGCACGATCGTCCCGCTGATCGGGGAGGTCGTGTTGCCGACTTCGCCGAGTTCGCTGTTGACGGCGGTGCAGGAAATCAGCACGCATTCCTTGTTGCTCCAGGTACCGGCCAAGGTCGGCCCGACGATGACGTTCGCGGCGCCGGCGGATCCGCAGAGGACGAGCGCCATCGTCACGACGACCGCGACGAACAGCGCATGAGAAGTCAACTTCATCGGTCCATACCTAGCATCCCGGGCCTGATCAGCGCATCGGCTTCGAACGATCGTCCTCCTCGCGTTCGCGCTTCTTCTCCGCCCGGGTCGAGCGGATGATCCCGGCGACGACGATCAGGACCGGGATCACGTAGAAGACCCAGAGCCAGTGGCCGAGGTGGGCGGAGGGGATGGCGATCGCGGCCAGCATCAGCTCGCTCCTACCGAGAGGAGGTAGAGGCCGAAGCAGGTGAAGGCGACCATCACCGCGAGCATCCAGTACTGGGAGCGGGAGGCGCGGCGGTAGTCGCGCCAGTAGACCAGGGCTTTGTCGTGGGCCAGGGTGAGGCCGAGGACGTGGCCGGTGAGGAGCGCCGCCACCTGGACGTACCAGATGACGTTGGGGCTCAGCGCGCTGAAGTCGATGCCGTATTCGGCGGTGCCGAAAAGGTCGGTGGTCGAGGTGCCCAGGGGGTCGGAGAAGAGGTAGGTGAACTGGGCCTGCTCCTGGTAGACGAAGAGGCTGAAGTAGTGGGCGACGAGGTAGGCGAGCGCGATCGGGATCAGGGAATGGGCGAAGCCGCGCACCAGTTGGCGGAAGGGCGGGGCGCCGGGGACCGACTCCATGCCCTTGACGCCGAGGAGATAGACGATCGCGACGCCGGCGACGGTGCCCGCCATGAAGATGGTGTCGGCGATGCGGATCGTCGCCAACGGTCCCACACCGACTTCGGTGATCCACTTCTCGACGTGTTCGAGCGCCGGTTTGTAGGCGCCGTCCTCCGCCCCGTCGAAGCTGGTCGTGGCGATCGAGGCGATCACCACGGCGGTCGAGCCGCGGACGCTCGTCGCCCAGCGGGTGGCGGCGGCGAGGGGGCGGCGGCGGCCGATGCGGCCGTCCTTGACCCCGAACGGCGCGAGCTGGGAGAACATCCCGAAGTAGACGGAGAAGATCTCGCCCCGCGCGCACCAGGCCTCACAGCCGAAGAGGGCCATCATCGCCAGCGTGTAGCCGGTGTAGACGCAGGCGGCGACGCCCGCTGCGTGCGGTTCGAGGCCGACGGCGACGCCGCCGCTCGAGCCGTAGACGACCTCCAGCCAGACGAAGCCAAGCAGGCCGACGGCGGCGGGCCAGCGCCCGAGGCGCTCCGGGTAGGCGAGGTGGCGCAGCGGGCGTCGGGCGACCAGGCCGTAGGCGCCGCCGCCTACGCGGGCGATCGCCCGCCACGGGTTGAACGCCGGGAAGACGTTGCCGAAGAGCGCCGAGACGAACGGAAAGCCGATCCAGGCGGTGACGAAGAAGAAGGTGATCGCGAAGTTGCGGTCGGGCGCTTCGGTGCCGTGGATGCCGGAGTAGACGCCGACCCCGAGCAGGAAGACGGCGAGGCCGCCGCAGAGGACCTGGATCGGCCAGGAGCGCAGGACGGTGGTGAGCCAGGCGGCCGAGGGGCGCCAACGCTCTTCCTCGAACTGGGGCTTGCGCCAGGCGGCGGAGAGGGCGAAGAAGGAGACGACGAGGACGATCGAGGCCGCCCAGGCGAAGAGCCAGGCAGGGATCGGCAGATCCTGCTTGGCGACGAGCGCGTGGGCTTCGGGAAGGTGGAAGAAGATCATCGGACGAGGGGCTCCGAGGCAGGGCCGCTGGAAGCGGGACGGGCGGCGCCGAGCCGCGGCGCGGCGGGCCAGGGTAACGTCCCGCGCCCGTGCGCCCCGGACGCGACAACATCGCCGCCCCCGACCTGCCTGCGGGCCTCGAGTGGATCGGTGCCGAACCGGACTCGATGCCGGCGCTCACCGCGGGCGGCCCGGCGGTCGTCCACTTCATCGACTTCGCCCAGCTGAACAGCGTGCGCACCCTCCCCTACGTCGGCGAGTGGGTGCGGCGTTATCGCGAGATGGGGCTGTCGGTGATCGGCGTGCAGACGCCGCGCTTCCCCTTCGGTGCCGACCGCGAAGCGGTCGCGGCGGGGCTTGGGCGACTCGGCGTCGAGTTCCCGGTGGCGATCGACGCCGGGCGCGACCTCTGGCACCTCTACGGCTGCGAAGGCTGGCCGAGCCTCTTCCTCTGGTCGCTCGGCGGGGCGCTCGCCTGGGTGCACTTCGGCGAGGGCGAATACCTGGGGACCGAGATGGCGATCCAGGAAGAGCTGCGCGAGGCCGACGCGCTGCGGCCGCTGCCCGCGACGATGGCGCCGCTGCGCCCCGAGGAGGCGCCGAACGCGCAGGTGATCGCGCCGAGCGCCGAGCTCTTCCCCGGCGGCGACTGGGAGCGCCCCTGGATCGCGGGCGAGGACGCCGACGAGCTGGTCGTCGAATACGAAGCGGGCGGCGCCTGGGCGACCGTCGAGGGATTCGGGTCGCTGGCGGTCGCCGTCGACGGCGAGCCGCGCGGCGCGCTCGAGATCCCCGGGCCGGGGATCTACGAGCTCGCCGCGCACGACCGCCACGGTGCGCACGCGGTGACGCTCATCCCCGAGGCGGGGATGAGCGTCTGGTCGGTCAGCTTCGACCCGGGGCTGCCGTAGGGCGTGGCGCCCGACTCGGTCATCGACCGAGTCGGGCGCCACGGCAGCGGTGGAGGCGAGGCTCACGCGGTCGCCTTCCCTCGACCGGCGAGCACCGCCGCGCCCGCGACCAGCAGCGCGATCACGGCGACCACGAGCGCCGCGATCGCGAGGCCCTCGTCGTCGGATCCGCCGGAGCTAGACGATTCCGTCGCACTCGACGCAGTCGAGCCTTCGGCGGTCGCTGCCCCGCCACCCTTGTCCGCGACGGTCCCCTGCCCCGGCTCCTTCGGCGGCGTGACGAGCACCTGCGGTGCCGGGTGTTCGGATTCCGGCGCGCCGATCCAGCGGACGACTTCGTGTTCGTAGGTCTGCACCGCCTTGAAGGTCAGCTCTTCGCCGGCCTTGCCGGGGATCTGCACCGACAGCGGGAAGTCCTGGAACTGCCCCGGCGGCAGCTTGCCGCCGCTGAAGATCACCTCGCGGACGCCTTCGGTGACGGGCCCGTCGTCGGTCTGGATCGGCTTCTTGAGCTTCGCGTGGACGACCTTCACGCTCCACCCGGGGACCGCCTGGTAGGAGACCTCGCCGAACCCTTCCGGGAACTGGACCGCCACCTTGGTCGTGTTTTCGCCGTCGGTCTCGTTCGGCACGCGAAGGTCGAGCACCGTGTACGCGCCTTCGGGCGCTTCGTTCGGCTGCAGCGTCACGTGGGCCTGTGCCGCCGCGGGGACGAGCAGGGCCAGCGCGAGCAGCGCGGCCGGGACGAGGGTCTTTGCCTTCATCTGAATCCTTTCTTCGCGGTTGACGTCGGAGGCGGGCCCGACGGCGGCGCACGGCCGGCGAGCGCGGCGCCGAGGAGGGCGCCACCGCGCGGCAGTCGCGGGCGGGCGACGAGCAGGTGGCGTGGCGACGGGACCGCGGCGCCCGGGCGGGCGGGCCGACGCCCGGCGTCGGCCAGCCGCAGCCGCAGCCGCTCGCCGGGGTAGTGGCCGAGCCACAGCACAAGGAGCAGCCCCAATGCAGGGAGCGCGTAGAAGAAGAACGTCACCGAGCCGCCACCTCACGGGTCTGGGTCGCCACCGGGGTCATCCGACCGGCACCTCGATCTCTTCTTCCAGCTGGTCGAATTCGGAAATGCGCAGGGCGAGGTCGATCTCCCAGTCGCCGGGGGCGTTCAGCAGCGCGTTCGAGACGATGTAGTGGCCGGGTCCGGCGCTGCTGACGCTCAAGGGCAGCGGCCCGATTTCCTTGTCGGGCAGCGCCGCGGTGACCGTCAGTTCCTTGCCCTTCTCGTACGGGGCACCGGTCTTGGCGTCGAAGAAGTAGAGGTGCATCACGTTGGCCCCCACGCGCGCCGGGTCGACGTCCATCTCCAGCGTCGTCGGGCCGACCTGCGTGGTGAGCGAGAACGGCCCGGACTCGGCGGAGACCGGCGGGGCGTAGCCGGCGAGGGCGGCGGTGACGCCGATCACCACGGCCAGCAGCGCCACCTCCGCGCGCAGCGCGCGGCGCAGGAGGACGCCGGGACGCCCCGGGGACTCGCCGCGCCCGGCGATCGCCTCGAGTCGCGGCACGGAGCGCCGGCGGTTGTACGCGGCGACGCCGATCACGCAGAGCAGCAGCAGGAACTTGGCGAGGACGGCGCGGCCGTAACCGGTGGAGAAGAGGTCCCCGAAATGACGGACGTAGACGTAGGCCTGGATCAGGCCGGTGGCCATGATCAGCGCGACCATCGCCAGGGCGACGGTCGAGAAGCGGGCGAGCGGGCCCGCCAGGAGGCGGCCGCGGTCGGCGGGAGTCGGGGCGGATCTGGTCGCCACCGGCAGGACGAGCAACAGGGCCGCCAGCCCGCCGAGCCACACCGCCATCGCGGCCACGTGGATGGCGTTGACGGTGAAGTTGAGCGCGACCGGCGACTGGCTCGAGCCGTGCCCGCCCAGCGCCGGACACAGGACGAGGTACGCCAGCGGCACGGCCAGCAGCAGCGAGGCCGCTTTCAGGTTGCGACGCCTCGCTACCAGCAGCGCCAAGACGGCAACCGCGATCCAGGCCAGGAACGCGAAGCCCCACACCGCCCCGAACCTCGTCTGCAGGGTCTCTTCGACGATCGTCTTCGTGATCGCGGAGAAGCCGGAGACGCCGGCGGCCTCGGCGCCCTCGAGGACGATCTGGGCGGCGGTCGCGACGAGGCCGATGCCGGCCGCGATAAAGAGGACGAGGCGCAGGCGTCGGGCGAACCCGCCCGCGGCCCCGCGCCGCGACTCCTCCCCCACCCCGGCCGCGGCGCCGAGCGCGGGCAACCAGCACAGCCACAGGAACGCGACCCCCCCGACTGCCGCCGCGATCGCGGCGTACTCCAGCCCGCGCGCCACGCCGTAGGCGACCTCGGTCACCTTGCCGTTGCCGGAGCCGCCGATCAGTTCGCCGACGGTCTCCGTCGGCGCCTTGTCTTCCTTGCCGATCGAGAAGACGTAGCCGCTGGAGACGATGTGGCCGTCGGCGGAGACGACCCGGTAGGTGGCGGTGTAGGTGCCGTCGGGCAGATCGGGCTTGAGGTGGACGCCGAGCTTCGGGCCTTCGCCGTCCGGGTGGAAGGCGTCGCCCTCGTCGACCCGTTCGCCCGCCGCGTCGTAGACGCGCACCGCGCCGAAGTTGCCCTCGACCGGCTCGTCGAATTCGAAGATGACCGCGCTCGGCTGGTGCCTCACGACGGCGCCCTGCGGCGGGCTGGTCCCTTCCAGGCGCGCGTGCGCCGACGACGCCGCCGGCAGCAGCAGCGCCGCGAGGCACGCGAGGATCAGGGGAAGGGACCGGCGCACCTACCAGGCCTCCGCCGCGGGCTCATTCGAATCGGGGCGGTCGCTCGCACCGCCGTCGTCGCCCCCGTCGCGGCGCCGCCGCAGCCACAGCACCAGCGCGCCGCCACCGAGGACGATCACGATCGCCGCGATCGCGAACGGCAGCTTCGAGGTGCTCGTGCTGCCCACCCACCAGAGCGTCCCGTGCAGGGTGGTCGGCGTCCCGTCCACGGTCATCGGGATTTCGTAGGTGAAGATCTTCGTTTTCTTGCTCTTGTCCTGGATCTGGGTCGGCAGCTGGTTGGCGATCATCCAGTGCATGCGGTGGTCGTGCCAGATGAACGTCCCCGAGTCGTCGACCGTCTTCCATTCCGGCGGCGCCTTGGGGTCGGCGCTCTTCGGCACCGCCACGTCGGTCTCGAAGCGGCTGTCGTTCAGGTAGGTCGCGGGCGATCTCTGGTTGACCTGGACGGTGCCGTCCTTCTCGATCCGCGCGTAGGGCTCGTCGTTGTAGCCGTAGAGGACGACTTCGTGGCCCTGCATGTCCTTCAGCTGCAGGTAGCTGTCGTAGTCGAGCACTTCGATCGAGACCCCGCTCGGCAGCGGCGGCTGGAACGAGTTGATTTCCGACCTGAAGTTCGGGTTGCCCCCGTGGGCGAGGGCATGGGCGGGTGCCAGCGCCGACGCCGACACGAGGGCGAGCGCGGCGACCAGCAGCGCCCGTCTGGCGCTCCTCATCGTTTTCTCCTTGCATTGCGGTTGGCGCGCGCCGAACCGCGCTGCATGCCTTTTCCACCGTGTGGGGTGGAAAATCCGTGCCGCGTGCTCGAGCGCTAGAGGGTGCGGAGCGCGAGCGGCGGCGCGCGCCCTGCCGCGGCACCGGCCAGCGGCACGAGCCGCGGGAGCGCGAGGCGACGGGGTCGCGGGGCGGGCGCCGGGCGCCCGTGGGAAGCCTGGGGACGGCGGTGGCGCGCGGCCGCCCAGCGGATCGCGGCGCGCGCCCCGCGCAGCGCCGCGGCGATGACGAGCCCGCAGGCGAGCGAAAGCGGCGCCGCCCACCAGCCGCCGTCGCCGAAGACGCCCGCGAGGCCGCCGGGGTGGCCGCTGGAGAGCATGCCCTCGAGCAGCTCCTGGCAGGAGTACAGGGCGAGCAGGGAGCCACCGATCAGCAGGGCGAGGCGGAGGAAGCCGCGCCGTGCGGACACCGCGGTCGCACCGCGACGCGCCCCGCCGCGCGAACCGACCGCCGCACCGCCGGCCGCGCCAAGCGCGCCGCCGCCGCGCGCGCCGAGCGCCGCGCCGCCCTCCTCTGCCCCCTCCCGCCACGCGCTCGCCAGCCGCGCGACGAAGATCCCGACGACGATCGCCACCGACATCGCGATCGGCGCGGCCAGGGCGCTCAGGTACTGGTGCCCCTCCTTCTCCAGCTCCGGCCCCGTGCCGCCGCCGAAGGCGAGCAGGTAGCGCAGCTGGTGGACGGTGAGCACCGCGGCCGGCATCAGCGCCGCCGCGCGCAGGCGCGGCGACAGCAGCCTGTCGATCTGACTAGACACCAGCGCTCAGTCTATGGTCCGAGGAGAGCGGACACTTCCCGAAGGAGGAGCGGATGATCACCAAGCTGGATTTCGTCGGCATCCCGTCGACCGACGCGGATCGCTCGCGAAGCTTCTACGTCGAGACGCTCGGTCTGCGTCCCGACCCCCACGGCCAGTACGAGTTCTGGGCGGGCGACACCTGCTTCGGGATCTGGGAGCCGGCTCGCCTCGGCATGCCCTTCGCGCCGCAGAAAAACGCCCATCCGGCGCTCCACGTCGACGACGTCGCCGCGGCCCGCGCCGAGCTCGAGGCCAAAAGCGTCGAGTTCCTCGGCGAGACCCTCGACACCGGCGTCTGCCACATGGCCCTCTTCACCGACCCCGACGGCAACGACCTGATGCTGCACCACCGCTACGCCCCGGTCGGGGCGGGCGCGTCCGGCGAGGGCGCGACGCCCTAGGCGCGCGCCGCCGGAGCGGCCGGACGGATCTCCTTCGGCAGCATGAAGCGGACGTCCTCGTGGACGGTCCGCAGCTCGCCGACGTCCTCGGCGCCGCGCTCGCGGAAGAAGTCGACGAGGCGCTCGACCAGCTCCTCGGGGGCGCTGGCGCCGGAGGTGATGCCGACCGTGCCGACGCCCTCCAGCCACTCGTCGCGGACCTGGGTGTGGTTGTCGATCAGGTGGGAGGCGGCGCCGTGTTCGCGGGCGACCTCGACCAGGCGGTTGGAGTTCGAGGAGTTGGTCGAGCCGATCACCAAGACCAGGTCGCACTCCGTCGCCAGCTGCTTGACCGCGATCTGGCGGTTGGTGGTCGCGTAACAGATGTCGTCGGACTTGCTGGAGACGATCGCCGGGAAGCGGGCGCGCAGGGCGGCGATCGTCTCGGCGGTCTCGTCGACCGAGAGCGTCGTCTGGGTGATGAAGGCGACCTTGTCGGGGTCGGGGACGTCGAGCGTCGCGACTTCCGCGGCGGTTTCGATCAGGACGATCGAGTCGGGCGCCTCGCCCATCGTCCCTTCGACCTCCTCGTGGCCGGCGTGGCCGATCATGATCATCGTGTAGCCCTCGGCGGCGAAGCGGCGGGCGGAGACGTGGACCTTGGTCACCAGCGGGCAGGTGGCGTCGATCGTGCGCAGGTTGCGGGCGGCGGCGTTCTCGTGGACCGCCGGGGAGACGCCGTGGGCGGAGAAGACGACGATCGCGCCCTCCGGCACCTCGTCCTCCTGGTCGACGAAGATCGCGCCCCGCTTGGAGAGCTCCTCGACCACGTGTTTGTTGTGGACGATCTCCTTGCGGACGTAGACGGGGGCGCCGTGGACCTCGAGCGCCCGCTCGACGGTCTGGACGGCGCGGTCGACTCCGGCGCAGTAGCCCCGCGGGGCGGCGAGCAGGACCTTCCGTGGGCCCGCGATGGCAGCATTTGGCATGACTTCAGGGTACCGATAGCCTGACCGGCGATGAGCACGCAGGGACGCCACCTCGACCGACTGACGGCCGTCGACGCCTCCTTCCTCACCAACGAGAGCGCGTCCAGCCACATGCACGTGGGCGCGATCCTGATCTTCGAGGGGCCGCCGCCCCGTTACGTCGACCTGGTCGAGCACGTCCGCGGGCGCCTCCACCTGGTGCCGCGCTTCCGCCAGAAACTGGTGGTGCCCCCGCTGGAGACCGGCCGGCCGCTCTGGGCCGACGATGTCAACTTCAACCTCAGCTACCACATCCGCCACACCGCGCTGCCCGAGCCGGGCGGTGAGGCGCAGCTGAAACGCCTCACCGGGCGGGTGTTCTCGCAGCAGCTCGATCGGTCCAAGCCGCTCTGGGAGCTGTGGCTGGTGCAGGGGCTGGAGCGCGACCGCTTCGCCCTGCTGACCAAGACCCACCACGCGATGGTCGACGGCATCTCCGGCGTCGACATCGGCACGGTGCTGTTCGACTTCGAGCCGGTGCCGGAGCCGGCGGCGGTGGTCGACGACTGGGTGCCGCAGAAGTCGCCGAGCACGGCGGAGCTGGTCGGGCGCGGGCTCGGCGACGCGATCGGCCTGCCGATCAAGGCGGCGGAGAAGGCGGTCGAGGCGATCCGGCATCCGGAGGGCGCGGCGCGCAAGGCGGTCGAAGCGCTGGAGGCGCTGAGCGAGATCGTCAGCCAGTTCGCCGACCCGGCCCCGGACGTGCCCCTGAACCAGCCGATCGGCCCGCACCGGCGCTACGTCTGGGCGCGCTCGGAGCTGGCGACGTTCAAGCGGATCAAGGACACCTTCGGCGGCACCGTCAACGACGTGGTGCTGGCGGTCGTGACCGGCTCGCTCCGCAACTGGCTGCACAGCCGCGGCGTGCGCACCGAGGGGCTGGAGCTGCGGGCGCTGGTGCCGGTCTCGATCCGCGCCGAGGACGAGCACGGCAATCTCGGCAACCGGATCACGCTGATGCGCGGCCCCCTCCCGGTCTACATCGGGGACCCGGTCCGGCGCCTCAACGCGATCAGCGAGGAGATGGCGGGCCTGAAGGAATCCAGGCAGGCCCTCGGGGCGGAAATGATCTCCCGCTTCAACGACTTCGCACCCCCCACGTTGCTCGCCCAGGCCTCCCGCCTCCAGTTCTCCACCCGCCTCTTCAACCTCCTGGTGACGAACGTGCCCGGTCCGCAGATCCCGCTCTACGTCCTGGGACGCGAGCTCGAAGAGGTCTTCCCGGTCGCCTTCCTCCCCCAGAACCAGGCCCTCGCGATCGCGATCATGAGCTACCACGGCAAGGTCGGTTTCGGCCTCCTCGCCGACTACGACTCGATGGAGGACATCAACCTCCTCGGCGACGGCATCAACGAAGCACTGGAGGAGCTGCTCGCCGCGACGGGCGACTCCGCCGCCGCGGCGTAGGGCGCCCGGGCGCGGGCGCGGGCGCGGCGGGCCGGAGGGGCGGCCCGGCTACCCTCTGTAGATGGGACTTCTCCTCGTTCTCGCCTTCATCGTCGTCCCGATCGCGGAGCTCTACGTGATCATCCAGGTCGGGGGGCTGATCGGGGTCGGGCCGACGCTGCTCCTGCTGCTGCTCGACGCCGTGCTCGGCTCCTGGCTGCTCAAGCACGAAGGGCGCAGCGCCTGGCGGCGGTTCAACCAGGCGCTGGCGGAGCGGCGGCTGCCCGCCAAGGAGGTCGCCGACGGCTTCCTGATCATCCTCGGCGGGGCGCTGCTGATCGCGCCCGGCTTCATCACCGACGTCTTCGGCGTGCTCTTCCTGCTGCCGCCGACGCGCGCGGTCGCCCGCCGGATCCTGCGGCGCTGGACGGTCGGCCGCGTCGCTTTGGTCGGCTTCCCCGGCGGGGCGACCATGGGCGGCTTCGGCACCGGCGGTCCCGGTCGTTCGCGCCCGGGTCGCTCCTACGACTACGACGTCGACGCCGAGGAGGTCCCGGAGGACGCCGACTTCGACCACCGCCTGCCGCCGGCGAGCGAGTGACCGTGTTGATGGGCCGAAAACTACGCCTATAGGGCTAGTTTTCGGCCCATCAACCGAGGACCCAGGCCCTGGCCGCGGCCTCGTCGTCGGCGCCGAAGAGCTTGACCTCGACCGGGACGAGCCGCGAGAGGCCCGCGAAGGCGGCGCGGTAGACGAAGTTGGCGTCGGCGGCGATCGCGACCCGGCGCCAGTTCTTGCTGTGGCCGAGATCGAGCTCGGGGTCGTTGCGCAGCTCTTCGAAGCGCGACCTGAGCGTCCCGAGGTCGGAGCCCTCGTCGGCCGTCAGCAGCAGCCGGACGTCCCCCTCCTCGGCCGCCGCCCGCAGCGCCGGCCCGAGGACCTCGGCGTAGTCGGCGTTCGTCAGCTCGCCGGAGATCCGGAACCCGATGGTCCCGGCGGGCATGTCGGCGATCGGCTCGATCAAGCCGCGACTCCGGGAGGGGCCTTCTTGAGGTAGACGACCTCCCAGTAGTTCTCCTCGGGGTCGGCGAAGTAGGCGTTTCGCCCCTCGAACTCGACCGGGTCGCCCGGCGGCTTGGTCACCACGGCGCCCGCCGCCTCGACCGCCGCGATGATCTCGTCCACCCGCTCGGGGCGCTCGACGGTGATGCCGAGGCTGAAGCCCCGCATCCCCTCCGTCGGCGCAGCGGCCTGGGCCCGCCCGTCGGCGGCGAGCTTCTCCCAGGGGAAGAGGCCCAGGAAGATCTGCCCCAACCGGAACGCGCAGAAATCCTCAGCCTCGATGGCCACCTCCCACCCGAGCCCGGCGTAGAAATCCCGCAGCCGCGGCAGGTCGCGCGCGCCCAGCGTCACCACGTTCAGCCGGGCGGGGATCATCGCGCCGGGTCTATGCGCTGATCAGAAGCCGAGGGCGAACTTCGCGTCCTCGGTCATCATTTCCGGTGACCAGGCGGGGTCGAAGACCATCTTCGGGTGGACGGCGGAGACACCGGGGAGGTCGCCGACGAACTCCCGCATCTGCTCGGAGACCTGGGGGCCGATCGGGCACGCGGGGGTGGTCAGGGTGAAGGTGACGTAGACGTCCTCGTTCTCGATCGCGACGTCGTAGACGAGGCCGAGCGAGACGAAATCGAGGCCGAGCTCGGGGTCGATGACCTCCTCGAGCGCCTCGTAGACGTCTTCCTCGGTCACCACTTCGGGGTGGCTGACCGGGCCGTCGGCGGGTGCCGCGGCGGCCTTCGGCTGCTCCTGGGTCGGCTGCTGCTGCTCTTGATCTGCCATGCGCACATGGTACCCGGGTCAGGTGGTCGGCCCGGGCGCGCGCGGCGGCGCCGGGGGGTCGGGGGCGTCCGGCGCCAGGAGAAGCTGCCAGTAGCCCACGTCGTGCCAGGCGCCCAGCTTCCAGCCCACCTGTCGAAGGGCGCCGATCGGCTCGAAGCCCATGCGCTCGTGCAGGGCGATGCTGGCCGGGTTCGGCAACGTGATCCCGGCGACGGCGATGTGGAAGCCCTGGGCCCGCAGGCGGTCGAGGAGCTCCGCGTAGAGGGCGCGGCCCACGCCCTGCCCTTTTTGGGCGGAGTCGACGTAGACCGAGACCTCCACCGCCCAGTCGTAGGCGGGGCGCTCCCGCCACCGGCAGGCGTAGGCATAGCCGACGACCGCCCCGCCCTCCTCGGCGACGAGGAACTGGTGCGTGGCCGAGTAGGTCTCGATGCGGCGCGCGAACTCGGCCGCGTCGGGCGGCTCCAGCTCGAAGGAGATCGGCGTCGACTCGACGCTCGGCGCGTAGATCGCCGCGCAGGCGGCGGCATCGCGGGCGGGATCGGCGGGTCGGATCGTCATCGACGCGCCGCCCACAATAGGCTGCCGCCGATGAGCAGGGACTCGGACCGGGTCATACGGCGCTCGATCGGCATCGTCTTCACCGACGGCGGCCTGCTGACGCTGAGCGGGACCGCGCCGACCCAGGGCGGCCACGGCGACGAGCCGCTGCTGGCGGTCCTCTGCGACCCCGACGCGGCGCCGATCGCCTTCCAGGAGGCCCTGCTCTCGACCGAATACGGCGAGGACGGCGTGCAGCGGCGGGCGACGCTGGAGCTGTGGCTCGACCCCGAGGCCAGGGCGCCGATCCGCGGCGGCGGCACGCTGATCAGCGCGGTCGAGGCGGAGGTCGCCGGGCTGCAGACGCGGATCGCCTTCTTCCGCTGGTCGGTCGAGGGGCGCGAGGGGCTCGGCCACTACGAGATCGTGCGCGCCCGTGGCTGAGGCGGCCGCGGCGGCGGGCGGCGGCGCGGGCGGCCCGATCGAGGCGGTCGTCTCCGACTTCGGCGGAGTGCTGACGACGCCGCTGATGAACTCCTTCCTGGCCCTGCAGGACGCACATGGGGTCAGCGCCGAAGACTTCGGCAAGGCGATGCACGCGGCGGCCGAGGCGGGCGACGGCGAGAACCCCCTCTTCAAGCTCGAGCGGGGCGACGTCAGCGAAGCGCAGTTCCTCGAGGTGCTGCGCGACGGGCTCGAGCCGCTGCTCGGCCACCGGCCCGAGCTGCACCGCTTCCGCGAGCTCTTCTTCGAGGCGCTCCAGCCGAACGAGCCGATGATCGAGCTGATGCGCGAGTGCAAGGCCGGCGGCCGCCGCATGGCGATGCTCACCAACAACGTGCAGGAGTGGGAGCCCCTCTGGCGCACGATGCTGCCGGTCGACGAGATCTTCGAGACGGTCGTCGACTCCGGCTTCGTCGGCTATCGCAAGCCCGAACCCCAGATCTACGAGATCACGCTGGAGCGGCTCGGGCTGCCGGCCTCGGCGTGCCTCTTCGTCGACGACCTCGAGGTCAACTGCGACGCCGCCCGCGAGCTCGGCTTCACCGCGGTCCGTTATCGCGAGCCGGACCAGGCGATCGCCGAGGTGCGGGCGGCGCTCGGGGGTTAGAGGGCGAGAAGGGGCGGGGAAAGGGACGGCCGAGGGACGGCCGAGGGACGAGGAAAGGGACGGCCGAGGGACGAGGAAAGGGACGGCCGAGGGACGAGGAAAGGGACCCGGCCCTCTCGGCCACGGCCCGGGCAGGCTGTGGCCGTGGCCGAGAGGGCCGGGTCTTCGATGAGTGGAGGAAGGGACGCGGGGGCGTCAACGGGGAGCGACGGGAGTCCCACGGATCCGTCACCGATCCGTGACGGAGGTGGGACGTCGTCACGGAGAGCGTGGGAACGCCACGCTTCCTCCCGTGTTGTCCAACACCGACGGGGATGCGGTCGTCCTAACCGACCTATAGCGCCGGTTAGGACGACCGCACCCCGGGGGACCCTCGATCCGGGCGCGGAAAGGGACGGAAGGCGCCCGGGCGTGTGACGTTCCCGGCACCTTCGTCACCGATCGGCCCCTGACGGCCCCCGGTCGGCCGGAGGTGTGCCTTCTCCCGCGCATCACCCTCACGGAAGTCCGACCGCCTCACGTCCCTGCACCGGCTCTCCCCCGCACCCCTCACGTC
>JBPYFM010000049.1:0-8135 GCA_051986435.1 Solirubrobacterales bacterium | reverse complement strand
GCCGGGAACGTCACACGCCCGGGCGCCTTCCGTCCCTTTCCGGGCCCGGATCGAGGGTCCCCCGGGGTGCGGTCGTCCTAACCGGCGCTATAGGTCGGTTAGGACGACCGCACCCCCGTGCGTGTTGGACAACACGGGAGGAAGCGTGGAGATCCCACGCTCTCCGTGACGACGTCCCACCTCCGTCACGGATCGGTGACGGTCCCGTCGCCCTCCCGGATCGGTGACGGATCCGTCCCTCTCCCGTCACCCTCCCGCGAGTGTCCCTCCACACTCCCCCCTGAGACCCGGCCCTCTCGGCCACGGCCACAGCCTGCCCGGGCCGTGGCCGAGAGGGCCGGGTCCTTTGGCCGTCCCTTGCCCCCGCGCGCCAGCTCGGCTGCGCCGCGAGCCCTACCAGACCACGCGCCTCTCGCCCCCGGTCAGTCTCCCGGCCTCGACCCCGGACCGATGCTCCAGATCGTCATGTCCCACCAGAGGCCGTCGGCGTGGTGGCTCTTCTTGCGGATGCCCTCGGGGTGGGCACCGACGCGTTCGGCGACCTGCTGGGAGGCGAGGTTCTCGGAGAGGATCGCGAACTCCACGCGCTCGAGGTCGAGGTGGTGGAGGCCCCAGTCGATCAGCAACGATGCCGCGGCACTGGCGAGGCCGCGGCCGCGCGCCGTGGGGACGAGCCAGTAGCCGATCTCCGCCTCGTGGCCGGCCCGGTCGAGTCCCGCCAGGTTGACGTTGCCGAGCGCACGCTCGTCCTCCGGCGCCCGGATCGCCAGGGCCAGCACCGTCCCGGCTGCGCGATTGCGGCGCTGGCGCTCGATCCATGCCAGCGCCGCGGCCTCCGACCAGTCCCACGGCACCGTGGTGAACGCGCAAACGTCCCACTCGCCGCAGACCGGCGCCAGCGCGGGGGCGTCCTCGTCGCGCCAGTCGCGCAGCACCACCGCCTCGCTCTCCAGTCGAAGTTCGAACGGCAACTGCCTCATTACCACTGAAGCTTGCCGGCCGATCGGCCAGAATCAGGGGATGGGGAGCGTGGAGCCGCTGCCGACCGTGCCTGGCGCGCTCCCGTGCTCGCCGAGCGGCTCGGCTTCCGCGAAGAGGCGGTGCTTCGCGAGGCGAAGCTGATCTGCGGCCGCCACCAGGACGCGGTTCTCTACGCGATGCTGGCGTCCGAATGGCCGCCCGCGCCGCCCGAGGCGACCGGCAGCGAGTAGTAGACGGCGCACGCCGCGCAGATCCCCAGCGTGATGTAGGGGGAGACGAAAGCGAGGACGGTGGCCAGCACGTAGGGGATCTGGCCGATCGCTGCGAAGGTGAGGATGTTGCGGGCGGCATCCGGCGGGATCGGCTCGCGCAGGAGCTGCGGGCGCCGGAAGAGGATCTGCCGGTTGGTGAGGACGAAGATCCCGCCCATCAGCAGGAACGAGGCTCCGTAGATCGCCGCCGCGAGGCCCTCGCCGCTGCCCTCCTTGAGGTAGGTCGCCATCAGCGAGGTCGTGAACGGGAGGATGCCGACGCTGAGCAGCAGCAGCAGGTTCAACATGAGGATCGACTGGTCGACCGCGCGCAGGCGACTGAAGGCGGCGTGGTGGTTGATCCAGATGATCCCGATCGTGAGGAAGGAGACGACGTAGGCGGCGTAGCTGGGCCACTGGGCCAGGAGCGCGTGGCCGAGGTCGCCCTCCGCGGGCGGCGGGACGTGGATGTCGAGGACGAGCAGCGTGATCGCGATCGCGAAGACGCCGTCCGAGAAGGCCTCGAGGCGGTTGGTGCTCACACCGTGAGGTTCGGTGGGGCCCCTTGCGGTCCTCTACCGTTCCCGGCGTGATCGCCTCGCTCGACCTCGCCCGCTTCCCGCTCGGCGCGGCGGAGCGCGAGGCGTTGGCGGCCCGGCGCGCGGGGCGCCGCAGCGACGCCGTCTTCGCCCGGCTGTTGCTCGGGATGCGGCTGCGCTCGATGCCGATGCCGGTCCCGCAGCTCACCGTCGCCTACTACTTCGCGCTCTGGCGGGACGAGGAGGCGCTCGAGCGCTTCCGCGCCGTCCCGCTGCGCCGCTGGAGCGGCGCCCGCGAGCGCCTGGCGCTGACGCTCCGCCCGGTGCAGAGCTTCGGCACCTGGGGCGGGGAGGACCCACTCGGGGCCGAGCGCTCCGAGCCGCGCCCCGGCCCGGTCGCGTTGATCACCCACTCGCGCACGCGCGCGAGCAAGGCCGCCCGCTTCTTCGTCGCCGACGGCCCGGTGGTGCGGGCGCTCGAGCACGCCGAGGGCCGCCTCTGGTCCGACGGCTTCTTCGACGACCTCGCGCGCTTCGACAGCGGCACGCTCTCCTTCTGGCGCGACACCGCCGACGCGACCGCCTTCGCCTACGGCCCCGGCGTCCACCAGAGCGCGCTGAAGGCGCAGCGCGACGGCGGCTGGTTCAGCGAATCGTGGTTCGCGCGCTTCGCGATCGAGGCGGCGCGGGGTAGCTGGCGCGGGGTCGAGGCGGCCGACCTGCTCGCGGGCGGCGCCGCGCCCTCACCCGCCACCACCTGACCTGGCTCCGTATCCTTGAGGCATGGCTTCACCGGAGGCGAAGAACCTCGAGGCGATCTCCAAGGCGATCGACCAGCACAACGCCAACTGCCCCTTCCCGGCGGCGGAGGTGAGGATGAACCCGTTCGAGGTCGAGCGCCTCGGCTGGGACTCGATCCGCGGCCTCCCGGTCGTCCCCGACGGCGAGATCGGCACCGGCCGGTTCCGCATCGTCTGCTCCCGCGACATGGAGGACGACGGCCTGGAGATCACCGAGGCGGTCGGCAAAGAGCTGGAGACGGTGGTCCCCGCGACCCGGAACTGACCGACCGTCTGCAGTTACTCCCGCCAGGGAGGGGTAATTGCAGACGGTGGGATGACTGTCTGCAGTAACTCGTCGCGACGACGAGTTACTGCAGACGCTAGACCTGGTTCCAGAAGTCGAGGCCCAGGTTGCTCAGCCAGTTCTGGGCTTCGATGTTCAGCTGTTTGAATTCCCCGGTCACGATCAGGATCCCCATCGCGATCAGGACGAGGCCGCCGACGGCGACGATCGCCTGGTAGTGGCGCTTGATCACGGTGAACGCCGTGGTCATCCGGGAGAAGGCGAGGGCGGTGGCGAGGAACGGGATCGCCAGTCCGGCCGAGTAGACCGCGAGGAGGAAGGCGCCCCGGCCTGCCGAGCCCGACGCGGCGGCGGCGGAGAGGATCGCGCCAAGGGTCGGGCCGATGCACGGCGTCCAGGCGATCGCGAAGGCGGCGCCGGCGATGATCGGGCCGCCCTTGCCCGCGCGCGAGAGCAGCGCGTCGACGTGCCACTCTTTGTTCAGCCGGGTGATGAAGAGCGAGCCGACGAAGAGGGCCCCCATCGCGATGATCAGCCAGCCGGAGATCTTGGTCAGCAGCGGCTTGTTGTCCGAGAGGAAGGAACCGAGGCCGGTCGCGGTGAGCCCGAGGAGGATGAAGATCGCCGAGAAGCTGCCGACGAAGATCAGCGCCGGGCCGACGACGCGGCGCCAGTCGGCGTCCTCGAGCTCGGCCGCGGAGACCCCCGTCACCGCCGAGAGATAACCGGGCACGAGGGGGAGGACGCAGGGGGAGAGGAAGGAGACGATGCCGGCAGCCAGTGCGGCCAGGATGCCCACTCCCGCCGCCGGGTCGCCGCTGATGTCGGCAAGGATCACGACCCGCAAGGATACTTCGCGGACATGGCCGGACCGGCGACGTCCCGACTCTACGACGCCTCCGGGCAGGCTCGGCTGCTGCGCGCATCGCCGCTCTTCGCGATCGGCCCCGCGGAGCCCGGCCCGGCGCTGCGCCGGGGGGCCCTGGTCGCGGTGCCGATCGCGCTCGCGCTGATCTTCGAGTTCGCCGCCGACTGGCCCTCGCGCGGGGCGATCGCCACCGCGGCGCTCGTCTGCGGCTTCACCGCGCTCGACGCCCCGGCCGGGCCGCGCGCCCTCTGGCAGGCAGGGGCCGCGCCGTTCGTCGGCATCTCCGCGGCGATCGGCGTCCTGGCGAGCCAATGGGCCCCCGCCGCGGTGGTCGCGATGGGGCTGATCGCCGCCGCCGCCGGCTACTGCTTCGCCGACACGCTGCGGCTCGCCTTCGTCGGGTTCTCCTGCGCGGTCGCGCTGATGCTCGCCGAGGGCCTCTTCCTGCCGGTCCACGACACCCTGCCGGCCCTCCTCTACGGGTCGCTCGGCGGGTTCATCCAGGCCGCCTGGGCCGCCTGCGTCTGGCTCGTCTTCGACCGCGACTCCGACAACGAGAGCGGCTGGGACTGGGCCCGGACGAAGTCGCGCCTGCGCGCCAACCTCACGCTCGCCTCGCCGATCGCGCGGCACGCGCTCCGCTTCGGCGTCGCCCTCGCGCTCGGCGTCGCCATCTACCGGGTCGCCGGGATGAAGGTGCACGGCTACTGGATCCCGCTGACGATCCTCTTCGTCCTGCGCCCCGAACGCAACGAGACCGACCGCCGCCTCGTCCTGCGCGCCGTCGGCACCGTGGTCGGGCTGGTGCTCGCCACCGTGCTGGCCGTCGCCTTCGACGGCGCCGAGGTCCCGATCGCGATCGTCCTCAGCCTCGCCGCGGCGCTCTCCCTCGGTCTGATCACGGTCCAGTACGCGCTCTTCACCGCGGCCATCACCACCTACGTGGTGCTGCTCTCCGACACGCTCGGCGAGGCACGCCTCCACGCCGCCGGGCAGCGCCTCCTCGGCACCGTGGTGGGGATCGTCATCGCCTACCTGGCCTTCCGGATCTACCCGGTGTCGGGCGAAAGGCGTACGCTCCGCTAACTTACTGGCCAGCCAGCCAAACAGGCCCCGCCCGGGAGGCGGCGGCCGCGGGGAGGAGACGCGTTGAGCAACCGCACGTTCGTGATCGGGGTCGGGATGACCAAGTTCGAGAAGCCCGGGACGAAGGAGGGCGACTATCCGGACTGGGCCGTGGAGGCGGGGGAGAAGGCACTCGCCGACGCCGGCATCCCTTATGAGGAGGTCGAGCAGGCCTACGCCGGGTACTGCTACGGCGACTCGACCTACGGCCAGCGCGCCCTCTACGGCCTCGGCCTCACCGGCATCCCGGTGGTCAACGTCAACAACAACTGCTCGACCGGCTCTTCGGCGCTCTTCCTCGCCCGCCAGGCCGTGAAGGGCGGGCTGGTCGACTGCGCGCTCGCGGTCGGCTTCGAGAAGATGGAGCCGGGCAGCCTCGGCGTCAAGTACACCGACCGCACCAACGCGCTCGACCGCCACGCGACGCGGATGTTCGAGATCCGCGACCCGGAGGCGTCGCCGCCGGCGCCGCAGATGTTTGGCAACGCGGGCCGCGACCACATGGAGAAGTACGGCTCGACGCCCGATCACTTCGCCTGGATCGGGTGGAAGAACCACAAGCACTCGGTCAACAACCCGTACGCCCAGTTCCAGGACGAGTACAGCCTCGAGGACATCAAGGCGGCGAAGATGATCCACGATCCGCTGACCAAGCTGCAGTGCTCGCCGACCTCCGACGGGGCGGCCTGCGCGATCGTCGCCTCCGAGCGTTATGTCGACTCGCACGGCCTCTGGGACAAGGCGGTGGAGATCGCCGGGCAGTCGATGGTCACCGACCTCACCTCGACCTTCGACGAGAACGCCGACTGCATGACGATCGTCGGCTCGGAGATGTCGCGGACGGCGGCGCGCGCCGCCTACGAGGAGGCCGAAGTGGCGCCGCACGAGGTCGACGTCTGCGAGCTCCACGACTGCTTCAGCGCCAACGAGCTCATCACCTACGAAGCGCTCGGGTTCGCCGCGGAGGGCGAGGCGCACAAGCTGGTCGAGGCGGAGGTGACGACCTTCGGCGGCCAGGTGGTGGTCAACCCGTCGGGCGGGCTGATCTCCAAGGGGCACCCGCTCGGGGCGACGGGCCTCGCGCAGTGCTCGGAACTGACCTGGCAGCTGCGCGGCGAATCCGGGCGGCGGCAGGTCGAAGGTGCGAAGGTAGCCCTGCAGCACAACATCGGCCTCGGCGGCGCGGCCGTGGTCACCGTCTACAAGCCGGCCGGGTAGCCGGGGAGGAGGAGTCATGGCGAAAGAGCGGCGGACCGTGAACGGCAAGGTCGTGGCGATCACCGGCGGCGCGCGCGGGATCGGCAAGGCGACGGCGGAGGCCCTGGTGCGCCGCGGCGCCCGGGTGGCGATCGGCGACGTCGACCTGGCGCTCGCCGAGCAGACCGCGGCGGGCCTCGGCGGCGGCAGCGTCGCGCTGGCGCTCGACGTGTCGGACCGCGGCTCCTTCGAGACCTTCCTCGACGAGGCGGAGCGCCAGCTCGGCCCCCTCGACGTCGTGATCAACAACGCCGGGATCATGCCGACGACGCCGTTCGTCGAGGAGTCCGAGGACTCCTTCCGGCGGCAGATCGAGATCAACCTCGTCGGCGTCATCCACGGCACCCAGCTGGCGATGGGACGTATGATCCCGCGCGACAGCGGCCACATCGTCAACATCGCCTCGCAGGCGGGCAAAGCGGGGATTCCGGGGATCGCCACCTACTCGGCGACCAAGCACGCGGTGGTCGGGCTGAGCGAGGCGGTGCGGGGCGAGCTGCGCGGCCGCGGCGTCGAGATCTCCTGCGTGATGCCGACCGTCGTCAACACCGAACTGACCGCCGGCGTCGGCCAGAAATGGGTGAAACCGGTGGAGGCGAGCGACGTCGCCGAGGCGATCGCGGAGGCGCTCGAAGTCCCCCGCTTCGACGTCTACGTGCCGCGGTCCAACGGCGCGATCCTGCGCGCCGCGGCACTGATGCCGCGCTCGGCGGCCGAGTGGGTCGGCCGGGCGATGGGCACCGACAAGCTGATGACCGAGGTCGACCACACGGCGCGCGCGGCCTACGAGGAGCGCGCTGCCCACAGCACCGATCGCGACACCGCGGCCCACTGACCTCATGGCCGCCGGAGCCCTCGGGAAGGCCTACGACGCCACCTGGGGACGCCTCTTCGCGTCCTTCTACGATCGCGCGTTGAAGGCGAGCGAGGAGAACGGCCTCGGCGACATGCGCCGCGCCCTCCTCGCCGAGGCCCGCGGCCGCGTGGTGGAGATCGGCGCCGGGACGGGCGTCAACCTCGACCTCTACGGTGACGCCGTCGAGGACCTGACCCTGCTCGAGCCCGATGTCCACATGGGGGCGAAGCTCCGTCGGCGCCTCGCCGAGCGCCCGGGCGCGTCCGGCGCTGCGGCGGCCGGGCGGGATGGGCCGAGCGGCCTGGGCACCGCACCGCCGAGCGCGGCCCGGCGGGATAGGCCGGGCGGCCTGGGCCCCGCATCGCCGAGCGTCGGCCCAGCCGCCCTCCGCGCAGCCGACCGGGCATCGCCGCCGGCGCGCCTCGTCGCCGCCCCCGCGGAAGCGCTCCCGTTCGACGACGACACCTTCGACACTGCGGTCGCGACGCTTGTCCTCTGCACGGTCCCGGACCCGACCGCCGCGATCGCCGAGCTCGCCCGCGTCCTGAAACCCTCCGGCCGCCTCCTCTTCATCGAGCACGTCCGCTCCGAAGACCCGCGAAGCGCCCGCTGGCAGGACCGCCTCGAAAAGCCTTGGCGCTTCATGGCCGACGGCTGCCACTGCAACCGCGACACCGAGGGCAACCTCCGCGCGTCGGCGTTCAGCGTCGAGTCGGTCGAGCGCGGGGCCCTGCCGAAGGCGATGCCGATCGTGCGACCGCTGATCCTGGGCAGTGCGGTGTTGGAGTAGATGGCCGGTCTGCTGTCCTGGGCGCCTCATGGGGGTCCTGGCAGGCTGTGACCCCCATGAGGCGCCCAGGACGTGAGGGGTGCGGGGGAGAGCTTGCGCAGGGACGTGACGAAGTCGGACTTACGTCGTAGTGATGCGCGAGAGAAGGCACACCTCCGGCCCAGACCCTCCGTCCCTCCTCCGACCGGGGGCCGTCAGGGGCCGATCCGTGACGAAGATGCCGGGAACGTCACACTCCCGGGCGCCTTCCGTCCCTTTCCGGGCCCGGATCGAGGGTCTCCCGGGGTGCGGTCGTCCTAACCGGCGCTATAGGTCGGTTAGGACGACCGCACCCCCGTCGGTGTTGGACAACACGGGAGGAAGCGTGGAGATCCCACGCTCT
>JBPYFM010000048.1:0-13606 GCA_051986435.1 Solirubrobacterales bacterium | reverse complement strand
GCCTTCCGTCCCTTTCCGGGCCCGGATCGAGGGTCCCCCGGGGTGCGGTCGTCCTAACCGGCGCTATAGGTCGGTTAGGACGACCGCACCCCCGTCGGTGTTGGACAACACGGGAGGAAGCGTGGAGATCCCACGCTCTCCGTGACGACGTCCCACCTCCGTCACCGATCGGTGACGGATCCGTCCCTCTCCCGTGACCCTCCCGCGAGTGTCCCTCCACACTCCCCTCGGACCCGGCCCTCTCGGCCACGGCCACAGCCTGCCCGGGCCGTGGCCGAGAGGGCCGCGTCCCTTTGCCGTCCCTTACCGCTCCCGGGCGCCAGCTCCCCCGGGCGCCAGCTCCCCCGTTCGCAGCTCCCCCGGGCGCCGCCTTGTAACCCTTGACACGCGCTCAACTGAGGGGATGATGTCTTTTGTCATGGCTGAGCGCAGCCTGATCGCGGTCGTCACTCCGGCCTTTGGTTCGGCGGAGTCGGTTGCGGCGCTTGCCCGGGAGGTCGATGGGGCGCTGACCGAGGTGAGGCTGGTGGCGCCGGCGGTCTGTCCAAACACGCTCCACAATGCGTTCGGCGACGTCGACCACCCGCGGGTGCTGGCGAGCGAGCGGCTGGAGAGCGCGCTGGCAGCGGCTCGGTCGCTGGGACTGCGGGCCAAAGGGGAGGTGGGCGACCCCGATCCGGTGCGGGCGGCGCAGGACGCGCTGCTTGACGCGCCCGCCGAGGAGGTCTTGATCTTCTGCCACGACGACGACTGCAAGGAGTGGTACGAGGGCGGGCTCTGGCGGCACGCCGAGGAGGAGTTGGCGCCGCTGCTGAAGCTGGTCGTGGTCGACGGCGGCGACCACGTGGTGAAGACCGAGGAAGCGCCGGCGGGGCACCTGGGTGTCGAGGGGCAGGTGGGCAACGCCTACCTCCCGGGCGTGACCCGCGCCGATCTGGCGGTGATCGTCTTCGGGATCGTCGGCACGATCGTCGCCATCGTCCTCGCCGCCGCGGCGGCGGCAGGGGGGACCGCGACCGGCTGGCGCGCCGTCGCGATCGGTATCGCCATCGCCGTCGCCCTGGTGAACATGTCGAACGTCGTCGGCACCCTGCTGATGGACAGCGTCAGCTACCGCGGCGGCTTCGCCAAGATGTTCCGCGATCTGGCGTTGATCGGCACGCCGCTCGCGGTGCTGGTCAACCTGGCGATCCTGATCTTCGCCTGACCGCCTCCGGCTGCCGCTAGTCCGGCAACGGAGTGGACTCCGCCGCCGCGCGGTGTTCGGCGGTGTCGCGGCGGTGCAGCGCCTCGAGGACCTCCTCGGCGAGCTGCGAGCCGTCCTCCGAGCGCAGCGGCGTCGCGTTGATCCGCATGACCACCCCTCCGGCTTCGACTTCCTCGAGGGAGACGCTCGGCCGGTACCGCGTCGGCACGGTGATCGTGCGCAGCAGCTGCTCTTCCACGTCGCGGGGGCTGACGTGGCTCGGGAAGCGAACCCGCACGTCGACTTTCTGCGGCTCCCGCAGCGGCACCACCGCCAGGTTCAACAGCACCTGGTTGGGGATCTGCAGGCGGTCGGCCCCTTGGCTCAGCGTCGTGTAGAAGAGGCCGAGCGAGGTCACCGTGCCCTCGACCGCGCCCGCCATCGCGCCGCCGACGAAGCGCACGCGTTCGCCCACCCGGAACGGCCGAGTGCTCTGCAGGACGATGCCGGCGAAGATCGCGCCGAGGCTCTGCTGGGCGGCGAGGCCGAGCAGCACGGCGGTGAAGGCGCCGCCGACGGCGAGCGTGCCGGCGTTCACCCCGGCGATCCGCAGGGCGAGGATGACCACCGCGAGGCTCGCCAGCAATCGGAAGACGAAGCCCGCCGTCCCTGCGGTGGCCGGGTCGAGCCGGCGGTAGAGGCGCGGCTGCACGAAGCGCAGCAGCAGGGAGATCGCGGCGCCGCCGACGATCACCAGCACGATCACGGTGCCGATCCGGAACCATTCGCCATAGCCCGGGGCGATCTGCCGGCGGTGCGAGTAGACGACCAGCGTCGTGATCAGCACGAGGACGGCGATGACGAACCCGGCGATCGTGCTCTTCGAGCCCGTCTTGGTCTCGATCTCCTCGCCGAGCCCGAGCGATTCCCAGGCATGGGTGCGCGTCTCGAAGAGCTCGCGCGGCAGTTTCGGCCGTTTCGGTTTGCGAGCGGGCATCAAGGGCGGCTACCCGGTCGCCATGTCGCTAATCGCCCGCACGCCCCGGCGTGGGGATCGTCACCCGCGCAGCGCGGCGACGGCCTGGTCGCGCGTCGGGAAGACGCGCAGCGAGTGCTCGAGGCCGGTGACCTCGAGGACGCGCCGGACCTGCTCGTTCTGACAGCAGAGGACGAGGCCACCTTCGCCGCCGTTGCCCGCTGTCGCGTCGACCCGCTGCCAGGCGCGCACCACCAGCGCGATCCCGGTCGAGTCGATGAAGGTGCAGTCGGTGAGGTCGATCAGGACCGTCGCCTTGGGCGAGCTGATCGCCTCCTCGAGCGGACCCTCGAGCTGGGTGGCAGTGGAGAGGTCGAGCTCCCCGTTGATCTCGAGCAAGCGGATGCCGCCCTCGAGCTCGGAGCCTGATGCTTGGAACGGTGCGGAACCCACTGCGCCGCGATGCTACCGCAGCCGATGAACGGAGTGAACGTCCGCTCCCCGTCAGTTTGCCGCGAGGTGGCCTGGGTATCAGGGCGAACGCGAGGCCGGTAGGTTTGCCTTTTGCTTGGGGCCTTCTGGGCCGTCACTCGCGCGCCGCCTACGCTGGGGACAAACAAACTTGAGCACTGCCAACGTCGATCCATCGGGCCTCCAGATCTCCCTTCCGGCGAAGGCCGAGAACGTCGCGGTGGTGCGCCACGCGATCGCCGGCCTGGCCGAGCGGATCGGCATGGACGAGGCCTCGACCGCGGACCTGAAGACGGTCGTCACCGAGGCCTGCATGAACGTCGTCGTGCACGCCTACCCGGAGGGCGAGGACGGCCTGCTGGAGGTCCGGGCGGTCCCCGACGGCGACGGCCTGACCGTGGTGGTGCGCGACTTCGGCCGCGGCATCAGCCCGCGCCCCGGCGTCGACCGCCCGAGCCTGCGGATCGGGCTGGCGCTGATCGCGGCGCTCTCCTCGAGCTTCGAGATCCGCGGCGGGATGGAGCGGGGGACGGAGATCCGCATGCACCTGCCGCTGGTCGCGCGCCCGGTCGTCGAGCCCGACGCCGAGCCCGCGGACCGCCCGGCGGTCCCCGAGGCGACCGAGATGACCGTCGGCCCGCCGGAGCTCGTCGGCCCGGTCCTGAGCCGCGCGCTCACCGCGCTCGCCGCCCGCCACGAGATCACCGTCGACCGGATCTCCGACGCGATGCTCCTCTCCGACGCCATCTCCGCCGCCGCCCCGCGCGGCTTCGCCGACGGCCACGTCCGCCTCAGCATCGCCGACCGCCCCGAGGGCGTCGAGCTGAAG
Source organism: Solirubrobacterales bacterium (assembly GCA_051986435.1). Classification (GTDB taxonomy): domain Bacteria; phylum Actinomycetota; class Thermoleophilia; order Solirubrobacterales; family 70-9; genus VAYN01. The sequence goes on along the minus strand of JBPYFM010000048.1, from coordinate 10,144 downwards.
GTCGGGCCGATGACCGCCGGCGCCGCCGTCTCCCTGCGCGAGAGCCTCTCGCTCCCGGACGTCGGCGGCTCGCTCGAATCGCTCGCCGACGAGGTCCGCACCGAGTCCGACGGCGACGGCGAGTACCTGGTGGTGGCGATCGCCGCGGTGCGCTGAGGCACCAGCCGCGCCGGTCAGCGCGAGCGGTTTTCGTCCTGCTCGGCGACCTGCTCGCGGATCCGCTCCAGGGTGCGGCGGAGGATGCGCGAGACGTGCATCTGGGAGTGGCCGATCTGTTCGGCGATCTGGGACTGGGTCATGTCCTCGACGAAGCGCAGGCGGAGGATCAGCCGTTCGCGGTCGTCGAGCTGGGGGAGGACCCCCTCCAGGGCGAGTTTGTCGTCGACCAGCTGGTAGCCCTTGTCCTCGTCGCCGACCCACTCGGAGGCGGGCGATTCGTCTTCCTCCCCGCCGACCGGGCGGTCGAGTGAGAGCGGGCGGCGGTTGTGGTTGGCCTCCAGCACCTCGAGCACTTCGGCGGGCTCGATCTCCAGCTTGGCGGCGATCTCGTTGACCGACGGCGAGCGCTGCAGTTCCACGGTCAGCTGGCTGGTCGCCTTCTCCACCTCGACCATCCGGTCGTGGAGACCGCGCGGCACCCGCACCGTCCAGACGCGGTCGCGGAAGTGGCGCTTCAGTTCGCCGAGGATGGTGGGGGAGGCGAAGGCGGCGAACGGGGTGCCGCGGGCGGGGTCGAAGCGGTCGACCGCGTTGACCAGGCCGAGGTTCGCCACCTGCAGCAGGTCGTCGAAGGACTCGCTGGCGCCGCGATAACGCAGCGCCAGGTTTTTCGCGAAGGGGAGATAGCGGCGGACGAGCTCCTCGCGCGCGGCGGGATCGCGCTGATCGCGCAGGCGGCGCCATAGCAGCGTCTCGGCGGCGAGGCCCTCTCCGGGGCCGGTCGGCGCCCCCTCGGGGACTGGTCGTATCTCTTCGCTGTCTGCTGGAACCATGCGGCGCCCGGCACCAGCGGCGCCGAGGTCACACCATAGCGGCAGGTGGCTCGTGGCCCGATTCGACTTCGGTCTTGCCCAACCGCTTCTTCGCGGCGCTGAGCGGGCGGGCGATCGACTCCAGCGACTTGCCCTCGGCGTTCACCCCGAAGAAGATCTCGGCGATGCCGCCGAGCGCCATCGCCACGGCGCCGATCAGCAGGCCGATCGCCACCTTCTCCAGTTCCCCGGTGTTGATCAGTTCGCCGAAGAGCAGCGGCCCGACGATGCCGCCGGCGCCGGTCCCGACGGCGTAGAAGAAGGCGATCGACAGCGCCCGGGTCTCCATCGGGAAGATCTCCGAGACGGTCAGGTAGGCCGCGCTGGCGCCGGAGGAGGCGAAGAAGAAGATCGCCAGGACGAAGCCCATGAAGGTCCAGGTCGAAGGCGTGGTGGAGAGGAGCACCACGCCCAGCACCGCGGTCAGCCCCGCCGAGGTCAGGTAGGAGAGCGAGATCATGACCTTGCGCCCGATCGTGTCGAAGAGCCGCCCCAGGGTGAGCGGGCCGAGGAAGTTGGAGACGCCGAAGAGGGCGAGGTAGAGCGGGACCTGGCCGGAGCCGATGCCGAAGAATTCGCCGAGGATCGTGCCGAGGTTGAAGGTGACCGCGTTGTAGAGGAAGGCCTGGCCGATGAACAGCGAGAGGCCGAGGATCGTCCGCTTCGGGTATTTCGAGATCGCGGTGGCGGCGATCTCGCGGAACGGGGTCTTCTCGCGCTGGTGGATCACCAGCTTCTCGTCGTCGGGGACCGGCTCGAGCTTCTGGCCGCTCTCCTGGCGCACCTCGTCTTCGATCTCGCCGACGATCTCCTCGGCCTCGGCCTCGCGGCCGTGGATGAAGAGCCAGCGCGGGCTCTCGGGCACGTGCGAGCGGACGATCAGGATGCCGACGCCGAGCACCGCGCCGATCAGGAAGGCGAGCCGCCAGCCGAAGTCGATGGCGAAGATCGCGGTGTTCAGCAGCGGCACCGTGAGCAGCGCGCCGGACGACGCGCCGACCCAGTAGGAGCCGTTGATGACCAGGTCGACCCGACCGCGCACCCGTGCCGGGATCAGCTCGTCGATCGCCGAGTTGATCGCCGCGTACTCGCCGCCGATGCCGGCGCCGGTGAGGAAGCGGCAGGCGAAGAAGTACCAGGCGGTCCAGGCGAAGCCGGTGGCGACGGTCGCCAGGATGTAGAGGCCGAGGGTGATGAGGAAGAGCCTTCTGCGCCCGAAGCGGTCGGTCAGCTGGCCGAAGAAGAGGGCGCCGACGCAGGCGCCGGCGACGTAGAAGGCGGCGGCGCTGCCGATCTGGGAGGCGTCGAGGGCGATGCCGGACCCGTGTTCGGTGAGGCGGTCGCCGATCGAGCCGATGATCGTCACCTCCAGCCCGTCGAGGATCCAGACGGTGCCGAGGCCGATCACGACCATCCAGTGGAAGCGCGACCAGGGCAGCCGGTCGAGCCGCGCCGGCACCTTCGTCTCGATCTCGCGTCCTTCGATCGTCCCGGTCGCTCCGGTGGCCATTTCGACCGGTTCGTACCCTTGCTCGCACCGCTCAACCAGGGCGCTGGGTAATCTCGCGGTGCGTCGCGGGATCGCGCCGCGCCACACGTCCAAGGAGGGTCAGATGGGATTCGACCAATACCATGAGCCGCCGGAGGAGTTGTCGGCCGAGACGCGGACGTTCGCCCGCCTCTGCGCCTCGCTCGAAGAGGAGTGTCAGGCGATCGGCTGGTACGAGCAGCGCCTCGCGGTCGAGCCCGACGCCGACGCGCGGGCGATCATGCACGACGCCCAGGGCGAGGAGTTCAAGCACTTCTCGATGGACCTGGAGTACCTCCTGCGCAAGACGCCGCGCTGGCGCGAGATCGCCGAAGGCGTGCTGTTCACGGACGGCGACATCGTCGACCACGGCGAGCAGGCCGAGGCGGCCTCCGAGGGCGATGGCGACGACGACGTCGTCGCCCCGATGGCGGCCGGTGAAGGCTCACTCGGAATCGGCAGCATGAAGGGACAGGGGCGATGAACCACCTCCTCCGCGGCCACGCGCCGCTCACCGACTCGAACTGGAAGCTGCTCGACGACGAGGCGCGCGAGCGCCTCTCGGGGCCGCTGGCGGCGCGCCGCCTGGTCGACTTCGTCGGGCCGCAGGGCTGGCAGCACTCGGCCACGAACCTGGGACGGGTGGAGCCGGTCGAGGGCGCCGAGGCGGGCGTCACCGCCCAGCGCCGCCGGGTCCTGCCGCTGGTCGAGGTGCGGGTCGACTTCACCGTCTCGCGGGCGGAGATGCGCGACGACGACCGCGGCGCCGTCGATGCCGACCTCGAGGCGCTCGACAACGCCGCCCACCAGATCGCGGTCTGCGAGAACGCCGCCGTCTTCAACGGCTGGGCGCGGGCCGGGATCCAGGGCGTGATCGAGTGCTCGCCGTTCGAGCCGGAGCCGCTCGGGGCCCAGGCCGACGCCTACCCGCGGTCGGTCGCGCGGGCGGTCGAGGGGCTGCGCGAGGCGGGCGTCGAGGGGCCCTACGGGCTGGCGCTCGGCCCCGACGAGTACATCAAGGTGATCGAGACCGCCGAGCACGGCGGCTACCCGCTGTTCGACCACCTGGCGCGGATCCTCGACGGCGGGCCGATCGTCTGGGCGCCGGGCCTCTCCGGCGCGGTGGCGATGAGCCTGCGCGGCGGCGACTTCCTGTTCGAATCGGGCCAGGACCTCTCGGTCGGCTACGACCACCACGATGCCGACCAGGTGCACCTCTACCTCGAGGAGAGCTTCTCCTTCGTCGTCGCGACCCCGGAGGCCGCGGCGCCGCTCACCCCCTGAGCGGCGGCGGGGCGTACGAATCGCGACGGCGCCGGCCGGACTTGCCGGGCGAGCGCCGTCGCGGTCGCGGATCTATGAGGACTTGGCGGCGGGATCGGGCGAGCGGAAGTGGAGCATCTCGACCTTCGAGAGCATCCCGTCCTCGCCCGAGTCGGCGAGACGCTTGGCCGACTCGCTCTGGATCTCGAACACCTTGTCGAGGGTTTCGGTCAGGAGGGTCGACACTTCGTCCCAGCCTTTCTGGTCGACGACCATCGGGGTGCGACTCAGGTGCCGGTCCTCCCGCTCGTCCATGGAGCCGCTTTTCACGGCCTCCTCGATGTCGTCGAACATCGATTTGAGCATCGCTCCGGAGAGACCGGGGCGGAGGCTCTGGGGCATCCGCGCCCATTCGCTGTCGGAGAGGAACTGGCGGCGCGTGGCACGGTAGAAATGCTCCGTGGCGCCACGGCGCTGCTTGGTGTCGACGAGCTCGATGCAGTCGTATTTCTCGAGCACGCGGACGTGGTAGGCGACGAGGTTGAGACTCTGGTCGAGCTCCTGGGCGAGCAGGTTTGGACTCGCGACCCGCTCGTTCAGAATGATCAGGATCTGTACGCGTAGTGGATGTGCGAAGGCTTTGGCGACGATTTGTTCGACGCCGTCCTTCTTTTTCGTTTTCGGCAAGGGGGCTTCTTTCGGTCGGTGGCAAGGGGCACAGCGGTGGCACAACGCTGATACGAAAAACGCTAATCACTCTAAATCAAGAAGTCCAGAAACGATCTTAAATTCTCGTTTATTTCTGGGCTTTTACCGGTTTCAACTTGATTGCTGCAATCACGTGGAGTAAAAGTATGAATCCCGCCGGAACGGGCGGCGGATCAGGGAAACGCAGCACCGATACGGAGGTGGCGACAGTGCGGATGGGCACTTCGCAGGAGCGGATGGCGCCTGCGGCAATCACGAAGGGCTCCTGAACCAGGGGCAAGGGGCGGGACGGCGGTCGTCGTGGCAGGCTTGATCGGTGGCACCTTGGAAGCTGCCGCTGATCGTCATCGCGATCGTCGTCCCGATCGTCGTCGGCATCTTGGTCGGCGGTCCCGGCGTGGGGTTGGCGCTGGGCGCGCTGGTGGGGGTGGCGCTGGTCTACGTCGCGGTGCGGATGCGCCCGCGCGGGGGGATCGGCGAGGCGCCCGATCCGCTCTTGCGCCGGCGCCTGCTGGTGGTGGTCGGCCGGGCGATCGAAGATCCCGCGACGAGCGCGGCGATCGCCGCGCAGGCGGGGGTCGACGGCACGCGTGACCTGGCCGAGGTGATGATCCTCGCGCCGGTCCGGGTCGGCTTCCTCGACCGCTGGGCGTCCGACCTCGAGCCGGCCCGACAGGAGGCGCAGAAAGCGCTGGTGATCTCCGTCGCCTCGCTGGCCAAGGTCGGCGTCGTCGCCGAGGCGCGGGTGGGGGACGAAGACATCGTCCAGGCGGTGGAGGACCAGGTCGGCAGCTTCAAGGCGACCGACGTCGTGCTGGTGACGGGAAGCGACGAGGAGGACCCCGCCGCCGCGAGCGCCGCCGAAGAGCTGGCGGCACGGCTGCGCACCGACTTCCGCCGCCTGGTGGTCGTCGGCGCCGACGGCTGAGGCGTCGACGCCGACGACGTGCGGCGGATCAGCTCTGGAGGTCGAGGAGCTCGCCGAGGCGGACGGCGGCGCGCGTCGGGGTGACGAAGCCGTCGGCGCCGACCGGGTGGAGGAGGCCCGAGCGGGTGAGCTCGGCGATCGCCCGCTCGACCCCGTCGCGGGCGGCGAAGTCGTCCTCGGTGCCGGTCAGGTCGCGGACCAGCTCGTCGGTGGTGACGCGGGTGGGGTGGAGTTCGAGGACGCGCCGCAGCAGCATCGCTTCGAGGCGGGCGTCGTCGCCCTCGTTCGTCCTGTATCCCGCGTGCTCCGGCATCGTCGTGACCCTCTAAGGGCCCGGCTCCTCGTCTTCTCCCCCCGGTGTCGGCTCACCGTTCTCGCTAAGTCCGAGAACTGCCAGGGCCCAGGGCTCGTCGATCGTCGGTGAGTAGAAGTGCTGCATCGATCCGCGCACCGGCGTCGTGTCCACCAGGGCGACGGCGCCGCAGTCGGCGAGCACGCGTACGTGGTAGCTGACGTTCGAGAGCGGCTCCTTCAGCGCGTCGGCGACCTGGCGCGGGCTGATCGGGTCCTTTTCGACCATCGCGCGGAGGATCTGCCGCCGCAGCGGATGCCGGAGCGCGATCAGCAGTTCGTTGTCCCCGGTGTTCCCGTTGGCCCCCATCGTGGCGGCAGCATAGAGCAATTGAAATGTTTTGTCTGCAAACGCGAGCGTATCTGCCGGGTCTCCATCAAGGCTTAAAGTTTTTGTCACGGTTCTGTGAGGAATGATGCGATTTGCAGGTATTTTGTGCGCGATTGGTGACACGGATCTAGGTCGATAATCACCGATCCGTGAGGGGTCGGCGACGCCGCTCCGAGCAGTATTACGCAGACAAACAGTTGCGTTCGTTTTCGGTGCCTGCTAAGGGTCCGCGGTTGGGATCGGCGGCCGCGGGTAAGTTGGCCGGACCCCGCCGGCGGGGCCACCGATGGGCAGACGAACCGCAGAGCCAGGGCATCGTTTCGGTGTCGCGCCGCCACTGACGATCGGCGTCGAGGAAGAGCTCCTGCTGGTCGACCGGGAGCGGCGCCTGATCCCCGACGCGGAGCGGGTGATCGAGGCGCTCGACGCCGCCGCCTCGACGGAGCTCGCCGACCTGCGCTCGGCCGTGCGGGCGACCGGGGTCGGACTGCTCGGCGCCGGGATCCACCCCGACGACGGCGGCGAGGCGCGCCTCGTCCCGAAGCCGCGCCACCACGTCGTCAAGGAGGATCTCGGCGGTCTGCTCTCGACGCCGCCCTCGGGGCTCCGCGGTCGCGCGGCGGGCGCTCGAGGAAGCGCGTCCCCACGCCGACGACCTCGACGGCGCCGGCGCCCTGGCCGAGATCGAGCGGATCCTCGCCGAGGGCAACGGCGCCGACCGCCGGCGGCCGCCTTCGAGCGCGGCGGCATCCCCGCGGTGCTCGACTACCTGGCGGACGCCACCGCGGCCGACCGACCGGGTTAGCCTCGGTCCATGCGGATCAGGGAGGGCGAGGAGGGCGACGCCGCCGCGGTCGCCGCGCTGTGGACCGAAGCCTACGCCGATGCCGGGCCGGAAGGCCGGCAGGAGCCGTACGCCTTGCAGGAGTACTTCGCCGTCGCCGCGGCCGCCCACGTCACAGTCGCGGTCGACGACGAGGGCGAGGTGGTCGCCGTGGCCGCCCTGTTCCCGCCCGGCGCGCCGCGCCGCTCGGTCGGCGGGCCGGGGGAGGCGGAGTTCGCGCGGCTCGCAGTCGCCGAGGGGGCGCGCCGGCGGGGGATCGCTCGCGCGCTGGTGCTCGGCGCGACCGAGCGCGCGCGAGGCCTCGGCGCCGAACGGGTGGCGCTCTGGAGTCGCCCCTACCAGACCGAGGCCCACGCCCTATATGAGTCGCTCGGCTGGCGCCGGGTCCCGGAGCGCGACGGCGAGGACCGCGACGGGCGCCGCTGGGTCTTCGTCCTGGACCTTTGACCGATCTTGCGCTTCTCCGCCGAGGCGCCGACTAGGCTGACCGCCGTGATCATCTCGACCATGAACGACCTCGGCCCCGGGTACGAGATCGAAGAGGTCCTCGGCGAGGTCTTCGGCCTCACCGTCCGTTCGCGCAACGTCGGCTCCCAGATCGGCGCCTCGCTCAAGTCGCTCGCCGGCGGCGAGCTCAAGGGCATGACGAAGATGCTGAAGGAAGGGCGCGAACACGCGACGGAACGGCTCGTCGAGGAGGTCGAAGCGAAGGGCGGCAACGCGATCGTCGCCTTCCGTTACGACACCTCGGAGCTCGGCACCACCTGGACCGAGGTCTGCGCCTACGGCACCGCCGTCCGCGCCCGCCAGAAATAGCGACAGCCGCCGGCTTTCCCGGGCCTCTGGGCCTATCGGGACGGGTCCTTACAATCGGGCGATGCCCGATCCTGCGCCTGAGCCCACCTACACGCTGTATCGGCGGGGTATGGAGCTGCTCGAGGAGGGCGACTTCGAGGACGCCGCCGAGCCCCTGGCCGAGGCCGCCCGCCGCGAACCGGAGAAGACCTCCGTCCGCGAGGCACTGGGCCGCGCCTACTACCGCGCCGGCCGCTTCCGCCTCGCCGCGGTCGAGTTCGGCGCCGTGGTCGAGAGCCACCCCGTCAACGATTACGCCCACTTCTGCCTCGGCCGCGCCCTGAGCATGACCGGCGACACCCGCGGCGCCCGCCACCACCTGGCCCTGGCCTCGAACCTGCGCCCCGATCGGCGGGATTACCGGTATTACCGGCGGCTGCTGGACAGCTGATATGGCCGTCGTTTTGTCAAGTCGCCAACCACCGAAGGCCCGCCGAAGCGGGCCTTTCTCCTGGTCCAGGAGGCGGCGGGCGGCCTGGTGCGCGACTCGCGGTCAGGCTGATATGCGCGGGTTGGCTACCGCAGGACCGGATTTCGTTGTTGCGCCCGCCGTCTAGGATCGAGCGTCACCGCCGGGGCGGCTGCTCATAGCTGTGTCGCGGATGCGCTGCGCGAGTGGCCGGGGTCCCGCCGCCTCCTGGACCAGGCGATGCTCGGTGGAGCCTCGGTCGGCGGTGCTCACCGCCCAGCAGAAGCCGGCCAGCTCGCGGGCGACGGCCACGGCGCAGAGGGTGCGGCGCTTGCCTCGTTCGTGATCGAGCCGCACCCAGCTGCGGTGGAGACGCTGCTGGGCCTTCCAGGAGAGGGCGCAGACCGCCTGGGGCCGGCCCTCCTGGCGGCGACGCAGCTCGCGGCCTCTGCGCGGCGCCCGGCGGTGGTGCCAGGCCGCCTCGACCAGGAGGCGACGGGCGTGGCGGGAGCCCGACTTCGTGATCTGGCCCTGACGGCGACGCTCGCCGCTCGAGTTCTCCGAGGGCACCAGGCCGAGGTAGCTCATCAGCTGCGCCGGGCGCCCGAAGCGGTGAAGTCGCCCACCTCCGCGCATAGCCCGAGCGCCAAGAGGGTGTCGATCCCGCGCAGGCACCGCAGCCGGGAGACCTGCTGCTCCCATGGTGAGCCGTCGACGAGCGCGACCATCCGGGCCTCGAGGTCGTCCCGGCGGACCAGAAGCGCCTCGATCGCCCCGACCCCGTCGGCGAGGACCGACCGGGCGACGGGCTCGGGCAGCTCGATCCCCGCGAGCCATTCGCGATGGCGCTCCGTCCGGTTGTTGCCCTCGAAGCGCAGGTCGTGGCGCAGCAGCAGCTTGGCGACGCGGTGACGGGCCCGCATCAGGTCGCCGCGGACGTCCTCGCGGGCGCGGACCAGGTCGCGCAGCGCCTCCTCGGCCGGCGTCGGCACCCGCACCGCGTGCAGGCCGCCGATCATCAGGAGGCGGACCAGCCGTTCGGCGTCGCGCCGGTCGGTCTTGACCCGGTCCTGGGTCGGGCGCTCGATCTTGCCCGGCGCCGCGACCACGCAGGTGACCCCACGCTCCTGCAGCGCCCGGGCCAGGCCGAAGCCGGTCGGGCCGGCCTCGTAGGCCACCCGGACCGGCGCCGGGAGGGCGGCGCAGAACTCCGCCACCTGCGCGGTCGCCCCGCCCATCGTCCTCACCGCCAGCTCGCCCGACACCGCGTCGGCGATCGCCGCGACCACCTTCGCGGCGTGAACATCGAGACCAACCCACGTCCTAACCTGCGTCACGTCGGCACCCCCAATGATTGCGGTGCTCGCCGAGGCCGTCCCTCGGCGACGAACCCGCGCATCTCATGCGCGGGTGCCGACCTTCACACCGCCTCCGGACCGCGCCGCGCTCGGGTCAGGCGGCCATAGGGTCTAGGGGGACGGTTCTCGCTGGGGGACGGGCGGCTGACCGAGCTGCCGCGGATGCCCTGGCGACCGACGTGGCGGCTGTGGTCGGCAGGGCATCCGCGGCACCACCGGCGCCTGCGGGGAGGGAGCCACGCCTCCGTCACCCGATCCGGGCCGCGATACGCCCTGCGTGGATAACCCGTGCCATGGCACGGGTGATCCACGCAGGGCGAGACCGGCCCTCCCGGAACCCGCACGGAACCGTGGAGAAGGACACCGAAGGCGCACGGATCGACCCTTCCGAGCGCCTTCCGTCGGCGGTCGGGGCCTCCGGCCCGCAACCCATAGACCTTTGTCACCCACAGGGTGACAAAGGTCTATGGGTTGGCCGTGGCGGCCGGGAGACGTCACAGAACCCTCACGCCTCCGTGGAGAAGCCCACGGAAGCGTG
>JBPYFM010000047.1:0-18722 GCA_051986435.1 Solirubrobacterales bacterium | reverse complement strand
CCTGCGCGCCGCCAAGGCCGAGCTGGACCCCGCCGCGACCCTGAATCCCGGCGTCCTGCTCGATCCGTAGGGCGGACGTCGGCGGCACCCTCCTGCGGCTGGCGCCCCGGGGGCGGGCGGCGACGCCGGCCGGCCGCTCGGGGAGCTGCCGGCGCCTCGGGCTCGGCCGGCGCCTCGGGGCCGGCGCCGGGGGGAGCTGTCGCCCGGGGCGGCTGATCGGGGGTCCTGGCAGGCTGTGACCCCCGATCAGCCGCCCGGGTCGGGAGGTGGTGCGGGAGAGGCCGAGGGTTCGTCACGCTTCCGTGGGCTTCTCCACGGAGGCGTGAGGGTTCCGTGACGTCTCCCGACCGCCACGGCCAACCCATGGACCTTTGTCACCCTGTGGGTGACAAAGGTCCATGGGTTGCGGGCCGGAGGCCCGACCGCCGACGCAAGGCGCACGGAAGCGTGACCTCGTGCGCCTTCGGTGTCCTTCTCCACGGATCCGTGCGGGTTCCTCGACGCCCTCCCGCGCGCTGCGTGGATAACCCGTGCCATGGCACGGGTTATCCACGCAGGGCGTATCGCGGCCCGGATCGGGTGACGGAGGCGTGTCGTCCCTCCCTCGTCCCTCCCCGCGGGCGCCCCGTGGTGCCGCGGATGCCTGGCCGACCTCAGCCAGCCCGGGTCGGACAGGCATCCGCGGCAGCTCGGCGGGGCCCAGATCCACTTCCCCTAACGCAAAAGCGCGCGGACCAGCTGCCAGTAGGTGCGCAGCGCCAGGCGGGCCGGGGTCGCGCGGGCCACCGCGGGGATGAAGGGCGAGTCGAGGTCGGTGGTCAGGGCTGTCGCGAACTCGCCGGCGGAGATCGTGCGGGTGCGGCGGATGTCGCGGCGCTCGCGCAGGAGGCGCGGTAGCCAGGCGATCACTTCGGCGTTGGCGCGCAGCTTCTGGCCGCCCCAACCGCCCGCGGCGGCGGCGAGGAGGAGCACGACCTCCGTCGCCAGCAACGCGGGCGCGAGCAGAAGGAGAAGTGAGCCCGGATAGACACGGACCAACGTCGCCAGGCGGTTGCGCTCCAGCCATCGCCACTTGTTGCCGGCCGAGGCGGTGAACTCGTAGTCGTGGGCGACGACCGCGGTGGGCTCGATGCCGACCGTCTCCCCCGCCAGTCGCAGGCGCAGCGAGAGGTCCACGTCCTCGTGGTACATGAAGAACCTCTCGGCGAGGCCGCCGAGCCGGCGCCACACCTCCGTGGGCACCGCCAGGCAGGCCCCGGAGAGTGCCGTCACCTCCCTCGCTCCCGGCGCCGCCGCGATCGGCTCGCCGTGCTTCCCGGCCCAGACGATCCCGGTGAAGTGCACCGGGTTGCCGGCCGAGTTGATGGTCTCGCCGTCGCCCTCGGCCACCAGGCCCTGCCAGGCCGACCAGCCGCGGCCCTCGAGCCAGGGCCGGCGGATCGCCTCTCCCCACCCGGGCAGCGGCATCGCGTCGGGATTGAGGATCACGAGCAGGTCGCCGGTGGCGGCGCTCGCGCCGACGTTCGCCCCGCCTGCGAAGCCCCGGTTGCGCCCCATCGTCACCACCTTCGCCCGGGGCGCCAGCTCGGCGACCACCGCCGCGGAGTCGTCGGGCGAGTCGTTGTCGACGACGATCAGCTCGTCGCCGTCGCGCAGCTCGGCGAGCAGGGGCGGCAGCGTCCGGCGGAGCTCGGAGCTCGAGCTCCAGGCGACGATCAGGACGGAGACGGAAGGGCGCACCGGCGCGGAGGCTATTCGGCCTGCCGCGCCGGTGCCCGTCCAACCCTCTCCCGGGCTACTTCTTCTTCGTCTTCTTTCCCCCGCAGGAAGCGATGTTCAGACGGAGCTTGTTGTTCTTGACCGTCTTGCCGTTCTGGCCCTTCATGTTGAGGACGGCCAGCTGCGGGCTCTTGCAGAGGTTCGTCGAGTTCTGCAGGAGGCTCTTCTTGCCGCCCCGCATGTTCAGGATGAACGTCTTCAGCGGCACGTCCGGCGTGTTGTTGAACACCGTCTTCAGCCCGCCGTGCTTGGAGCTGATGACGCCGTCCAGCTGGATATTGATCTGGCCCCGGAGGTCCGCCAGGAGATCCGGGAGCTTGTGCTTGGAGGACACCAGGTAGACCGGACCCTTCAACTTCTGCTTGAGCAGCGGGCTGCTCGCTTCGGCGTGCCCATAGATCGAGTTCTGCGGGCATTCCTTCGCCGCCAGCTGGACCCTCGTGCAGACCGTCTTGATGTGGCCTTGGTCGAGGAACAGCGAGTGCGGCAGGTTGAGCGCCGTCCGGGCGATGTTGGCGTCGCCCTTGCGCGCCTTGACGACGACCCGGATCTGCGGGTTCTTCGCCCGCGTGGTCGGACCGGAGATCCGCGCGTTGAACGACGGCTTGAACCCGAGGCCCTTGCACCCGGTCGCCTGGTAGGGCGCCGAGACCGCGTAGCTCGACCAGTTGGCCGAGTTGGCCGGGTTCGAGCCACCGCCGTTGATCGTCCCGGCCGTGGCCTGCGCGGAGCAGTTGGTCGGGTTGACCATGAACTGGTGACGGTTCACGTTCACGGCGATGGAGCGGATGTCCAACTTGACCCCCCCGAACACGTTGGGGATCTGGTCGGAGACCGCGTTCACCTGTGCCGTCAACGGGTTGATGTTCAGGGCGACCCGGACGACGACGGTGCCGAGGTCGAACGGACCCGACACGGCGGGCGTGATGACCGCCATGGACAAGGGCGCTCCTTTATATGGACCGGACAGATACGCCGTCCCCGGGAGGCTGAGCGGTTTGACGCCGGTCCCGCTGAGCGTGGTGACCGAGCCGATGGCGCTCTTGGAGGAGCAGCTCGGATGCGCCTGCTGCGCCTTCCCGCTGCTTGCCGCCGCGGCGGCGATTTCCGCCTCTCCGCAGTAGGGGATTCCGGCGAGTCGGCCGACGAGGCCCTTCGGCAGGGTCACGTTGACGGCCTTGATCTCCTGCTGCCCGTCGTTTCGGGCGATGACGACTTTGAACGGGCTGAACTTCCCCGCTTCGGTCGAATCGCTCGCGGCCGAGTAGGCCGGGGTGAACTTGCGGGCGCCGAGGCTGGTGGGGCAGCTCCCGCCGCCCGGATCGCTCGACAGCGTGAGCTTGCTCGACACGGGAACCTCCTCGCCGGGGCGGGCCCACGGTTCCATCTTGCCATTCGCTTCAGTGCTGCAGGTCGACGGGCTGGTCAGCACCAGATTCGGCCCGTCGAACTTCAGCTTGACCGAGGTGAACGGAACCTGTGGCAGCCCTTCGGGCAGCGCACCGGCAAGGTCGCCGACCTCCTTTTCGTCGAAGGTCGTGGTCAGTTGGCCGGTGGTCGCGTTCGCGGCCGTGTTGCCGACCAGACGAACGTCGATGCCCTCTTCCGGTTCCTTGGCTTCGACCAAGATCCGGAACTCTTCTCCCGATTCGGGATTCGAGCTCTTCTGGGTCCCGACGTAGATGTCGCCGGTGAGGGGACGCTCGAGCGGCGGCGATTCGATCGTCACCGATCCGATCTTCGAATTGGCCGGACAGGCGTTGTCGTAATTCCGTTCGCCCTTCCTGAACTGAGCGTCCGTGCATTCGCCAAGACCGACCGAACCGGATGGGTTGAGGCCCATGCCTTCCGGAAGTGCCACGACGGCCTTGCGGAGGTGCGACTCCTGGACGGGGCTTTCCGCGCCGGTCAGATATTTGAGCGTCGTCTCGACCGTCGCAGGCGACGGCGAGTCCACATTGTTGGTTCCAGCATCGACGTTGATACCCGGCGTGAACGGAACTTTGTCGCACCCTTCCTGCTGGACCGGTTTGGCGACTCCGCCCACCGTTTCCACCACCTTAGACTCGACCGGCGTCGAGCCGAACGGGAAGTTGGGATTTGGCACCCCGTAGGACTCGGCGCGGAACCAGGTCGAGTAGAGGTGTTCGAAGGCTGCTTCGGCCGGGTCGAAGCAGGTGGTCGGGTTGTTGATGTACGTGCCGTTGCCGGTGCTGGCCCCGTTGTTGATCAAGCGGCTGATCAGGGTCGTGAGACCAGGTTCCGAGGCCGCTGAGGTGTTCGGCAGTTTGATCGTGAAGGACTCGTGGAAGTCGTTCTGCCATGCCACTTCGGTTTCAAGAAACACCGTCTCTTTGCCAGCCACGACAAAGCCGAAAAGCGCCGGTTCGCCTTCGTGCGGCGTGAGGTTGTAGACCGGCACTTTGGTCGCGCCTGGAGTAGGCGGGACGATGAAGCCCTTTTCGACCGGCGTTTTCACTCCCGGTTCACCGATCGGGTTCAGTTCGAGCGGAACGCTCGGCACATTCGTCACCGCGGTGACTTCCTCGGTACCAACTTCGGTTCCGGCCGGACAATTCGGGACGATCCCGACCCCGGGGATCACACGCTCGAAGTCTTCCAGCGTGCACTTGGTAGGCGTCGCATTCGGGTTAACGGTGAGACCCGGAGGCAGATCCACCCGAAGGGTCTTGATCGTCCGATTGACTTCCGGTTCTTTGATCGGGGCTTTGAAGGTCCCCGGGATCGGCGTTTCGGTGATCGTTTCGTGCTGGATCGTGTACTGCGTGAATCCCACCGGCGGATGGCCGCCGGCCTGCTTGAAGAACGCGCCGCCGGTATTGGGACCGCAGTGAAGCGTTTTTTCTCCGAACGGGATCGTGTCGGTGAGGCAGGTTCCCGCCTGCCAGCCATCCGCGTTCGAGGGCGGATTGCCCTGCGGTTCGATGATTTCCCCGGTGTCAGCCGCTGCAACCGCAGGTAGTGCGAGAAGCACCCCGATACACAACAGCGCCAGTGCTACCGAACGCCTCACCATCTGTTTCCTCCTCCGTTAACGCATTTCCCCAAAAGCGAAAACGCCGCCCCTGCGTGGCGGTACTCATCCCTCTCCCACGGGTCACATTAGCGGTCCGAGCGGAGCGGTCAAGTCGACCGGTTGGCCAATTTGGACCGGAGATAAGTAGTGGGTAGACGGGTCGGCGAGGTGGGAGGTGGGGACTCGGCCAGGTGGGACAACGGGGCGCTCAGTGCTTGGCCTTCTGGCCATGGCCGCCCTTGTGAGTCTTCTTTTTGGAGGCGTGGTGCTTCTTGTGAGGCTTGCGGTGCTTCCTGCCGCAAGGGGTCTGGATGCGCGTGTGGCGGCTGACCTTCTTGCCGTTCTGGCCGACCAGGCGGATGATGCCTTTGACCGGCTTCGCGCAGAGGTTCGTCGATGCTTGGAGAAGGCCGTGCTTGCCGCCCGGCAGGGTGAGGACGAATTTGCTCACCGGGAGGTCGGGGATGCTCGCGAAGGTGGTGCGGATGCCGCCCTTGAAGCTGTCGATGCGCCCGTCGAGGACGATGCTCACCTGGCCTTTCAGGTCGGCGACCATGTCGGGCAGCGTGTTGTCGGAGGAGCGCAGGAAGACCGGGCCTTCGACCGGGTGCGCGAGGAGCGGCGTCCAGGCACGGGCGTAGCCGTAGCGGGATTTGGCCGGGCACTGGCCGGCGGCGAACTGCGGCCGAGTGCAGACGGTGCCGAGGCTCGACTGGTCGAGGAAGATCGCGTGCGGCAGCGCCACCGAGGCGAGCGCCACGTTCGCCTGGCCTTCCTCGGTGGTCAGAGTCGCCCTGAGTTTCGGGTGCTTGGCGCGGCCGGTCTGGCCGAAGAGGCGGACCTTGAGCCCGGGACGGAAGTCGAGCGCGTCGCACCCTTCGCCCTGGAACGGGACGCTCACCTTGAGCTGGGACCAGGCTGACGGGTTGGTCGGGTCGGAGCCGCCGCCGGCGATCTGCCCGGTGGTCGCGTTCTCGTTGCAGTTCGTTCCGTTGAGCGTGAATTCCTTGCGCTTGAGGTTCACCAGGATCGAGCGGATGTCGAGTTTGGCGCCGCCGAAGACGTCGGGGATTTCGGCGCTCGCTTCGATCTGCCCCGATTCCGGGTTGACGTTGAGCGGCGCGTGGACGACCACGTTGCCGAGGTCGAACGGGCCAGCCACCGCGGGGGTGATGACCACGGCCGAGAGCGGCGCGCCGTCGAACGGACCGGAGAGGTAGACGCGCCCTTCGATCTTCAGCGGCGCCGGGCCGGTGCCCGCTTCGATCGTCGCCAGGCCGATTTCGCTCTTGCGGTTGCAGCTCGGACTCTTCTGCTCTTCGACCCCCGAGCGCCCCGCCGCCCTCTTGTATTCGCGCGCTTCGCAGTAGGGGACGTTCGAGATGTTCGCGGTCGCACCGGGCGGCAGCGTGAGGTTGAAGCCTTTGATCTCCTGCTGTCCTTCGCCCCGGCTGAGCTTCAACTGGAACGGCGTGTATTCACCCGCCTTGGCACTCACCGGCTTCGCACTCACGCCGGGCGCGAACGGCCGTTCACCCATCGACTTCGCGCAGGGTCCGCCGCCGGGCGCCTGGGTCAGCTTCAGTTCGGTCGGCGGCGTCTGCGCCGTCGCGCCGGTCGAGTACGGCACCGCGCTCGAGGTCGCCGTCTGACTGCAGAGCGGCGGGCTGCTCAGCACCGGGATCGAGTGCTTATCCGTCGGCCCGAAGGTCAGCGTCGCCGCGCTGAACGCAACCTGCGGAAGGCCGGTGAATTCGGCGCTCAGCTGCCCGGTGGTCGGATTCGCCCGGACCTTGCCTTCCTTACGCACCTGCACCCCGTACCGGGCCGATTCGGCGTCGAAGAAGATCCGGTACTCGCTCCCCGACTGCGGGTCGCGGCTCTTCTGTTCGGCCAGGTAGACCGGCCCTTTGAGCGACCCCGGCGGCAGCTCGGGCGCTTCGATCGCCACGGTCCCGATCTGCGTTTCCGGCGAGCAGGTCACCGGCGCTTTCGAGTTCAGCGGGAACGCGTTGTCGGGACAGAACTTGAGGCCGGGCGCCGTCGCCGGGTTGAGACCGGCGCCGACCGGCAAAGTCACGTTCGCCGACTTCACCGTCGAGGTGTTGATTTCTTTGGCGCCGAGGTGTTGCGGGATGTTGAGGGAGACGTTGATCGTGCTTGACGAATCGGTCGGCCCGCTCGCGGTCGCGGTCACCGATGGCTGGAACGGCACCGCGCCACAGTCGGCGATCGGGACCGGCGGCGTCGTCGGCTGCGGGCCGGCGGTCGCGCCCGACTGGCTTTCCAGTTCGAGGATGCTCGTGGAGTTGCCGTTGCAGGGGCTCGGCAGCGTGAGGAACGAACCACCGGCGCCGAAGCCCCCGGCCTGACCTTCGAAGACGAGGCGGTTGCGCCCCAACGGGGGGAACGCAGCGATGTTGTTGATGTAGAACGACTCGTGGTAGTCGCCTGCCCATTCGATCGACGTTTCGAGGAAGACGTACTCGTTGACGATCGGGGCCAGCGGCGTCGTCACGTGGAAGCCGAACAGGGCCGGTTCGCCGTTGTTCGGGACGAGGTTATAGACGGTGAACGGAAGCGGACCGACCGGGACCTTGATGCCGGTCCCCTGGATCAGTTCTAGTTGCGTGGTGACCTGGCTTTCGCCGACTTTGCTCCCGAGCGCGGCGCATTCGGCTTCGTTGTTCCGGAAGGTGTCGACCGGACATTGCGGCACCGCCTGGGGATTCACGTTCAGGCCCTCCGGCAGTTCCACTTTCACCCGCTTTGCCTGGTCCTGTTCACCGGTGGCGTTCACGGTGAAGTCGGTGACGCCGTCGGGCGGGTGGCCGGCGGCCTGGGCGAAGAATTCACTTGGCGAGCCGGTGTAGGTACAGCCGGGCGCCGAGCAGGTCCCGGCTTCCCAGTTGGCGATCCCGATCGCTGCGGCGGGGCTCGCGCCGAACGCCGCCACGAGCAGCGCGATCAGCGCCAGCGTTACGGTGATCGTCACGGTATTGCGTGCAGTCCTCCTCATCGCGGCCACTCCTTACCCAGCGATCTGAGTTCGAAAAACAGGGACGTTCATTTGCGGCACCCGGCGACGCCGAGGGGTAGCTTCTTCTTCAGGCGCTTGCCGTTCTGGGCGAGGAAGTTGAGCTTGGAGAAGTACCGGTGCGCGCAGAGGTTGCGGGAGTTCTGGATCAGGCCCTTCTTGCCGCCCTGCATCGTGAGCGTGAATTTCTTCACCGGGACGTCGGGGACCGGTGAGAAAGTCGTGCGGATACGGCCGTGCTTCACGGATTTGATCACGCCGTGCAGCTGGATCTCGACCTGTCCGCGGAGGTCGGCAAGGAGATCCGGCAGCACGTGGTCGGAGGAGACGAGGTAGACCGGGCCGGCGAGCGGGTCTTCAAGCAGCGGCGATTCGGCGCTCGCGTGGCCGTAGACGGATGCCTGCGGGCATTCGTGCGCGGCGAGCTGGACCCGCGTGCAGATGGTCTTGATGTGGCTCTGGTCGATCAGCTCCGAGCGCGGCATCGTCAGCGTCGCCCGCGCGATGTTGGCGTCGCCTTCGCGCGCGGTCAGCGTCGCCCGCAGCTTCGGGTGGCCCGCGCGGCGCGTCTGCTTCTTGCCGCCGATGAAACGGGTGACGAGTGTGGGTCGGAACTTCAACGCTTCGCAGTTCGAGGTCTGGAACGGGACCGACGTCGCGAAGGAGCTCCACGCGGCCGACGAGGCCGGGTTCGCGCCGCCGCCGCTCAGGGTCGCCGCGTTCGTCATCTTGGCGCAGCTGGTCGGGTTGAGGGTGAATTCCTTCTTCGAGAGGTCGAGGGCGATCGAGCGGATGCTCAGCTGGGCGCCGCCGAACACGTCGGGGATCGGGTCGGAGACCGCCGTCACCTGGGCCGTTTCCGGGTTGACCTGCAGCGCCACCCTCACCACGACCGTGCCGAGATCGAACGGTCCGGCCGTGGCGGGGGTGACGACTGCCAGGGAGAGAGGAGCCCCGTGGTAGGGGCCTGCGAGGAAGACCTTGCCGGTGATCGAGAGGGGCGTCGGCGCGGTGCCCGCCTGCACGGCGGCGGTGCCGACTTCGCTTTTCGCCGGGCAGCTCGAGCGGGCGGCCTGGGCGGTGCCGCTGGTCGTGGCCGCGGCGGCGATCGCGCTGTCGGGGCAGTACGGGACCCCCGCCAGCTTGGCGATCATCCCGGGCGCCGGCGCGACCGAGGCGGCTTTCAGCTCCTGCCGGCCGTTGCCGCGGGTGATCGCGACGTGCAGCGGGCTGTAGGCCCCGGCCTGGGTGCTCCGCGGGGCGACGGCGAAAGAGGGGGCGAAGGGTCGCGCGGCGAGAGTCGCTGCGCAGGCGCCGCCGCCCGGGGTGGCGTGGAGGGCGAAGCTCCCGACCGGCGTCGCCGCCGGGTTGCCGGACCACGGCGTCATCTGGGCGGTGCTCGCGTTCGGGCCGCAGGTGGGCGGGCTGCTCAGCACCGCCTGCTCGCCGCCGACGAAGTTCAGGGCGAAGCTGGTGAACGGCACCTGAGGGACCTCCGCGATCTTCGTCGTCAGCTGCCCGGTGAGCGGGTCGGCGAAGACGTGGCCGAGGAGCCGCACGTCGACCCCGTACCTGGCCGACGCGGCGTCGATGAAGATCCGGTACTCGTTGCCCGAGGTCGGGTCGCTCGATTCCTGCTTGCCGATGTAGACGTTGCCTTCGAGGGCGCCTTCGGGCAGCGCCGCCGCGGTGATCTTCGCGGTGCCGATCCGGGACTCCGGCGGGCAGGTGATCGGCACCGACGAGTGCAGTTCGAACTGACTGTCGTCACACGTCTTCAGGTGATTCGGTTCGGCGGCGGCCGAGGGGTTGATCCCCATCCCGGGCGGCAGCGTCACCTGCGCTTCCTCGGTCGTCGACTGGTCCTGGCCTTCAGGGCCGTGCGGCGGCGGCACGGTGACGCTGACCTGCGCCGCGGCGGGCGCGTTCGTTTCTTCGGTCCCCGGCGCGACGGCGAGCCCCGGCGTGTACGGGATCGTGTTGCAGCTTTTCGGCGAAGTGCCCGGCGGGATCGGCGATTCGAGGTAGGCGCCCGCGCCTTCCGGAAAGCTCTCCCCTGCTTCGATCTCCTTATAAGAAGCGGCGCGGAGCAGCGTCGAGTATTCGCTGCCCGATTCGAGGAACGCCTGCCCGTGACAGGTACTCGGCGTGGTCAAGAAGGTGCCGTCGCCGGCGCGGCCGTCGAAGGTCAGACGGTTCTTGTAGATCAGGCCTTCGAAAAGTTCGAGCGGCAACTGGATCGGCAGGGCTTTCGGCACTTTGATGGTGAAGCCCTCGTGATAGTCGCCTGCGGAGGCGATGTCGCCTTCGAGGAAGATTTCGTTGCCGAGGAGTTCGAGGCCGAAGCGCGCCGCCTGGCCTTGTTTCGGCACCACGTTGTACACGGGCACGGCGGTCACGCCGGCGATCGGCGACTGCAACGCGAGCGCCCACGCGGTTACACCACTTTCGCCCACCTTGGCGCCGTAGCTTTCGCAGCCCGACGCGCCGGCTTCGAAGACTTCGATCGGGCATCGTGGCGTCGCACCCGGATTGACACTGAGGCCAACCGGCAGCTCCACGCGCACGTACTCGAGTTCATTCGTCGGCTTTTCCAGCGCACCGTGGGCGACGATGAACTGGGTGAAGCCGAAATTCGGGTGCGCGGCCGCCGTTTCGAAGAAGAATTCGCCGGGGTCGCTTTCCACGTTGCAGAAGTCGGCCGGGTTGGGGTCGGTGATCGCCGGTTCCCGCTTGCAGGTGCCCGCCTGCCACCCGGAGTCGAGTTTGGGTTCGTGCGGGTTGCTCGGGGCGATGACGGAGGCGGTGTCGGCGGCGGCGTGGGCGGGTACGAGCCCGGCTGCGAGGGCAAACACGGCAGGGATCAAGGAAAAGGCGAGCCACGCATCGCCGAACGACGCTTCTCTCCTGCACCAGAGCATCCGCATCCCACGGCGACCATACCCGAAATTAGGGACATGAATCAATATTTTTTGGTAACCTCATGCCAATGCAAGGCGGAAGGAGCAACGGAAACGGGAGGCGTCCGAGCACCGAGTCCATCCCCGTCAACTGGGAGAAGCTGGCCCGGGCGACGGCGCATCCGCTGCGCGTCTCGATCCTCGAAATCCTCGGTATCGACGGCGGCCGGGTCCTCTCCCCCAGCGACCTCAGCCAGGAGCTGCAGATCCCGCTCAGCAACACGAACTACCACGTGACCGAGCTGGCGAAAGCGGGGCTGATCGTGCTGGTGCGCCAGCGCGCGGTGCGCGGCGCGACCGAGCACTTCTACACGCTCCCTGAAGCTCTACCCAAGGTCGAGGGCGCGACCGCGGCCGAGCCCGCCCACGTCTGACTGGTCGAGCCCGACCTCCTCGACCCGCACGTCCATCCGCGTGTTCGCCAGCCGGCGGATCAGCAGGAGGACGACCGCGGCGAGGATCAGGCTGACGCCGCCGGCGCCGATCCCGAGGCCGCCACGGGCGGGCGAGACGGCCATCCAGTCGGCGACCGAGGCGCCGAGCGGTCGGGTGAGGACGTAGGCCGCCCAGAAGGCGAGCACCTCGTTCATGCCGAACCAGCGGTAGCCGGCGAACGGCACCGCGATCAGCGCGGCGAAGAGGACGATCGAGCCGAAGTAGCCGAGGTGGAGGCTCATCGCGGTCATGTCACCGGCGGCGGTGCCGAGCGCGAAGGTGGCGAGGACGGTTGCCCAGTAGAAGCGCTCGCGACGGCGGCTGCGGATGGAGTGGATCGAGAGCGTGCCCTCGCTGCGGTGCCAGACGGCGAAGATGACCGCGAGGACGATCGAGTAGACGATCGTCGAGGCGAGGTAGGGGATGCCGAGCCCGACGTGCAGCGCGTCGGCGGCGGAGGTGCCGAAGATCGCGACCATGACCACGACCCCCCAGTAGGTCCAGGCGTCGTAGCGCTCGGCGCGGAACTGGCGCCGCAGCGTCCAGACCAGCGCGATCAGCATCAGCGGGATCGCGATCGCCGGGCCGAGGAAGCCGTTCATCCAGTCGGAGGTGGTCTCTCCCATGGCGGTCGTCGCCACCTTGGTGAGCCAGAAGAAGGCGATGATCTCGGGGACCTTGACGAAGAGTGCACCCGAGATCGATCGCCCGGTGCGGGGGTTCAGGGAGAGCGGGGTCGTCGACATGGCGCGGCAAGGTATGGGCGGCCACTTAACTGGCGATGAGAGCGATGAGGTGGCGGGCGGCCGTCCACACCACCCCTTCGGCCCCGGCCGTCCACACCATTTCGGGGCGGGCCGTCCGCGCCACTGCGGGGCGGCCGTCCGCACCACTTCGGGGCGGCCGTCCGCGCCACTTCGCGGCGCCGGTGGCTGTCCTGGGCGCCTCATGGGGGTCCTGGCAGGCTGTGACCCCCATGAGGCGCCCAGGACGGGAGGGGTGCGGGGGAGAGCCGGTACAGGGACGTGAGGCGGTCGGACTTTCGTGAGGGTGATGGGCGGGAGAAGGCACACCTCCGGCCGACCGGGGGCCGTCAGGGGCCGATCGGTGACGAAGGTGCCGGGAACGTCACACGCCCGGGCGCCTTCCGTCCCTTTCCGGGCCCGGATCGAGGGTCCCCCGGGGTGCGGTCGTCCTAACCGGCGCTATAGGTCGGTTAGGACGACCGCACCTGCGTGCGTGTCGGACAACATGGGAGGAAGCGTGGAGATCCCACGCTCTCCGTGACGACGTCCCACCTCCGTCACGGATCGGTGACGGATCCGTGGGACTCCCGTCGCTCTCCCGTGACGCCTCCGCGTCCCTTCCTCCACTCATCGAAGACCCGGCCCTCTCGGCCACGGCCACAGCCTGCCCGGGCCGTGGCCGAGAGGGCCGCGTCCCTTTCCGCGTCCCTTTGCCGTCCCTCGCCCCCGGGCGCCGGCCGCAGGGGGCCGCATCCTTTTGCCAGTCCCTCCCCACCCCGCCCCTACGGCAACGACGCGCCCGCCAGGGCCATGACCAGGCCGACGGCGCCGGCGCCGAGGAGGACCTGGACGACGCCGCGGCGGGCGAGGAGGAGGGCGATGGCGGCGGCGGCGAGGATGGGGAACTGCCAGGGCTCGGCGAGGGCGCCGGCGAGGGGGATTGCGGAGCCGAGGATGGCGCCGATCGCGGCCGGGCCGGCGCCGGCGAGGAAGCCGCGGGCGAGGGGGTTGCCGCGGAGCCGCTCGAAGCGGCCGCCGCCGAGGAGGACGAAGGAGAAGGAGGGCAGGAAGGCGACCAGGGCGGCGAGGAGTCCGCCGCCGATCCCGTAGGCGCCGTAGCCGACCGCGGCGACCGTCGCCACCACGGGGCCCGGCGTCACCTGGCCGAGGGCCACGGCGTTCAGGAATTCGGCGTTCGACATCCAGTGGTAGGCGTTGACGGCGTCGCCCTGCATCAGCGGCACGATCACGAAGCCGCCGCCGAAGGAGAGGGCCCCGACCTTGAGCGCGGTCCAGGCCAGGTCGCCGACGGTGCCGGTGGCGACCACAGCGAGCGGGGTCAACGGCGCGAGGTCGCGGAGGCCGCCGGCGAGCGCCGGCTTCGGCAGGGCGAGGAGGGGCGCGAACGCCGCCAGGCCGCCCTCGTGACTCGCCCGCCGGATCGCCAGCTCGAGGATCCCGCAGCCGAGCAGGACGAGCACCAACCAGGGGCCGATCGTCGCCGCCGCGACGCCGCCCGCCATCCCGTAGGCGGCCCAGCGGACCACGGCGCCGCCTTCGGCGCGAGCGCGGTCGAAGCTCGGACGCAGCAGATCGATCCCCGCCCGCACCGCGACCGCGGCCACCGCCGCTCCCGCCCCGGCCCCCGCGCCGCGGATCCAGTCCGGCGGCGAGCCGGAGAGGAAGACCACCGAGAGGGCGAGGATGAGGACGACCGCGGGGACGATGAAGCCGAGGCCGCCGACGATCGCGCCCGGCCAGCCCGCCACCCGGTAGGCGCAGAAGATCGCCAGCTGGGTCGAGGACGGTCCCGGCAACAGCGAGCAGGCGGCGTTCGCGTCCTCGAATTCGTGGTTGTCCATCCACCCCTCGCGGTCGACGACGAGCTTGCGCAGCAGCGCGATGTGGGCAGGTGGGCCGCCGAAGCCGGTGACTCCGATCCGCGTCCACTCGCGGGCGACGCCGGCGAGCGGGGCCGCGGCGCGGGTCGCCGCCGCCTCAGCCATCGAGCACCTCCTCGCTCAGTTCGCGCAGCGCCTTGCGCATCCGCCGCAGCGCCTTGCGCCCCTCGGCGGTGATCTTGTAGGCACGGCGCGAGTGCCCCTCCTCCACCACCTTGCGCGACGTCAGGAGCCCCTCGTCCTCGAGCCGGTGCAGGGTCGGGTAGAGCGTGCCGGGGCTGATGTCGTAGCCGTGCTCGGCGAGCTCCTTCGCCATCCAGGCGCCGTGGATCTCCTCCTCGGCGGCGTGGTGGAGGATGTGGAGGTCGACGGCGCCGCGGAGGAACTCGCGCATCGCCATATCGTGAACCGATATCGGCGACCGATGTTGTGGTTTGGATAACGCGCTAGCGGAGCGGCAGATCTTCGCGGAAGGCGCGGGCCGCCGCCGCGGCGCCGAGGTGGCCGTTGACGACGAGCTGGTCGAGGACGTGCCGCTCGCGCAGGCGCGCGAGGCGGAGGTGGACGAGCGGGTCGTAGGCGCTCGGAGCCTGCGGCAACCCGGCGAGCATCGCCGCCTCCCCCCAGGTCAGCCGCCGCGGCGACACGCCGAAGTACCCCTCCGCCGCGGCCTCGTCGCCCCAGTAGCCGTTGCCGTAGTAGACCGAGTTCAGGTACATGCTCAGGACCTGTTCGTGGGAGTAGGCGAGCGCGAGCTTCACCCCGACGCCGATCTCTTCGAGCGTCCCCCACACCCCGCCCCCGTGCGGGTAGAGGCGCTTCGCCAATTGCTGGGAGATGGTGCTGCCGCCCGGGTCTTCGCTGGTGCCGAGGGCGGCGAGCGCGGCCCGCCCGGCGCCGGCGGCGACGTCGAACGCCGGGTTCGCGTAGAAGTTCTCGTCCTCGGTCGAGACCACCGCGGCGCCCAGCCGCGCGGGCGGCGGCGCACCGAGCACGTGACCGCCTTCCCGCGCGAGGAGCGCTTCGACCCGCGCTTCCGCGTCGCCGACGCCGGGCAGCGTCAGCAGGTAGACGCCGCCGGCGACGAGGAACAGGACGAACAGGCCGAGGAGCGCCGCCGACGCGAGGAGCAGCCGGCGGCGCCAGGGGCTCAGGTCGCCGCGACTGCCTCGGTCGGCAGTCCCAGCTGGGCGACCCTCTGCGGTAAGTCCACGTGCAGCCAATGCGAGAGGTGGGTCGGGGGAGTCTCGAGGATGATCTCAGTGTAGGTGCCGAGGTCGAGCTCCTGGACGATGTCGTCGTAGGCGTTCGGGCTCTGTGCCACCCGGCCCGACACCCCCTCCCCGGCCGCCGCCCGCAGCGGCGGCAGCGCCGCGGCGAGCAGATCCTGGCCGTCGGCCGCGGCCGGGTCGCCGTGGTCGAAGCCGAGGTTGTCGGGGTTCGGGACGAGGACGCGGAAAGCGGCCGGGCCGGCCGCCGCCCGGCGCCGCACCGCGTCGACCAGCGACTCGGTGGGCGCCACCTTGTTGAGCACGACGAGAACCGCCGGGCCGGCCCCGGGGGGCGCGGCGACCGGCCCGGTGCGGATCACGTCTCGCTTCGAGATCGCCAGGAAGACGACCAGGGCGAGGATCGTCGAGAGGAAGAGGACGGAGGTGAGCGTGGTGCCGAGGCCGAGGCCGCCTTCGGCCCGCGGCGAGGCGAGGTAGTCGCCGATCGAGGCGCCGAGCGGACGGGTGAGGATGTAGGCGATCCAGAAGGAGAGGATCGCGTTCATCTTGAGGATGTAATGGAGGAAGGCGACCACGGCGATCGCGCCGGCGAAGATGCCGACCGTCGGCAGGTAACCGAGCGCGAGCTTCTCGGAGAGGAGGTCGCCGGCGGAGGTGCCGAGGGCGAAGGTGAAGAGGATCGTCAGCCAGTAGAAGGCCTCGCGCTTGGTGGTGACGATGGTGTGGACGGAGAGCGTGCGCTCACTCCACCACCAGGTGGCGAACACACCGATCAGACAGGCGCTGAAGGCAATCGTCGTCGTTTCCAGCGTCACACCGTAGTTTTCCACCAGATTGTCGCTGACCAAGGTGCCGACCACACTCACCAACACCACAGCCAGCCAGTAGATGCCGGGGATGTACCGGCGCGCCCGGAACTGGGCGACGATCACCGCGATGAGCACCGCCCCCATGATGTAGGAGGTGTTGGTGAGGCCGAGACCGAGGTTTTCGTTCAGGTTGTCGGCGAAGGTCTCTCCCACGGTGGTGCAGAGCACCTTGATCACCCAGAAGTAGACGGTGATCTCGGGGACCTTGTTGAGCATGCGGCGCCCGTAGCTGGGTGCCGCGGGGCCGCGGAGTGCTTGAGCTGAGTTCATCGCGCCACTGTGGGGGAGGCAGGTGAGAGCGAGGTGAGATGGCGTCGCCACACCCACACGGCGCCGGCGTAGATCAACACCGCGAGGATGGTCGCGGTGCTGACCACCATCCCGGCGGCGGTCGCGGTGACGATCGTCGTGCTGCCGCCGAGTGCGGCGACCATCGACGCCGGTCCGGTGCCGACGCCGAGCGGCAGCAGTCCCACCGCGCCCATCGTGAAGAGGACGAGGCAGACGTGGGCCGGGTCCGTCGGCAGGTTGAAGCCCGCCATCACGATCAGCGTCCGCAGGAACGCCATCGCGGTGAAGCCGGCGACGACGAGCGCGAGGCGGTTGCGCAGGGGCGGGTCGGCGAGGACGCCGAGGCCGGCGGCCAGCCGGTGGGCGCGGAAGCGGTCGTGGAGCAGGCGCAGGGCGGTGAGGATCGCGAGGGCGCCGCCGAGCATCGCCCACGGCGCCCAGCCGGGGATCAGCCCGACCGCGGTCGAACCGATCGCGGCCAGCACCGCCGAGGCGCAGACCTCGAAGAGGACGATCGGCGCGTCGCCGAGGGCGATCCGCGAGACCGGCGGGGCGTCCTCGCCGCCGAAGCGCCGCAGCAGCGCCACGCGGGTCGGCAGCGCGGCCTGCCCTTGGAGCGTGCCGGCGAGGAAGGCGCCCGCGTTGGCCGCGTGCACCGCCGGGGCGCCGACGGTGCCGGCGCCCGCGGCGCGGAGGACGGTGCGCCAGGCCTCGGTCCGCAGGGCGAGCGTGAGGAGGTGCGCCGCCACGGCGGCGGCGAGCACCCACGGCGGGACCGCGAGGAGCGCGGCACCGAGCGCCGCGCCCCGGGTGGCGATCAGATAGCCGACGAGCGCGACGGCGCCGACGGGGACGAGTGCCGAGGCGGTCCGCCGAAGCGTCAGGATCGTCGCGCGCATGGGGCTGGACCGTTCATGTTCCTGGCCCGATCTTCGAGCCCGCGCCTTGGCGCCAGATGAGAGCTCGATGCCCGGTTAAAGGCCGGCTGAGAGTGACATCTCGGCCACATCCACGGCGGCGTAATCGGCGTACCATTTTTGGCGTGAACTCTCGGAGGCCGTTCGATTGGAGGTTGGCCTGGGGCCTGCTCGCGATCCTCGTCTGCCTCGCGGGCCTGGCGACGATCGAACCGGAGACGGCCGAAGCGGTCAACACGACGATCGGCATCGGCGCCCTCGGCTGCGTCCTCTGGGCGATCTGGCAGCTGATGCAGCACGACCAGTAGGCACGCCCGCGACGACGGGTCGTCGGCGTCTCCTTCTCGGCGCCTTTTTAGGCGACGCAAAGGGGCGCTGAAGAAAGCCCGCCTACGGTCCGCACATGTGCAGGACGAACCACTACGAGCT
Source organism: Solirubrobacterales bacterium (assembly GCA_051986435.1). GTDB lineage: Bacteria > Actinomycetota > Thermoleophilia > Solirubrobacterales > 70-9 > VAYN01. The sequence continues at coordinate 1,089 of JBPYFM010000047.1, read as the reverse complement.
GGTCCTGGCGGCGATGGTGACGGAGGCGACGACCGACGAGCGCCGGCGTGGCGCGCGCCGATCAGCCGACGAGGCGCGCCTCGTCGATGGTCGGCTGGAAGAGCTCGATCGGGTTGCCGGCCGGGTCCTCGACGATCACCTGGCGACCGCCCACGCCTTCGACGATCTCGTTACGAAAGCGCGCCCCGGCGTCGCGTAGCCGGCCCACCGTCGCGTCGAGGTCCTCGACCTCGATCTGGATCCGGTTCCACCCGCCCGGCGCGGGCACACTGCCGTCGGGCATCGCCGCCCCTCCCCCGGGCCCACCGCCCGGCGCGCTGAGGACGAAGCGGAGCTCGCCTTGCCGCAGCATGGCGAAGGTCGGCGCCGGGTGCATCACCTCCTCGAAGCCGAGGTGGCCGGTGTAGAAGTCGATCGCCCGATCGACGTCGTCGACGATGTAACGGACGCTGACGCTCGGCATGCACCCTCCCGTGTTCGTTTCCCTGTAGCCAGCTTCTCACTTGGGGGGTGGTTCGGTGGCGTGGAAGCTGGCGCCCGGGGGGAAGGGACGGACAAGGGGCGCGGCCCTCGCAAGCTGGCGCCCGGGGGCGGCGAGGGACGGCAAAGGGGCGGGGAAAGGGACGAGGAAAGGGACCCGGCCCTCTCGGCCACGGCCCGGGCAGGCTGTGGCCGTGGCCGAGAGGGCCGGGTCTTCGATGAGTGGAGGAAGGGACGCGGGGGCGTCACGGGAGGGCGACGGGAGTCCCACGGATCCGTCACCGATCCGTGACGGAGGTGGGACCTCGTCACGGAGAGCGTGGGAACTCCACGCTTCCTCCCGTGTCGCACGACACGCACGGGGGTGCGGTCGTCCTAACCGGCGCTATAGGTCGGTTAGGACGACCGCACCCCCGTGCGTGTTGTGCAACACGGGAGGAAGCGTGGCGTTCTCACGCTCTTCGTGACGTCGTCCCACCTCGGTCACGGATCGGTGACGGATCCGTGGGACTCCCGTCGCTCTCCCGTGACGCCCCCGCGTCCCTTCCTCCACTCATCGGAGACCCGGCCCTCTCGGCCACGGCCACAGCCTGCCCGGGCCGTGGCCGA
>JBPYFM010000046.1:0-20019 GCA_051986435.1 Solirubrobacterales bacterium | reverse complement strand
GTCGCTCTCCCGTGACGCCCCCGCGTCCCTTCCTCCACTCATCGAAGACCCGGCCCTCTCGGCCACGGCCACAGCCTGCCCGGGCCGTGGCCGAGAGGGCCGCGTCCCTCGGCCGTCCCTTTCCTCGGCCCTCGGCCGCCCCTCGGCCGCCCCTCGCCCGGCCCTCGGCCGTCCCTTCCCCGTCCCTTCCCCCGCCCCTCGCCCGCCCTTCCCTAGATCTCCCGCTCGTACACGTACATCACCGACCCGGCCGCATCGCCGGTCCGGTTCGTGAACCCCAGGCTCTCGTACAACCGACGGGCCGGCGCGTCGGGTTCGTCGACGCCGATGTCCATCGTGTCGGCGCCCCGCTCGCGCGCCACGCGCATCGCCGCTTCCGTGAGGGCGCGGCCGATGCCCTGGCCTCGGGCCAGCGGCACGACGTAGGGCTCGGCGAGGTGACACTCGAGTCCCGGGCTCCAGATCGCCAGGCGCAGTCGCAGCACGGCGATCCCGAGCGCCGGCTCTCCCGCCAGGAGGAGGACGGTGTCACCGTTCCGGACGAGCCCGCCCAGCCGCTCGGCCAGTACCTGCGGGGAGGGAGTCGGCTCTTCGAACTCGTGGTTGAAGTCGTGCAGCAGCCGCCCCGCCACCGCCATGTCCGCCTCGGCGGCCAGGCGAACCTCGTGTGCCGTATCGGCATCCACATGTCGAACCCTACGGGGGACCGGCTCAAGGATCAGGGATCGGGGCGTGCAGCGCCGCACCGAACAGTCGGCGCGCAACCCGCTCGAGGCCCCGATCGGAGTCCTCGACGTCCAACAGGGGCTGTGGCTCGACCCGCACACCCCCCGCGGCCGACGTGACTACTGGTCAGCAGAGCATCTCTGGGACGGCAAACGCTCGTGGCGGCTGCCCACCGAGCCCGAGCTGCTCCCCATGGTCCGGGAGCGCGGAGACCTGACGGTGAAAACCTACCTGGCTCGGGATGCAGGTATGGGCAATGCGCTCGTGGACGTCCCTGAGTACGGGCCGACCGGCGAGTTCTGGACCATGTCCTCCAACTGCTTCGACTACTTCCAGTCGAAGAGCTGCCACAACACGGTGTCCACCAACAACGCGTACGTCCGCTCCTACGAGACGCCTCGCGATCCTTCGGGACCGCGGTTCTACTCTTTCCTCGTCAGCCGCCTCCATGACGGGGAAAAGGGAACAGTACGCATTTCTGTTGAGGTAGCCGCGCGGCGGTGATCGATCAGGCCGCCGCCCCGCCGGTAGGGCGCCGCCCGCTCGTCCCGGTGGGGGACGCGCGGACGGCGCCGGGGCGCAGGGCGCGGGGCTCGCGGCGGCGTAGGGACTCGCGCCAGAGGCCGGCCGCGTAGCTCGCGTGGTCGAGCAGGCGCAGGGCGGCGGCCTGGGGTGGGGGAGCGGCGGGGGCGCGGCGGATCGCGGTCGCGGCCTCGAAGGCGAGGGCCGTGGCGAGGAGCGCTCGGCCGCGGCGGTTGACGAGGGCGAGCGCGAGGGCCGGGGGCAGCCACTCGCGGGCGACGGCGCGGAGGAGGTGGCGGGCCGCAGCGGCCTGCCCGCGCAGCGACTCCTCGAGGAGGGCGCGGCGGCCGGGGCCGTCGCTCGCTCGCGAGGCGACGGTCGCGCCTGAGGCGGCGAGGGCGGCGAGTGCGCCCGGGGGGCCCAGCAGTGCCGCCGCCGTCCAGAGGGCGGCCGTGTGGGTGCCGAGGCGAAGCGGCGCGGCGAGGTCGCCGTGACGGCGGGCCAGGTCGGGCGCCGAGGAGCCGTAGCTGAACCGCTGGCGGGCGAAGGAGCGCAGGTCGGGGCGGGCATCGTGGAGGACCTCGCGGGACGGGACGTAGCGGGCACGCCAACCGCCGGCGACCAGGCGCCAGACGAGGTCGACGTCCTCGCCGAAGCGCATCGTCTCGTCGAAGCCGCCGAGTTCAAGCAGGGCGTCGCGGCGGGCAAGGAGGGCGGCGGCCGGCAGATAGGTCACGCGGTGCCCGGGCCCGACCAGGCTGGGTGCGGGCCCGAGGTCGAGGGGGGAGTTGCCGCGCTCGTAGCGGGCGAGCGCGGAGGCGCCCGAGCGGCCGCGCAGGCGCGGGGCGACCAGCGCCAGCTCCGGGTCTTCCGCCAGCAGGCCGGCGAGGCCGGCGCGCCAGCCGGGGGCGATCGCACAGTCGGCGTCGAGGCAGGCGACGAGGTCGGTGCGGGCCGCCCGCAGGCCGGTGTTGCGCGCCCCGGCCGGGCCCTTGGCGCCGGCGTTCGCCAGCACCTCGGCGCCAAGGGCCGCCGCCCGCCGGGGCGCTCCGTCGGTCGAGCCGTCGTCGACCACGATCACCGGCCCTTCGCGGAGCGCGGCGGCGACCAACTCGACCAGCGCCTCGCCGCCGTCGAGCACCGGGATCACCGTCGTCACCGCGGGCGCGTCGGCGCCCGCGGCCGGCAGGGGATGGATCGTCCCGGCGCGCTCGAGGCGTCGCGCCAACGCCGACACCGCGGCCGTCCTTTGGCCCGGCTCCTCACGATCCTCGCCGGCGAGGATCGCGTCGAGCGCCGCCGCGCCCGCCTCGCTCAGTCGCAGGAGCCGCGGTGGCACGCCGCCGACGAGGAGGCGCCCGCCTTCGCGCCGGCGGACCGCGGGGTCGAGCTCGAACCGGGGCCCGCTCATCGGTCGCCGACGGTGGCGAAGCCGGCGGCGAGCGCGGCGAAGGCGGTGTCGAGCAACTCGGGCAGGTCCTCGTCCTCGCTCGCGACCCAGCGTTCGAACGAGGCCATCGCCGACCCGAGCGCGGCATAGCCGAGCACCCGCGGCAATAGCCCGTCGGGACGGTCCCCGAGCCGCCCCGCCGCCCACTCGGCGACGACCGCGCGCCACTCCGCATAGCGGAGCGCCGAGTGGGCCTGGAGGGCAGGCGTCCCGGTGATCAGGGTCATGCGGATGCGCAGCCCCGGCAGCTGGTCGTCCGGATAGCGGTTCGACTCGACGACGGCGCCGCGCAGCGCCTCCATCAGCGGCAGGTCGTCGCCTTCGCCAAGGGCGACGCGCAATCGCTCCATCACCCAGTCGAAATCGCCCCAGGCGATGTCGTTCTTCGACTCGAAGTAGCGGAAGAGGGTGCGGCGTCCGACACCGACCGCGGCGGCGACCTCCTCGACGGTGGTGGCTTCGAAGCCACGCGTGGCGAAGAGCTCGAGCGCCACCGCTTCGATCTCCTCACGCGTCGTGCTGGGCGGTCTTCCTATCGACATTTGACACCGAGTGCTATAAGTCTCCGTGGAACGTTGATCCACCGAGGAGGATTTCATGGGCACTGCACCCGATGGGCCGGCTGCGCCGGTCGCCGAGAACGAGGACGACGCCGCGGTCGAGCAGGACCTGTTGGTCGAGGACGTCTCGATCGACGGGATGTGCGGCGTCTACTAGGGCCCTTCGCATGAGCGCCGAGATCGACCTCGACGGCCGCTGGCGGCTGAATCCCCAGGTCGCCCTGCGGCCGGAGCGCTTCGGGGCGCTCGCCTACCACTTCGGCACCCGCCGGCTCTCGTTCTTGAAGAGCCCGAGGCTGCTGGAGGCGGTGGAAGGGCTGGCGGCGGCCTCCGACCCCCTCGCGGCCTGCCGCGCCGCCGGCGTCGAGGAGGCGGAGCTGCCGAGCTACCGCCGCGCGCTCGCGACGCTCGCCGAGACCGGGATGATCGTCCCGGCCGGCCAGGAGGTCCCCGCATGAAGCTGGTCGAGGAGTTCGAGCTCGGCCTCGACGCGCCGATCTGCATCACCTGGGAGCTGACCTACGCCTGCAACCTCGCCTGCGTCCACTGCCTCTCCTCCAGCGGCCGCCGCGACCCGCGCGAGCTGACCACCGCCGAGGCGAAGGGGGTGATCGAGGAGCTCGAGCGGATGCAGGTCTTCTACGTCAACGTCGGCGGCGGCGAGCCCACCGTGCGCAAGGACTTCTGGGAGCTGCTCGACCACGCCGCCGCCCACCACGTCGGGGTCAAGTTCTCCACCAACGGCAGCCGCATCGACGCCGCGGCAGCGGCCCGCCTCGCCGCCTCCGACTACGTCGACGTGCAGGTCTCGATCGACGGCGCCACCGCCGCGGTCAACGACGCCGTGCGCGGCGCGGGCTCCTTCGACACCGCGCTCGGCGCGCTCGAGCGGCTCGCCGCGGCGGGCTTCGAGCGCCCGAAGATCTCGGTCGTCGTCACCCGCCACAACGCGGGGCAGCTCGAGGACTTCAAGGCGATCGCCGACACCTACGGCGCCCAGCTGCGGATCACGCGCCTGCGCCCGTCGGGCCGCGGCGCCGACGTCTGGGACGAGCTCCACCCGACCGCCGCCCAGCAGCGCTCTCTATATATGTGGCTGCTGGAGCACGGCGACGAGGTCCTCACCGGCGACTCCTTCTTCCACCTCTCCGCCTACGGCGAGGCGCTGCCGGGCCTGAACCTCTGCGGCGCCGGGCGCGTCGTCTGCCTGATCGACCCGGTCGGCGACGTCTACGCCTGCCCGTTCGCGATCCACGAGGAGTTCCTGGCCGGCAACGTGCGCGAGCCGCGCGGCTTCGAGGGCGTCTGGCGCGACTCCGACCTCTTCACCGAGCTCCGCCGTCCCCAGTCCGGCGGCGCCTGCGGATCGTGCGGGCACTACGACGCCTGCCGCGGCGGCTGCATGGCGGCCAAGTTCTTCACCGGCCTGCCGCTCGACGGCCCCGACCCCGAGTGCGCCCTCGGCCACGGCGAGGGCCTCCTCGCCGCGCGCGGCGCCGAGTTCGCGATCCCGGCGCCCGCGGTCGACCACTCGCGGGTGAAACCGTCCCGCCCGGCCGCCGGCGACGGCATGACGCCGGTGCGCCCCCCGGCCAAGGTCTGCGACGAGAACCCGCTCGCTGACTTCCTGGCGACGGGCGGGCCGGCCCGCCCCGGCGCGGCGGCCTGACGATGGCTTCGAGCCGCGAGTGGTTCGAGTCGGTCGAGGAGGCGCGGCGACGCGCCGGGCGCCGGTTGCCGTCCTCGGTCTTCAGCGCGCTGCGCGCCGGCGCCGAGTCGGGGACGACGCTCGCCGACAACGTCGCTGCCTTCCGCGAGCTCGGCTTCGTCCCCCGCATCGCCACCGGCAAGGGCGGCGGTCGGGAGATGGCCACCGCGGTGATGGGACAGGAGATCTCGATGCCCGTGCTGATCTCGCCGACCGGCGTGCAGGCGGTGCACCCCGAGGGCGAGGTCGCGGTCGCGCGGGCCGCGGCGGGCGCCGGCACCGCGATCGGCCTCAGCTCCTTCGCCTCCAAGCCGCTCGAGCAGGTGGTCGCCGCGAACCCGAAGACCTTCTTCCAGGTCTACTGGCTCGGATCGCGGGAGCGGATCGAAGGGGTGTTGGAGCGGGCGCGCGCGGCCGGCGCCGCGGGGCTGATCGCGACCGTCGACTGGACCTTCGCCCACCGCCGCGACTGGGGCAGCCCGGCGATCCCCGAGAAGCTCGACCTGAAGGCGATGGCCTCGCTCGCGCCGCAGGCGCTGGTGCGCCCGCGCTGGCTCGCCTCCTACCTGCGGGCAGGCATGCTGCCCGACCTGACGACCCCGAACCTCGAGACCGAGGGCGGCGAGGCGCCGACCTTCTTCGGTGCCTACGGCGAGTGGATGATGACCCCGCCGCCGACCTGGGAGGACCTCGCCTGGCTGCGGGAGGCGTGGGGCGGCCCGTTCATGCTGAAGGGCGTCACCCACCCCGACGACGCCCGTCGCGCGGTCGAGATCGGCTGCACCGCGATCTCGGTCTCCAACCACGGCGGCAACAACCTCGACGGCACCCCGGCGGCGATCCGCAACCTGCCCGGCGTGGTCGAGGCGGTCGGCGGCGAGATCGAGGTCCTGATCGACGGCGGCATCCGCCGCGGCTCCGACGTCGTCAAGGCGCTGGCCCTCGGCGCCCGCGCGGCGATGATCGGCCGCGCCTACCTCTGGGGCTTGGCCGCCAACGGCGAGGCCGGCGTCGCCAACGTGCTGGAGATCATGCGCGCCGGGATCGAAGAGACGCTGAACGGCCTCGGCCGCGCAACTCTCGCCGACCTCGTCCCCGAGGACATCCTGATGCCCCCCGGCTTCACCCGCCGATGACCCCCGCACCCCCCGAGCGCGGTCGTCCTAACCCGCCCCCCGCCCGAAGCGGTCGTCCTAACCCACCTATAGCGCCGGAAAGGACGACCGCGGACGAGGGGCCGCCGGAAAGGACGACCGCGCTGGCGCGGCTAGTCGACGCCACCTGGCCCGAGGTCGAGGCGCGCGCGGCCGAGGCGCCGACCACGCTGCTGGTGCCGCTCGGCGCGACCGAGCAGCACGGGCCGCATCTCCCGCTCGGCACCGACTCGACGATCGTCGCCGCGCTGGCCGAGGCGGCCGCCGACCGCCTCCCGGACGCTTTCGTCGCCCCGCTAGTCCCCTACGGCTCGAGCGGCGAGCACCAGGACTTCGCCGGGACGCTCTCGATCGGCGCCACGGCGACCGAGCTGCTCCTGGTCGAGCTGGGCCGCTCGGCGTCCGAGACCTTCGACCGCCTCCTCTTCGTCAACGCTCACGGCGGCAACGCCGCGCCCCTCGCCGCCGCGGTCGACCGCCTGCGCGCCGAGGGCCGCGACGCCCGCGCCTGGTCCCCGCGCTTCGGCGGCGACGCCCACGCCGGCCGCACCGAGACGTCCCTCCTCCTCGCCCTCGCCGCACCCCCCGAGCGCGGTCGTCCTTTGGCCCCGACAACGGGCCAAAGGACGACCGCGGTGCGGGAGGCGCTTGCCGAGGCCGGGAACACGGCGCCGCTCGCGGAGTTGATCGACGACCTCCGCGCCCACGGAGTGCGTGCCGTCGCGCCGAACGGCGTTCTCGGTGATCCGACCGGTGCCTCGGCCGCGGAGGGCCAGGTGCTGCTGGCGGCGGCGGTCGACGATCTCTGCGCGACCCTGTGCGACTGGCCCGCCGCGGTGGGAGCGACGCGGTGACCCGGGTCGCGATCGTCACCGGGGCGGGCCGCGGGATCGGCGCGGCGACGGTGGCGGCGCTGGTCGCCGACGATTGGCACGTGGTCGCCGTCGATCGCGGCAGCGACGACCCCCGCCTGCCCTACCCGATGGCGAGCGCCGCCGACCTTGGCGCCGTGGTCGCCGCCACCAACGCGATCCCGCACCAGCGCCGCGCCGCGACCGACTCTGCGAGCGCCGCTGAGAATCCCGGGAGCGCGGAGCACATGGCGGGCGCGGAGCGGGTCCGCGCCGAGCTCGCCGACGTCACCGATGCGGCACAGATGGCCGCCGTCGTCGCCCGCGCCGAGGAGTGGGGGCCGGTCGAGGCGATCGTCGCCAACGCGGGCGTGATCGCCGGCGGCGTGCCCGCCTGGGAGCTCTCGCCCGAGGAGGAGGACGCGGTGGTCGAGGTCTGCCTCCGCGGCGTCATGGTCGCCGGCCGGGTCGGCATCCCCGCCCTCCTGCGCCGCCCCGAGCCGCGCGCCGGCCGCTTCGTCGCCTCGGCCTCGGCCGCCAGCTTTCGCGGCCTGCCCGGCCTGGCCGCCTACTGCGCCGCCAAGGCCGGCGTCTCCGGCTTCGTCCGCGCCCTCGCCGCCGACCTCCGTGGCACCGGCATCACCGCCACCGCCGTCGCCCCCGGCTCGACCGACACCCCGATCCTCGCCGAGAGCGCCCGCCTCTACGACCTCGAAGGCGCCCCTGCCTTCGCCACCCAACAGCCGATCGAGCGCCTCATCGACCCCGCCGAGATCGCCACGATGATCGCCCACCTCTGCGGCCCCGGCGGCGCCGCCGTCACCGGGACGACGGTCGCGGTCGACGGAGGCCTCTCGATCTGACGCCCTCCTCAGCGCGGACGACGGCCGGCGGTGAACTTCACCGTTTCCACCGCCGATTCGAGCCCGGCGGGACTGACCGATTTGACCCGGAAGACGTGGCGGCCGCGCCGCAGGTTGCGGTACGCCGTGGGCGAGGAGCAGACGCGCCATGGCTTGCCGTCGAGGCGGCAGTAGAAGGTCGCGCCCGGCGCCGGGTCGCCGAAGAGGAAGGTGTAGCGCGCCCCGCCCGCGGGGTTCGGCGCGTGGGCATGGTTGGGGCTGTAGGAGACGGTGACGCGCGGGGCCGGGGGCTGGGCCTGGGGCGCCGGCGGCGCCTCCTGGGTCCGCGGCGGAGCCGGCGCCGCGGCGATCTCGACCACCGCCGCGGGATCGGCGCACTGGGTGGCGACGCCGAGGTTGGCGCCGTCGCCCGGGTAGGTCACCACCCAGCGGTAGGTGCCCGCCGCGGTCGGCGTGATGGAAGGCGACTCGTACTTGCCGGGGCCGTCGATCGGCGCCGAGGCGGTGGCGACCGGCGTTCCCGCGCAGGTCGGATCCCCCGGCCCGTAGAGGGCGAACTCGAGGTGCCCGGACGGGTCGACGCCGTCGATCTCGGCGCTCGCGTGGATCGCGCCGCCCAGCGTCACCCCCGGCGAGGCGAGCACCGAGAGGGTCGGCGTCACCTTGCCGACGACGATCTGAGAGCTCGTGCCGGAGATCGAGCCTGCGGCGACGTCGACGCCGGAGATCGTCTGGTCGCCGCCGCCGGCGAGGGTGGCTTCGAAGCTGCCCGCGCCCCCGACCAGCGCCGTGTCGGCGGGCAGCGTCGCGCTCGCGTCGCTGCTGGTGAAGTGGATCGTCCCGGTGTAGGAGTGCGTCGCGTTGCCGAATGCGTCGGAGGCTTCGACCCCGAAGTGGAACGGGACGCCCGCGGTCGCTCCCGCCGGCGTCGAGATCGCCAGTTTCGCCGTCGGCCCCGGCCGCACCGCCATGCCGAAGGTGGTGGTCGAGAGGGTCCCGTCGCCGGCAGTGATCGTCTGGGTCCCGGCCGTGCGCAGGGTCGCTTCAAACGTCCGTTCCCCGCCGGTGAGGGTCGAGTCGGCGGGCAGGGTCGCGTGGCTGTCGCTGCTGGTGAAGTGGACGCTGCCGGCGTAACCGGTGGCGATGTTGCCGAATTCGTCGAGGGCGGTGACATGGAGCGGGAGGAGCGCACCGGCGAGAGGACTGGAGGGATATGCCGCGAGCGCCAGTTCGTGCGCCGGCCCGGCGGCCACGAGGATCGGACTGCTGGCCCCGGCGAGCGTCCCGTCTTCGGCGAACAGCTTCGGCGTCGAGGCAGTCTTCAGCGTTGCCGCGAACGTGCCGGAGCCTTCGGTCAGGGTCGAGTTGGCGGGCAACACCGCTCTCGGGTCGAGGGCGTTGAAGTGGACCATCCCGGCATAGCCGGTCGCCACGTGCCCGATCGAGTCGCGCGCCGTGACGTCGAAGTTGAACGCCGTGCCCGCGGTGGCGTTGGGCGGCGCCGTCACTTCGAGGCGGGTGGCCGGGCCAGGTTCGAAGTAGCTCGTGATCGCCCCCTGGTATCCGACCGCGGTGCCGTGGGTCGAGTCGGCGAAGGAGACGCCGAGAAGCTGTTCGCCCGTGCCCGAAGGCTCGGGGGACCACGTGGCCCCGCTGTCGGTGGTCTTCACGATCGTGCCTCCCGCGCCGACCGCCCAGCCGTCTTCGTCATCGGCGAAGGACACGCTGGTGAGTTCGCGGGTGGTGCCCGACGTCTGGACCGTCCAATTGACGCCGTCGCCGGTGGCGGCGATCCCGCCGAGCGTGCCGACGACCCAGGCGTGTTCCGGGTCGACGGCGCTGACCCCGATGGGGTTGAAGGAGATCCCCATTCTCGTCCAGGTCGTGCCCCCGTCGGTGGTCTTCAGGACCGTCCCCGACGCCCCGACCGCCCAGCCGACCTGGTCGTTGGCGAAGGAGACCCCGGTCAGCGCCACGCTCACCCCGGAGTTCTGCGGGGTCCAGGTGGCGCCGCCGTCGGTGGTGACGAGGATCAGGCCTTCTTCCCCCACGACCCAGCCGTGCTGGGAGTCGACGAAGGAGACGCCGAGCAGCAAGGGGGTGCCTCCCGCCCCGGAGCGCTGGGAGGTCCAATGGGCTCCGCCGTCGGAGGTGGTGGTGATCGATTCGTCTTCGCCCACGGCCCAGCCCCGGTGTTCGTCGACGAAGAAGACGCCGTACAGGTTGCGGGTGGCAACGGTCGCGGATGACTGTTCCTGCCAGCTCTCGCCCCCGTCGCCGGTGGCGAGGATGCGCCCGGCGCCGCCTACCGCCCAGCCGTGCGCGGGGTCGGGGAAGGACACGGCATGCAGGAACCCGCCCTGGCCCGAGCGCTGCAGGTGCCAGCTCGGCGCCGCCATCGCGGGCGCCGCCGCGACGAACGCCATCAGGGCCCCGATCACGCCGACCACCAACCACACCCGCCCGACAGCCAACCGCCGATGCGTCAACCCTCCGCCTTTCAAATACCTCGATGTTGGTGAAAACGGCTGTGGACTGTATCCAGTCGCCGGGCGGGCCTGCCCGGGCCGTCCACACCACCTCGGGTCGCCGCAGGGTGTCCTGGGCGCCTCATGGGGGTCCTGGCAGGCTGTGACCCCCATGAGGCGCCCAGGACGTGAGGCTTTCGTGGGAGAGATGGCGGGGTTCGTCACGAAGTCCACGGGTCCGCCACGAACTCCGGGATCGCGTCAGGGTCTCTCAAGGATCGGTCCCCCGCGAGGGCCGCCACGGCGAGCCTGTGGAGCTTTACCGCCTCATTGGGACGGTAAGGCTCCACGGGCGCCTGTGGCGCCTTACTCGCGTATGGAGCGAGTTAGGCGCCACGGCAGAGGCCCGGGTGGTGGGAAGGCATGAGGAAGACGGGAGGAAGCGTGGCGTTCCCGCGCTCTTCGTGACGAGGTCCGAGATCGGTGACGGTTCCGTGAGCCTCCCGTCACCCTCGCGCGAGGGTCCCTCCACGCTCCCCGCACAACGCACGGGCCTGGGCGGCGGCGCCCTCGAAGGAGGCGTCGCGGCCGACCTCGGCGAGCGCCGGTTCGAAGAGCTGGCGGATCACGCCGAAGGGGAACTCGCGCTCCAGCTCCTCGGAGCCGCGCGCGGGACCCTCGATCAGCGCCGCCCGCGAGCGGCCGTCGACGACACCATCGAGGAGTTCGGCGAGGGCGCCCAGATCGTGCTCGCGCTCGACCTAGGTCCATCAGCTATCCGATGGTCGTCCTCTCGACATCGTCACCACGGGCGACGAATATCTCGTTGACGAGGCTCGGGGGGAAGAGTCCCTGGGCGGCGACGCCCGGATCGGCCTCGAGGCGCGCCGCCAGCGCCGCCGGGTCGTCGAGACCGGGGCCGCGGTAATCGGCGATCAGGCCGCCGTCGGGGCTGGGCGGCGAGTTGGGGCGGACGGTGACGTCGTCGCCGAGGCGGGCCAGGGTGGAGGAGAGGCCGAAGGCGAAGAGCTCCAGCGGCACCGGCCAGGTGAGCTTCTCCACCGGCTTGGTCGAGTCGGCGATGACGACGAAGCGGTCGGCCGCCGCGGCGACGATCTTCTCGCGCAGGTGGGCACCGCCGCCGCCCTTGATCAGCCAGCCGTCCGGGGTCACCTCGTCGGTGCCGTCGATCGCGATGTCGAGGCGCTTCAGGGTGTTGAACTCCTCGACTGGGATGCCGAGCGAGCGCGCCTGCGCCTCCGTCGCCGGGGAGGTCGCCACGCAGCGCAGGCCCGTGAGGCCGCGGCGGGCGACGGCGGGGAGCAGGTGGGCGACGGTCGATCCGGTTCCCAGACCCACGGTCATCCCGCTCTCCACCAGCTCCGCGGCCGCTTCGGCGGCGAGTCGCTTCTCGTCGTCAAGGCTCACGTAATCGCGACTCTATTCGGCTACCCTCAACGTTCGCGTCTCGACTCGGAGGCGTGATTCGCACAGATGTGCCACGAAATACGACCAGGAGCCAAATCACTCAGATGACCGTCACGCCCACCCAGGACTACAAGGTCGCCGATATCGGCCTCGCCGAGTTCGGCCGCAAGGAGATCTCCCTCGCCGAGGTCGAGATGCCGGGCCTTATGCAGACCCGGGAAGAGTTCGGGGCACGGAAACCTCTGGCGGGCGCGCGGATCACGGGCTCGCTCCACATGACGGTCCAGACGGCGGTGCTGATCGAGACGCTGGTCGCGCTCGGCGCCGAGGTTCGTTGGGCGAGCTGCAACATCTTTTCGACCCAGGACCATGCCGCGGCGGCGATCGCGGCGGCCGGGATCCCGGTCTATGCCTGGAAGGGCGAGACGCTGGAGGAGTACTGGTGGTGCACCGAGCAGGCGCTGACCTGGCCCGGTGAGGACGGGCCGAACATGATCCTCGACGACGGCGGCGACGCGACGCTGCTGGTCCACAAAGGCGTCGAGTACGAGGCGGCGGGCGCGGTGCCGTCGCCCGACACGGCCGACTCGGAGGAGTTCCGGATCGTGCTGGAGACGCTGACGCGCTCGCTGGAAAGCGACGCGACCAAGTGGACCCGCGCGGCGGCCCAGATCAAGGGCGTCACCGAGGAGACGACCACCGGCGTCCACCGGCTCTACCAGCTGGCGGAGGCGGGCGGCCTGCTCTTCCCGGCGATCAACGTCAACGATTCCGTCACCAAGTCGAAGTTCGACAACCTCTACGGCTGCCGGCACTCGCTGATCGACGGGATCAACCGCGGCACCGACGTGATGATCGGCGGCAAGGTCGCGGTCGTCTGCGGCTACGGCGACGTGGGCAAGGGCTGCGCGTCCTCGCTGCGCGGCCAGGGCGCACGGGTGATCGTCACCGAGATCGACCCGATCTGCGCGCTGCAGGCGGCGATGGAGGGCTACGAGGTGCGCCGTCTCGACGACGTCGTCTCCGAGGCCGACATCTTCGTCACCGCGACGGGGAACAAGGACATCATCACCGTCGACCACATGTCGAAGATGAAGCACAACGCGATCGTCGGCAACATCGGCCACTTTGACAACGAGATCGAGATGGCCGCGCTGGAAGCGAGCGACGCGGAGCGCACCAACATCAAGCCGCAGGTCGACGAGTGGAAGTTCCCCGACGGCCACTCGATCATCGTCCTCTCCGAAGGGCGCCTGCTGAACCTCGGCAACGCTACGGGCCACCCGTCCTTCGTGATGTCGAACTCCTTCACCAACCAGGTGATCGCCCAGATGGAGCTCTTCACCCGGCCCGAGGAGTTCGCCGCCAAGGAGGTCTACATCCTCCCGAAGCACCTCGACGAGAAGGTGGCCCGCCTGCACCTGGCCTCCCTCGGGGTCGACCTGACCGAGCTGACCCCGGACCAGTCGAGCTACCTCGGCGTCCCGGTCGACGGCCCCTACAAGCCCGACCACTACCGCTACTAACCCCGGTGTTGATGGGCCGAAAAACCACGATATACGTGGTTTTTCGGCCCATCAACACGGTGGCTTGGGGCGGGCCAGAAGTGGCTCGGTGGGGGGCGGGGGTGTCATTGGCCGGTACGGCTCCGCGTCGGAGCATCGGTGCATCAAGTCGCCGACGCTCGAAAGGGGCACGTCATGTCACCTCACATCTCGTTCCGCTCGATCCTTCTCGCCGCCCTCGCGCTGTTGGCGCTCGCGGTCCCCGCCGCGGCGTCGGCCGCCCGGCACGGCGTCGTCGTCTTCTCCCAGACGCGCACCGTCGAAGGGGTTGAAGAAGGCGGGCCTTTCGCCGACCGCGACGGCCGTCAGAACCAGCTGACCGAAAACCCGGCAGACACCGAACCCTCGTTCTCGCCGGACGGTCGGACCATCGCCATCGCCCGCGAAGGCCACATCTACACGGTGCGTCCGGACGGCTCCGGGGAGCGCCGCCTCACCAGTGGCTCCGCCCTCGACTCGCGGTCGCAGGTCTCGCCGAACGGCCAGATCGTCGTCTTCGAGCGGCGCGCCGGTGAAGGCCAGCCGGCCAACCTCTACACGGTGCGGGTCGGCGGTGGCCCGGCGACCGACCTCACCCCCGGCCCCGAAGAAGCGACCGAAGCGCGCTTCGCGCCGGACGGCAAGACGATCGTCTTCGTCCGCACCCCGCTCGTCGGCGGCGACCGCGTCAACGCCGACCTCTACTCGATCCGCCCGAGCAGCTCCGGCCTCACCACGACCGGGCGCGTCGACGAGTTCGACCCGCGCTACTTCGCCGGCGGCATCGTCTTCAGCCGCGGCAACCAGTCCGAGGGCCCGGCCGGATACGCCGACATCTACACGATGCGCAAGAACGGCACGCGGGTGAAGCCGCTGGTCCGGGGCGTCGGTTCTCCGTACGTCGAAGACGTCTCGCCGCACGGCCACACGCTGATCTTCCGTCGCGACCGCGGACTCTGGGTGAAGAAGATCGGCCCCGGCAAGGCGAAGAAGGTCGCCGAACTGCCTGACGGCTCGCAGACGAACTCGGTCTTCAGCTCCGACGGCCGCAGCGTCGCGGCGCTGATCGAAACCCGCGAAGGTCAGCAGCTGATGGCGATCGACCTCGCCAGCGGCCGCAAGTCGGACCTGGCCGAAGCCTACGACGGCGAAGGCGAAGAGGCCTTCGGCCCCGTGATCGACCGGCAGCCGGTGCGCTGAGGTGACGCCCGGTGCCAGGGGCCAGGTTGCGCCACCGGGCGGTATAACCGCCCGGTGGCAGGCCTCGCCCTCGGTGACGAAGTCGCCGGACACCGGATCGACGCCCGCCTCGCCCGTGGCGGGATGGGCGTCGTGTACCGCGCCACGCACCTCGGCCTCGACCGGCCGGTGGCGCTCAAGGTGATCGCCGCGAGCTCGCGGGCGACGCCTCGTTCCGGGACCGCTTCCTGCGCGAGTCGCGCCTGGCGGCGCGCCTCGACCACCCGGCGGTGGTGCCGGTCTACGACTCGCGCGAGGTCGACGGCGAGCTGATCGTCGCCATGCGCCTGGTCGAGGGCGGCGACCTTCGCCGCCGCCCGCGCCGGTGAGGGCTCCGACAGGCGCCCGACCGAGGTCCTGGGTGCAAGCGATCCGCACCCGGCTACCGGACGCGGTCGTCCTAACCGGCGCCCGCCCGCGCGTGGTCGTCCTAACCCACCTATAGCGCCGGTTAGGACGACCGCGGGGGAGGGGACGGTTGGAAAGGACGACCGCGGGGGCGGGCGGGGGCGGGCGGGGGAGGGTGGCACTCGCTGGTGGCGTGGGACTCGTTCTGCTCGCGGCGATCGTGGCGGTTGTGCTTCTGCTCGCCGCCGGCGGCGGCGACGGGCCGCAGGTCCCGGCGCCCGTCGCGATCGGGGAGCCGCCGCTGCGGATCGCGGCGGGGTCGGAGAAGATCTGGGTGCTCTCCGAACCGGAGGCGACGCTGACGCGGATCGACGCGGAAACGGACCGGATCGTCGACTCCCCGATCGACCTCCCGCACGGCGTCGCCGCGGTCGCGGTGGGGGGCGGCTCGGTCTGGGTCACCGACTCGAAGACCGGCGAGCTGCTCCGGATCGACGACGAAAGCGGAGCGGTCGCGCAGCGGATCGAGGTCGGCGGCCACCCGGGGCCGCTGGTCTACGGCGGCGGCCGCAGGTGGGTCGCCGACACGAAAGGCGGTGGGATCGCCGCCGTCGATACCAAGGGCGGCCGGGTCGTCCGCCGCCACCTCGGCCCGCACACGGCCCCACTGCGCCTCGCGACCGGCGCCGGGTCGCTCTGGATCTCGAGCGCCGCCACCGGCCAGGTCCACCACATCGGCCTCGGCGCCTTCGCGATCGCCAAGTCATCCCGGCGGGCCGCCATCCGGCCGGGATCACCGTCGCCCGCGGCCTCGTCTGGGTCGCCGACGCCCGCTCCGGCTCGGTGATCCGCGTCGACCCCTCGGTGCAGGCCGTCAGCGGCTCCCCGGCCGCGGTCGGCGAGCGCCCCGGCGGCATCGACGCGGGCCCGAACCTGCTCTGGGTCACGCTCGCGGGCGAAGGCGCCGTGCGCCGCCTCGAGCTTCCGTCCGGCGAACCGGACGGCGGCCCGATCGCGGTCGGCCCCGACCCCGCGGCTGTCGCGGTCGGCCAGACCGCGGTCTGGGTCGTCAACGACGGCGACGGCTCGGTGACGCGGATCGAACCCTGACGCCGCCCGCCCGCCCGCCGCCCTGCCGCCGCCCCCGCGCCCCCAGCCGGATCTGACCAAGGAGCGACGGAACCGGGCGACAACCGTTCGCGGGCCGGTCAGGGGCTAGGATCGGCTCTCGTGGCGCAGGACATCGACCAGCTCTGCATCAACACGATCCGCACGCTGTCGATCGACGCGATCCAGAAGGCCAACTCCGGCCATCCCGGGACCCCGATGGCGATGGCGCCGGTCGCCTACGCGCTCTGGCAGCGCCACCTGCGCTTCGACCCCGAGGACCCGATCTGGCCCGGCCGCGACCGCTTCGTCCTCAGCGCCGGCCACGCCTCGATGCTGCTCTACTCGCTGCTCCACCTCGCGGGCGTCAAGGCGGTCGACCCCGACTACGAGGTCGTCGGCACCGAAGCGGTCTCGATGAAGGACATCGAATCGTTCCGCCAGCTCGACTCGAAGGCCCCCGGCCACCCAGAGTACCGCTGGACCTCCGGGGTCGAGACGACGACCGGCCCGCTCGGCCAGGGCGTCGCCACCTCGGTCGGCATGGCGATCGCCTCCAAGTGGCTGCACGCCACCTACGACCGCGACGACTCCGACCTCTTCGACTTCGACACCTACGCGCTGGCCGGCGACGGCTGCCTGATGGAGGGCGTGTCGAGCGAGGCCGCCTCGATCGCGGGCCACCTGCGCCTCGACAACCTCTGCTGGATCTACGACAACAATCGAATAACTATCGATGGGGAGACCAACCTCACCTACGAGGACGACGTCGCCGCCCGCTTCATGGGTTACGGCTGGAACGTCACCCGGGTCGGCGATGCCAACGACCTGACGCTGCTCGACCGCGCCTTCGAGGAGTTCAAGCGCGAGGAGGACCGGCCGACGCTGATCATCGTCGACAGCCACATCGGCTGGGGCTCCCCGCACAAGCAGGACACCGCCGCCGCCCACGGCGAGCCGCTCGGCGAGGAGGAGGTCCGCGAGACCAAGCGCGTCTACGGCTGGCCCGAAGACGCCCAGTTCCTCGTCCCCGACGGCGTCCGCGAGCACTTCGCCGCCGGCGTCGGCAAGCGCGGCGCCGAGGCGCACGCCGCCTGGATGCTGCGCTTCGAGTCATTCAAAGCCGAATCGCCGGAGCTCGCCGCGCAGGTCGACGCGATGCAGCGCCGCGAGCTCCCCGACGGCTGGGACGCCGCGATCCCCTCCTTCGGGGCCGACGAAGCGAAGGGCATGGCGACCCGCAAAGCCTCGAACAAAGTCGAGAACGCGATCGCCGAGAACCTCCCCTGGCTGATCGCCGGGTCCGCCGACCTCACCGACTCGACCTCGGTCCGCCTCACCTTCGACGGCGACCTCGACCTCGAGCCGGGCCGCTACGGAGGCCGCCAGATCCACTTCGGCATCCGCGAGCACGAGTCGGCGGCGATCGCCAACGGCATGTCCCTGACCAAGCTCCGCCCGCTCTGGTCGACCTACCTCACCTTCTCCGACTACGCGCGCCCGGCGATCCGCCTCTCCAGCCTGATGGAGCTGCCGATCGTCCACGTCTTCACCCACGACTCGATCGGCCTCGGCGAGGACGGCCCGACCCACCAGCCGGTCGAGCAGATCGCTTCGCTCCGTGCGATCCCCGGCCTCGACGTGATCCGCCCCGCCGACGCCAACGAGGTCGCCGAGGCCTGGCGCCTTGCGATCGACCGCCGGCACCAGCCGGTCGCGCTGATCCTCACCCGCCAAGACGTGCCGATCCTCGACCGCACGAGATACGCGAGCGCCGCGGGCACCCGCCGCGGCGGCTACGTGCTGGCCGACCCGCCCGACGGCGACCCCGAGGTCATCCTCATCGCCACCGGCTCCGAGGTCGCCCTCGCGGTCGCCGCACACGAGGAGCTGAGCGCCGCCGGCACCCGCTCCCGGGTCGTCAGCCTGCCCTGCTGGGAGCTCTTCGACCGCCAGGACCAGGCCTACCGCGACGAGGTCCTGCCGCCCGCCATCCGCGCCCTGGTGTCGGTCGAGGAGGCCTCGACCCTGGGCTGGGACCGGTGGATAGGTCCGGAGGGTGCAATGGTGGGTATGCACACCTTTGGTAGCTCGGCACCGCTCAAGGACGTGATGAACGAGTTCGGGTTCACCCCCGACAAGGTCGCCGACGCCGCCCGCGGCGCGATCGAGCGCGCCGCCCGCAACGAAACTTCGAATTAGAGAGAGAAGAAGGAGCCGACATGAAACCCACGCAGAAGCTTCACGACATCGGACAGAGCCTCTGGGTCGACAACATCACCCGCGACATGCTCCGCGAGGGCACGCTGAAGCGGTACATCGAGGATCTCTCGGTCACCGGGCTGACCTCGAACCCGACCATCTTCGACAAGGCGATCGGCGCCGGCGACTCCTACGACCAGCAGATCGCCGAGGTCTCCGGCTCGGCCGAGGACCCCGACGGCCCGGGCGCGAACTCGAACGAGAACGTCTTCTTCGAGCTCGCCCTCGCCGACCTGCGCGACGCCGCCGACCTCTTCGCCGACGCCCATGCGCGCACGGCCGGGGTCGACGGCTTCGTCAGCCTCGAGGTCTCGCCGCTCCTCGCCGACGACGCCGGGGCGACGATCGAGCAGGCCGCCAAGCTGCACGCGAAGGGGGAGCGCTCCAACCTCTACATCAAGATCCCGGGCACCCCGGCCGGAACTGAGGCGATCGAGGAGTCGATCTTCGCGGGCATCCCGATCAACGTCACGCTGCTCTTCGACGACAGGCAGTACCTCGCCTCCGCCGACGCCTACATGAAGGGGATCGAACGGCGGATCGAGGCTGGGCTCGACCCGGTGGTCAACTCGGTCGCCTCGATCTTCATGAGCCGTTGGGACGTGGCGGTCGCCGAACAGGTCCCCGCCGAGCTGAAGAACCGCCTCGGCATCGCGATCGGCGGGCGCGCCTACCGGGCCTACCGCGAGCTCCTGAACTCCGACCGCTGGTTGCGCCTCGCCAACGAGGGAGCCCGCCCGCAGCGCCTGCTCTGGGCCAGCACCGGAACCAAGGATCCGGAGGCCTCCGACACGCTCTACATCGAGGCCTTCGCCTCCCCGTTCACGGTCAACACGATGCCCGACAAGACGCTCGAGGCCTTCGCCGACCACGGCCAGGTCAACGAGCTGATGGACCCGGGCGGCGGCGCCGCCGAGGCGACGCTGAAAGAATTCGAAGGCGCCGGGGTCGACCCCGAGGCGCTCGCCCAGCGCCTCCAGGACGAGGGCAAAGCGTCGTTCAACAAGTCCTGGGAAGAGCTGCTGAAGACGATCGGCTCCAAGCGCGGGGTGACGGCTTGAGCGACACGGTCGCCGGGGGCTCGCTGCGCGAGGCCCCGGCCTGGGGCCGGCTCCAGGCCCACTTCGCCGACGTCCGCAAGCGCACCCTGCGCGAGCTCTTCGACGCCGATCCGCAGCGCGGCGAGCGCCTGGTCGCCGACGGCGCCGGGCTCTTCCTCGACTTCTCGAAGAACCGGATCACCGACGAGACGCTGATGCTGCTCGGCGAGCTCGCGCGCGAGCGCGGCGTCGAAGCCCGCCGCGCCAGTATGTTCCGCGGCGAGCACATCAACGTCTCCGAGGACCGCCCCGTCCTCCACGTGGCGCTGCGCATGCCGCGCGAGCGCTCGCTGATCGTCGACGGCGTCGACGTCGTCAAGGCGGTCCACGAGACGCTCGACCGGATGGCGGCGTTCGCCGAGCGCGTCCGCGACGGCGAGTGGCGCGGCCACACCGGCAAGGCGATCCGCAGCGTGGTCAACATCGGCATCGGCGGCTCCGACCTCGGCCCGGTGATGGCCTACGAGGCGCTCCGCCACTACTCGAACCGGGAGATGACCTTCCGCTTCGTCTCCAACATCGACGGCACCGATTTCGTCGAGTGCGCGCGCGACCTCGACCCGGAGGAGACGCTCTTCATCATCTCCTCGAAGACCTTCACCACGCTGGAGACGATGACCAACGCCAAGACCGCCCGCGACTGGGCGCTGGCCGGCCTCGGCGGCGCCGAGGAGGCGATCGCCAAGCAC
>JBPYFM010000045.1:0-3444 GCA_051986435.1 Solirubrobacterales bacterium | reverse complement strand
CCGCACCTGGAGGCCGGGCTGGCGGGCGTGGAGATCGATCCGGAGGGGGTGATGAAAGCGGCCCGCGCTGCCGCCGACGGGGCCGACGCGATCATCTGCGAGGGCGCCGGTGGCCTCCTCGTGCCGCTCTCCCCGACCTGGACGATGCGCTCCTGCGCGGTCGAGCTCGGCTACCCGCTGGTGATCGTCTCGCCGCCCGGGCTGGGGGCGATCAACCACACCCTGCTGACGGTCGAGTCGGCCCGCTCGGTCGGCCTCAAGGTCGCCGCGATCGTCCTCAATCCCTGGCCCGAGTCACCGACCCCGATCGAAGCCGACAACCGCGAGACGATCGCCGCCATGAGCGGCGTCCCTGTCCTCACCCTCCCCCGCCTCGACCTGACGCGCCCCCACACCTGGCCCCCCCTCCAACTCCCAGGTTGATGGGCCGAAAAACCACGATATACGTGGTTTTTCGGCCCATCAACCTCGTCAGCTGACGATGATGTCGAGGGCGCCGGGGGCCGGGTCGACGGTGAAGCCCGCGGCCTCGGCGATGACCGCGGCGGCCTCGGGGGACTCCGGCGGCTTCTTCGCCTCCAGCAGCGCGCGGGCGACTTCGCCGCGGACCGCCTTCGCCATGTGGCTCACCGGTTTGCGCTTCCCCTTCACCTCGGTGAAGGCGCGGACGGCGACCAGGGTCGCCTGCTTCGGCTTCCAGGCCGCCGCGTAGGCGCCGGAGCGCATGTCGACCACCAGGGTGCCTTTCTTGTCGGGGAGCGCCTCGGCCAGGACCGGGCGCCAGAAGGCGGCCAGGCCACCGATCCCGTCCAGCTTCGCTTTCGCCGAGAGCCGGTAGTAGGGAATTCGGTCGGCCGGCCGCAGGACGCCCCACAGGGCCGAGGCGATCAGCACTCGGCCCTGGGCGCGTTTGGGAAGCTCGGGGAGCTTCAGACGGTCGTAGAGGACGCCGGTGTAGATCTCGGCGGCCGGGCCTGCCGCGGCGGAGCCGAGCTCCGCGTCAACGGCGACCTCGCCCGCCTGGCCCTTCGAGACCGCCAGCATCGAGACCGCCCGCTCGAGCGGCAGCTCCGCGAGCGCGGCGAGCGCCCCAAGCAACTTCCGCCTCGAGTCCGTCAAGGCGTCGGCGTAGGCGAGCCTGTCGAGTTCGACGGGCGGGCCCGTCTCCGGCGCGGTCTTCCCCTCGGACGGGGGCAGCAGTATCAGCATCGCTGCAGGACATCAAACCTCCTTCGACTGTCGGTACGTCGTGGCGATGTCCTCACGGTCCATCAGTGACTCGACGGCGGCGTCGATCTTGCGGCGCTGGGTCGGGGTGAGGGTCGCGGCGAATGCCTCGAGGCCGTTGCGCTTCACGGTCGTCAGCTCGTCGACGAGGTCGTTCCCCGCGGCGGTGATCCGCACCAGGCGCACCCGGCGGTCGGTCGGGTCCTCGACCCGCGTCGCCAGGCCCTTCTTCACCAGGCCGTCGACGGCCCGGCTCATCGCGGGCAGCGAGGAGTCGAACACCCCGGCCAGGTCGGAGACCTGCCAGGTCGTCGGGCAGTCGCCGAGGCCGCCCAGCTCGAGCAGCGCCTTGCACTGCGTCGTCGTCAGGCCGGTGTCCTCGAGAACGCGGACCTGGTTGCCGCGGTCGTAGAGGAAGACATGGCGCATCAGCGCGCAGATCCGTGCGGCCGTGTCACGGGACTCCGCATCGATCTCCACGCTCGCCTGGCCGCCCTCGGCCCGATCGATCGCTTTGACATCGCTTGCTTGCATGTGCGTAATTGTTGCATGTGCGCAACTATTTCTCAAGGGCAATTGTTGCGCGAGTGAGAGCGATCCCCGTCCGGGTGGTCTGGGGCCCGCGCCGGGGCGCCGGCCGCGCCCGAGGACTAGGGTCGAGGCGATGAGCGACGCCGCCCGCCTCAACCGTCTCGACCAGGAGTTCGTCTGGCACCCCTTCACCCAGCAGCAGGGCTGGAGCGAAGAAACGCCGCTGCAGATCGAGCGCGGCGAAGGGGTCTACCTCTTCGACGTCGACGGCAACCGTTACATCGACGGCACCTCCTCGCTCTGGTGCAACGTGCACGGCCATCACCATCCCGACCTCGACCGAGCGGCGCGCGAGCAGTTCGACAAGGTCGCCCACTCGACGATGCTCGGCCTCTCCCATCCCGGCGCGACCGAGCTGGCGGCGCGCCTCATCGAGATCGCCCCCGACGGCCTGCAGCGCGTCTTCTACTCCGACTCGGGCTCGACCGCCGCGGAGATCGCCCTGAAGATGGCCTTCCAGTACCACCAGCAGCGCGGCGACACCGCGCGCACCCGCTTCATCCGGATGCGCGAGGCCTACCACGGCGACACGCTGGGCTCGGTCTCGGTCGGCGGCATCGACCTCTTCCACGCCACCTACAAGCCGCTCCTCTTCGAGACCCTGGCGGCGGAGCCCGGCGACATCGACCAGATGGAGCGCCTCCTCACCGCCCACGAGGGCGAGGTAGCGGCGGTGATGATGGAGCCGCTGGTCCAGGGGGCGGGCGGCATGATCGTCCACCCCGACGGCTACCTGCGCGCGGTGCGCGACCTCTGCGACCGCCACGGCGTGCTGCTGATCTGCGACGAGGTGGCGACCGGCTTCGGGCGGACCGGCACGATGTTCGCGGTCGAACAGGAGGGCGTCACGCCCGACCTCCTCTGCCTCGCCAAGGGAATCACCGGCGGCTACCTGCCCCTGGCGGCGACGCTCACCACCGAGGCGGTCTACGAGGCCTTCCTCGGCGCCCCCGCCGAGGCCAAAACCTTCTTCCACGGCCACACCTACACCGGCAATCCGGTCGCCTGCGCGGTGGCGCTCGCGAACCTCGACGTCTTCGGGCGCGAGCGCACGCTGGAACGCCTACAGCCGAAAATCGCGCTCGCCGAGCGGCGCCTGGCAGAGATCGCCGAGATGCCCGGCGTCGCCGAAGTCCGCTCGCGCGGCGTGATGATCGGCATCGACCTCGGCCTCCACGACCCCGAACTGCGCGTCGGCCACCGGGTGACGCTGGAGGCCCGCAAGCGCGGTGCCCTGGTGAGACCGCTCGGCGACGTAGTCGTCCTGATGCCACCCCTGGCGATCACCGAGCAGGAGCTCGAAGACCTCCTCGACATCACCGCGGAGTCGATCGCCGCCGCCCTCGCCTCGCTGCCGGCACCCGAGCGCGCGTAGGCGGGCAGTCCGCCGCGGGCGAGAATGGATCAGGCCCGGGAAGCCGGGGCGGGGGGAAGGGACGGGGCCCGCCGCAGGCTGGCGCCGGGGGGCGGCGAGGGACGGCCGAGGGCCGGGTCAGCGGGGAGCGGAAGAAGGGACGCGGGGGCGTCACGGGAGAGCGACGGGAGTCCCACGGATCCGTCACCGATCCGTGACGGAGGTGGGACGTCGTCACGGAGAGCGTGGGATCTCCACGCTTCCTCCCGTGT
>JBPYFM010000044.1:0-14450 GCA_051986435.1 Solirubrobacterales bacterium | reverse complement strand
ATGCCGGGAACGTCACACGCCCGGGCGCCTTCCGTCCCTTTCCGGGCCCGGATCGAGGGTCCCCCGGGGTGCGGTCGTCCTAACCGACCTATAGCGCCGGTTAGGACGACCGCACCCCCGTCGGTGTCGTGCGACACGGGAGGAAGCGTGGCGTTCTCACGCTCTTCGTGACGAGGTCCCACCTCCGTCACGGATCGGTGGCGGATCCGTGGGACTCCCGTCGCTCTCCCGTGACGCCCCCGTCACCCTCCCGCGAGGGTCCCTCCACACTCCCCTGAGACCCGGCCCTCTCGGCCACGGCCACAGCCTCCCCGGGCCGTGGCCGAGAGGGCCGGGTCCCTCGGCCGTCCCTCCCCGTCCCTTCCCGTCCCGTCCGTCCCTTCCCTTCCCGTCCGTCCCCTCCCGTCCCTTACTCGTCCCTCGCCCGTCCCTCCCCCGTCCCTCTCCCGTGACCCCTCAGTCTTCGCTCGCCCGGGCGACCTTGCCGCCGCCGGCGCCTGGCTCGAGCGCCGGGCCGCGCGGGGAGGCGATGCCCAGGACGCGCATCGCTTTCAGGCCGAGGCCGAGCTTCTCGCGGCCCTCGGTCGAGGAGACGTCGTGGCCGCAGAGCTCGCGCACGCGCTCGAGGCGGTAGCGGACCGTGTGGCGGTGGGTGAAGAGCTGTTTGGCGGTGGCGGCGACGTTGCCGTCGTTGTCGAGGTAGGCCTCGACCGTGTTGACGAGCTCGGTCTCGTACTGCTCGTCGTAGTCGGAGAGGGGCTGGATCGTCTCGGCGTAGAAGCGTTCGAGCTCGGCCGGGTCGTCGCTCATCGCCGGCAGGAGGAGGCGGTAGGCGCCGGTGTCCTCGAAGGCGAGGAGGGAGCGGCCCTCGGCCTCGCCGACGTTGACCGCGAGGCTCGCTTCTGCCCCGGCGCGGTGGAGATCGACCGGGTCGGCGGATCTCCGGCTGCGGCCGATCGTGAGGTGGAAGCCGGAGAGGCTGTCGGCGAGCTCGCGGGCGAGGCCGGCGGCGGCTCGGGCGAGGCGCTCGTCGTCCTCGGCGGGGACGATCACGGCGACCTCGGCGGCAGGCTCGGCATCGCCGGTGGTGGCGAGGGAGCCCGGCGCGAGCGAGCGCAGCGCGCGCATGGCAAGGGTGAGGACGCGGCCGCGCCACTCGCCGCTCTGGGCGGCGCGCGGGGCGGCGCGCAGGACGAGGACGCCGGCGCCGCGGTCGAGGTCGGCGCCGAGCTCGGCGCCGCGGGCGACGATGTCGCCGCGGTCGGTCACCCGGCGGGAGAGGACGTCGTCGACGAAGGCGCTCGCCACCTCCTCGCTCGCCCACTCCGGCGAGCGCGAGCGCTCCAGCTCGAGCGCCAGCAGCGTCGTCACCATGCGGGCGATCGCGGGCGCGGGCGGCGATTTGGCGCGGTAGCGCAGCTCCCCGACCGTGGTGTCGGCGACCCGCAGCTCGACCGTGGTCACGCCGTCGCCGCCGGAGAGGAGCCGTTCCTCCTGGTCGGGCGAGGCGCCGGCGACCGCGAGCACCGCGCTCGAGCGGTCGATCAAGGCGACGCTGGCGTCCAGGAGGCGCGCCGCGGCCCGCGCCACGGCGGGCAGTCCGGCGCCCGATTCGACCGCGTCGGAGAGGGCGTCGAGCAGCGTCGGGTCTTGCGGGGACACGCGGGTTTCGGCCTCGTCGGAGGTTGCGGTCACCGTCGCATTATTCCTGCCGACCCCGCGAGGCCCGCCGACGGCGGCGGCGCGCCGGTCAGCTACCGACGAAGAATTCGTGGATTTCCGGCCAGTATTTGACGATCACGAGGCCGATCACCACGCCGCCCACGATCAGGGCCGCGAGGACGAAGAGCGAGAGAACGCCGGCCGCCGTCTTTTCCCACATCCGCCCGGCGCCGCTGAGCGCCGGGCTGAGGATCAGGGTCACGAAGGTGATCAGGCAGATCAGCGCGGCGATCCCGAAGAGGACGTATTGGTGTTCGATCTTGGCGAGGCCGAAGGCGATCACTGCTGCGGATTGTGGCGCAATTGGGAGACGACGAGGCCGATTGCGGCACAAATCGAGAAGGCGGCGGCGCCGAGGGCCCAGCCGGCGCTCACGTCGCTCAGGTAGTGCACGTTGAGGTAGACGCGGCTGAGGCCGACCAGCGCGGTGAGCACGATCCCGGCGACGACGACCAGCGCTGCCCGCGCCATCCCCGGCCGCAAGCGCACGACGATCGTCGTCGCCGCCCACACGTAGATGACCGAGTGGGCGGCGTGACCGCTGGGGAAGGAGGAGCCGTGGGTGGCGACGAGCGGCTCGGGCGGGCGCGGGCGATCGACCCAGGCCTTGATCTCGGTGAAGCCGAGCTGGATCAGGATCATCCCGGCAAGGAGGACGCAGACCTCGGTCCAGCGCCGCGCCCAGGCGAGCGCCGCGGCGCAGAGGATCGTCAGCGGCCAGACGAAGGCGCCCGAGCCGAGGAAGGTCACGACCCTGGAGAAGGTGGTCATGAAGCCGCAGCGGATGGCTTCCGCGACTTCGATCGCGGTTTCGTCGCCGGTCGTCGGGCCGGGGTTGCCTTCGACGACGACGATGTAGGCGATCAGGACGAAGAGGGCGACGGCGAGGACCGCCATCAGCGAGGTGAATTCGAGGCCGAAGGTGCCGCCGGGGGTGAGGCGGTCGCCGATCAGCCGCAGGCCCGTCTCGTGGCGGCGGGCGAAGGCGGTGATCCAGCGCGTCGCCACGTGCTCGTCCAGCCGGCGGACCGCCTCTTCGCGGTTCTCCTTCACCCGCAGGTAGCGCGTCGCCCAGACCGCCCCGACCACGACCACGATCAGCGCGCCGAGGATGACGGCGCCTTTGCCCGCGTAGTTGATCGCGGTGTCGATCGACTTCGAGAAGACGTAGCCGATGACGATCGTGGCGCCGACCCAGAGCCCGCAGCCGAGCACGCTGTAGGGGAAGAACTGGCGGAAGCGCATGCCGGAGGAGCCGGCGATGAACGGGGCGAAGGCGCGGACGAAGCCGACGAAGCGGCCGAGGAAGATCGTCTTGCCGCCGTGGCGGGAGAAGAAGTCCTCGACCTGGTGGAGGCGGTCGTGGGAGAAGCCGAAGCGCGGGCCGTGCTTGAGCAGGAACTCGCGCCCGAGGCGCCGGCCGAGGAAGAAGCTGGTGACGTCGCCGGCGCAGGCCATCGTCCAGGCGAGGGCGATCGTCACGTAGAGGTTGATCGCGCCCTGGCCGGCGACGGCGCCGCCGAGCAGCATCACGGTCTCCCCGGGGGCGACGAGGCCGATGAAGGCGCCGGTCTCGGCAAAGGCGAAGAAGCCGACGAGGGCGTACGTCCAGGGGCCGAGGGCGTGGGAGACGTCCTCGAGGATCTTCTCCAGGTCGAGGACCTGGGTGAAGAGGTAGTAGGCGATGCCGAGCGCGGCGACGATCGCGATGCGGCTGGCCCACTTGCGTTGGGTTGCGCTCATCCTGGCCCCCCGAAGGGCGGGAGGCGCGTGACGCCCGCCGGAGGCGCCTTCGGCGCTGAGTGTCCGGCGGACATCACGCGCCTCCCGCCATGCAGACGATTGCGTCACTTCGATCGAGGGACGCTGCGGCGCGCTCGGCTTCGGGGAGGGAGGCGAACAGCGCCACAGCCGTGGGGCCGGAGCCGCTCAGGAAGACGGCGGGGGCGGTGGTGGTGCGGAGGGCGTGCAGGGCGTCGCCGATGTCGGGGCGGAGGCTGATCGCGGCGGGCTCCAGGTCGTTGACCAGGAGGTCGACGTAGGTGAGCGGGGACGCGCCGGCGCCGGCGGCCGCACGGAGCTCCGCGGCGATCCCGTCGAGGTCCGCCTCCGGTCGGCCGAGGCCGAGCCGGTCGGCCTCGTCGAAGACGTCCTTCGTCGAGAGGCCGCCGCCCGAGGGCAGCAGGAGAGCGGCGTGCTCTGTCGGCGCGGGCAGCGGCTCGACCCTCTCCCCCGCCCCCCGAACCAGGGCGAGCGCCGGCCGCAGCTGCGAGGGCACGTCCGCCCCCAGCTCCGCGGCGAGGGCTGGGAGGTCGAGCGATCCGGCGGCAGGGGTGGCGAGCCGCAGGACCGCCGCGGCGTCGGCACTCCCGCCGCCGAGGCCGGCGGCGACCGGGGTTCGCTTCTCGATCTCGATCCGCATCGGCGGCGCGTCCCAGCCGCGCTCGCGCAGGGCGGCCAGCGCCCGGGCGGCGAGGTTGTCGCCCTCCACGGCGGGGCAGATGACTTCGTCGCGCTCCGCCTCCTCGATCCGCAGGAGGTCCGCCAGCGCCAGCGGCTCGAAGAGCGAGCACAGCTCGTGCAGGCCATCCGGCCGAGGCTGGCCGAGGTAGAGGCCGAGGTTCAGCTTGGCGGGGGCGTGGACGAGCATCGCGCAAGGGTTTCACGGCTCGCCGTGGCGGGGGTCGCGATGCCTGCCGTTGCAGGGCCGCGGGCGAGTGTCGGTCGATCCGCGCGCGGGAGGGTCCTGCGTGGTTCTAAATCCCCCGTACACGTCGATTTCGAACCACGCAGGGAGGTCGAGGAACCGCGTGGTTGGAAATCCGCGATAGGCGCGGATAAGCAACCGCGCAGATATCCGACCGTTTGACGCTCAATCTCCGCGCCGCCGGAGGATCGCGGAGAGCGCTGAGAATTGGGCTGGCGCGAGGCTCTCTGCACGAGCATCCTCGGGGAGCCCGAGCTCGGCGAGCGCCGCGCGCGCGGCTGCGCGCGGCTTCGGCACGCCGCGCAGCCCGGCGATCTCCAGCGAGCGCGCCAGGGTTTTGCGCCGGTGGGCGAAGGCGGCGCGGACGAGGTCGCGGGTCGCGGCGTCGGCCCCCGGGCCGGTGCGCCGCAGCCGCAGGATTGCCGAGTCGACGCGGGGCCGCGGCTTGAACACCGCCGGGTCGACCTTGCGCACCAGTTCGACCTCGCAGGCGAGTTGGGCGATCGCGCTCGGCGCCCCGTAGGTCCGGTTTCTCGGCGCGGCGCGCAGGCGCTCCGCGATCTCCAGCTGCACCATCACGGTCCAGGTCGCGAGGCTCGGCAGCTCCTCGATCGTCTTCAGGATCACCGGCGTCGCCACCGAGTAGGGCAGGTTGGCCACCATCGCGCCCGGCGCCGGGCGGAACGCCGCGAAGTCGACCTTCACCGCGTCGCCCCAGTGCAGGGTCACGTTCGGCCGCGCCGCGATCGGCGCCAGCGCCGCCTCCAGCCCGCGGTCGATCTCCACCGTGTGCAGGTGGGCGACGCGCCCCGCGAGCCGCTCGCTCAGGACCCCCTCGCCCGCCCCGACCTCGAGCACGACGTCGCCCTCCCCCACGCCCGAGTCGCGGACGATCGCGTCGAGCAGGTTCGGGTCGGCGAGGAAGTTCTGGCCGAGCCTGACCACGGCCCGGCTACCAGCCGAAGATCCGGGCGGCGTTGGCCTCGACCGTCCGCTCGAAGTCCGCGAAGGAGACGCCGCGCTCGGCGGCGACCACCGCGGCGGTGGCGACGACGTTGGCGGGCTCGTTGCGCTCGCGACGGCGCACCTGCGGGGTGAGGAAGGGGGCGTCCGTCTCGACCAGGATGCGGTCCCGGGGCACCTTGGCGGCGGCGAAGCGCAGGTCGGCGTTGCGCGGGTAGGTGACGTTGCCGGCGAACGAGCAGTACCAGCCGCGCTCGGCCGCCTCGATCACCTTCTGCGGCGCGCTGAAGCAGTGGAGGATCACGGTGGCGCCGTCGGCGCGCGCGTCGAGCGTCGCGAAGATCTCGTCGATCGCCGCCGTCTCCCCGTCCTTGTCGCGGGCGTGGATGACGATCGGCAGGCCGAGCTCCTTCGCCACCTCGATCTGCCCGACGAAGGCGCGCCGCTGATCCTCGGGCGAGGCGGTGTCGCGGTAGAAGTCGAGGCCGGTCTCGCCGATCGCCCGCACGTTCGGGTGGGCGCCGAGCTCGGCCAGGGCGGCCTGGGCGGCGTCGTCGAAGCCGGTCGCGTCGTTCGGGTGCCGGCCCACCGCGGCGAAGACGGTCTCTTCGAGCTCCGTCACCGCGACGACCTCGGCGTTGGTCATCTCGTCGAGGCCGACGTTCAGCATCCGCTCGACGCCCGCCGCGGCTGCCGCCTCCAAGAGCTCGGCGACGGGCTTCTCGCAGAGGAAGAGGTGCGTGTGGGAGTCGATCACGCCGCGGGCCTCAGGCGGGCGTCTCGATCTTCGGGAAGAGCGGCGCGATCCGCTCGACCTGCTGGCCGCCGCGGCGGGAGCCGAGCTCGGCCAGGCCGCGCCCTTCCTCGCCGAGGGCGGCGAGGAGCGCCTCGGCGGTCGCGGGCAGGTAGGGCACCAGCATCAGGGTGACGACGCGCAGGCCCTCGACCAGGTTGTAGAGGACTTCGTCGAGGCGCTCCGGATCGGCCTCGTCCTTGGCGAGGACCCACGGCGCGGTCTCCTCGACGTAGCGGTTGAGGCGCCGGACGAGCGTCCAGACGACCTCCAGCGCCTGGGAGAGCTCGGCGCGGTCGATCAGCCCGCGCAGGCGGTCGAGCGCCCCTTCGAAGTCCTCGGCGAGCACCGCGTCGACCTGTGACTCGGCGGGCACCACCCCGTCGCGGTAGCGCGCGACCATCGCCAGCGTGCGGCTGGCCAGGTTGCCGTAGTCGTTGGCGAGCTCGGTCTCGTAGCGGGCCTCGAAGCCCGCCGTGGAGATCGAGCCGTCCTGGCCGAAGCTCACCTCGCGGAAGAGGTAGAAGCGCAAGGCGTCCGCGCCGAAACGGTCGATCACCTCGAACGGATCGAGCACGTTGCCGAGGCTCTTCGACATCTTTTTCTCGCCCATCAGCAGGTAGCCATGGATCACCATGCGGCGCGGCGGCTCGAGGCCGGCGGCCATGCACAGCGCGGGCCAGATCACCGCGTGGAACTTGAGGATGTCCTTCGCCATCACGTGCAGGTCGGCGGGCCAGAAGCGCTCGGTGAGGTCCTCACCGGGGCGGGCGAAGGTCAGCGCGGTGACGTAGTTGAGGAGGGCGTCGAACCAGACGTACATGCGCTGCTCGGGGTCCCAGGGGAGCGGCAGCCCCCATTTCAGCGTCGGCCGCGACAGCGACACGTCCTCGAGCCCGCCCTTGATGAAGGCGACCGCCTCGTTGCGGCGGAACTCCGGCACGACGAAGTCCGGCTGCCCCTCATAAAGCGCTTCCAGCTTCCCCTGGAACTTGGACAGCTCGAAGAACCAGTTCTCCTCCTCCACCCAGTCCAGCGGGATCTCGTGGATCGGGCACGTGTTGCCCGCCGCCACCTCGCGCTCCGTTTTGAAGTCGGCGCAGCGGGGGCAGTACCACCCTTCATACGCCCCCTTGCGCACCCAGCCGTTGTCGTAGACGCGCTGCATGATCTCCGCGACCTTCGCTTCGTGCCGCGGGTCCGACGTCCGGATGAAGAAATCGTTGGTCGCGTCGATGATCGGCATCAGCGCCTCGAACTTGGCCGCGTTCCGATCGACCAGCTCCTCCGGCGGGATCCCCTCCTTCGCCGCCGCGTTCTCGATCGGCTCCCCGTGCTCATCCGTCCCGGTCAGGAAGAACACGTCGTCGCCCCGCTGCCGATGGTGCCGCGCGAGGATGTCCGCGGCCAGCGTCGAGTACGCGTGCCCGAGGTGCGGCTCCGCGTTGACGTAGTAGATAGGGGTGGTGCAGTAGAAGCGCTCCGGTGCCATTCCAGGGTGGAAGCTATCCAACGGATGGCGCCGGGCCATGCGAGGATGCCGCCGATGGCCAAGGAGAACGTCGCCGAGCGCTTCATCACCGCCTTCTCGGCGGCCGACTTCGGGACGATGCGGGAGCTGCTGGCGGCCGACCTCGTCGCCTGGGTTACCGGCGCCGACGGTGCGATGACCCGGCTTGAGGGGCGCGACTCCTACCTGGGGCGGATCGAGGCGATGGACCTCCCCGCGGCGAAGTTCAGCGTCGAGCTGACCCAGGCACCGGTGGGGGTCGACTCCGACCGCGTGCTCCTGATGGTCGAGGTCCACGCCGAGCGCGGTGGCCGCACTCTCCACAACTTCGCCGGCCACCTGCTGCGGATCGACGGCGAGCGGATCGCCGAGTGGTGGATGGTCGACGCCAAACCGGCCGAGAGCGACGCCTTCTGGGCGTCCTGACGCCGGCGTCCAGCTGTTCCTTTTGCCCGGTATTCCGGCATAAAGAACAGCTGGAGGGCTCCGGGACCGGGACGTGCGCATCGCGACGAGAGGCGCCTTGTGACGAAGGCCTGGGGCCCGGATCCGTCGCCTGGCGTCCCTCGGACGCCCACGAACTCGCGCCTCAGCAGTGCGGCTGGTAGGTGATCTCGGTGAGGTCGCGCCCGTAACGGTGCATTTTGGCTTCCTGCTGCACCACCAGCGCGGAGAATTCTTCTTGGTTCACCTGCCCCTCGTGCCCGAGTTTGGTCGTGAGCTGGCCGAGGGCGTGCGCGTCTTCGCCCATCTGCTTGCGCAAGGCGACACAGGCCTGCGGCGCTTCGGTCGCTTCGAGTTCGTCCCCGAGCCTCGTCAGCGCCGCCCCGTAGGCCCGGTACATCGGTTCGACCAGGGGCTGCGAAGAGGTGGTGTGGATCTGTTCGGTGGCGTTCGCCGAAACGTGATTTTCGAAGCGCCTCATGACCTTTTCGACTTCCTTCGCCCACGCCGTCTCCGCGCTCGGGGGCGCGACGGCGCCCGCGCCGCCCGAGGTGTCGGAGCTCCCCGAGCCGCCGCCGCAGGCGGCGAGCGCCAGGGCGAGCGCGACGAGCGGAACGAGGAGAAGGCCCTTGCGCACGCGCATCAGCGCCGCGCCTCGCGCCCCGTCAGCGCTTTGTAGAGGTCGTTCGCGCGGGTGCCGGTGAGGGCGGCGACGACGGAGGCGGCGGCGCGGGGACGGGCGCCGGACTGGACCAGGTGGCGGAGGGCGTCGACGGCGAAGCCGACGTCCTGGCCGTGCTCGGCGGTCGCGGAGGGGGCGATGACGAGGACGATCTCGCCTTTGACGTCGCCGCGGAAGCGGCGGGCGAGCTCGCCGAGGGTGCCGCGGGCGACCTCCTCGTGGATCTTGGTGAGCTCGCGGCAGACGGCGGCCTCCCGGTCGGGGGCGATCGCCGCCAGGGCGGTCAGGCTCTCGCCCACCCGGCGCGGGGACTCGAAGCAGACGACGGTCTCGGTCGAGCGCAGCACCCGCTCCATCTCGCCCGCCCGCCGCGGCAGGAAGCCCTCGAAGCGCCAGCGGTCGGTCGGCAGCCCGGACGCCACCAGCGCCACCGGCACCACCGAGGGCCCCGGCAGCACGGTCAGCTCGAGGTCGCGGTCGATGCAGCGGCGGATGAGCTTGAAGCCCGGATCGGAGATCGCCGGCATCCCCGCGTCGGAGACGAGGGCGACGTTGTAGCCGCGCTCGATCTGCTGGGTCAGCTCGACGGCGCGCGCCGATTCGTTGCCCTCGTGGAAGGAGACGAGGCGGGGCGCCGGGCGGATCCCGAGGCGGTCGAGGAGCTGGCCGGTGCGCCGCGTGTCCTCGCAGGCGACGAAGTCGGACGTGATCAGCGTCTCGCGGATGCGCGGGCTGACGTCGTCGAGGTTGCCGATCGGCGTGGGGCAGACGACGAGCGCGCCCGCCATCAGCCCTGCTGCTTCTCGAGCTCGGTGCGCGCCAGCGCCGCGGCGCCGATCATCCCGGCGTCGTTGCCGAGCGTCGCTTCGAGGATCGGGGTCTGGTTCATCGGATCGAGCGCCCGCGCCTGGACTTCCTTGCGGGCCGGGTCGAGCAGCAGGTCGCCCGCCTTGATCACGCCGCCGCCGACGACGATCGCTTCGGGCTCGAAGATGTTGGCGAAGCTCGCGCAGGCGACGCCGAGGCGGCTGCCGATCAGGTCGAAGACGCCGATCGCGGTCTGGTCGCCGGCGAGCGCCGCTTCGGTGACCGCGAGCCCGTCGACCTCCATCCCTTCGGCGTGCAGCTTGCCGAGCGCCGATTCGGGCGCCGATTCGGCGGCGGCGCGGCCCTCGCGACCGAGCGCGGTCCCGGAGGCGAGCGCCTCGACGCAGCCGTGGTTCGGGCAGTTGCCCTGGCAGGGCGGGCCGTCGGCCTGGATCACGACGTGGCCGAGCTCGGCCCCCGCCCCGGTCGCCCCGCGGAAGATCTCGCCGCCGAGGATCAGCCCGCCGCCGATCCCGGTGCCGATCGTCAGCATCACCATCGTCGGCTTCCCCCGCGCCGCCCCGTAGCGGTACTCGGCGAGGGCGGCGACGTTGCCGTCGTTGTCGAGGAAGACCGGCAGGCCGACCCGTTCGGAGACGACGTCGCGGACCGACAGGTCGACCAGCGGCAGGTTGACGGCGGAGATCGCGACCCCGCGCTCCTGGTTGATCGTCGCCGGGATGCCGAGGCCGACCGCGACCGCCTCGGGGCGCGCCGTGCGCGCCGCCGTCACCTCGCGGACGAGCAGCTCGACCAGTTCGTCCTGATCCTGTCCGCGCGAGGTCTCGCGGCTCTCCCACAGGGTCTCCACTCCGGCGAGGACGCCCACCTGGATCTTCGTCCCGCCGAGGTCGACACCGATCGTCTCGGCCTCACTCATGGCGGCCGGCGTCATGCCGGGCGGCATTCGCCCGGTTCTGGCGCAGCGATCGTCGTGCCCGGCAAGGACGCAGACCCGAAGGCGTGGCGGAGCCACGTCGAATGGTCGAGGACGCCGCCGGGCGCGGCGAGGGCAAGCCAGAGAGGGCGAAGGTTGCCTGGCATGGCGCCCAAGGCTAGTCGTCTGCACGCCCGGACGACGCAACGCCTTTCCCGGGTGCCCGCGAGCTTGCAGGCGGATCGCGCCATCCGGCGAAGTTCGTTGTTCCTTAGGAACCTCAACTACGGTTTCGGACCCTTTTTATGCCTGACGACGGTGACCAGCGGCCCGAGGGCCAGCCCGATTACAAGGTGTACCGCTCCCGGCGGGGCATCTTCTCGCGCCTGAAAGGCGGCGACGTGCCGCGCTCGGACGCGGCGGAGGCCGCCGGGGCGGGCGTGGGCGGGCGTGGCTCCGACGGGCGTCCCGGCGACGGCGGGCGCGCCGGCTCGCCGCCCGACGAACCCGGCCGCACCAACTACGGCCGCGGCGGTCGCAAGGGCCCCTCCCTCCCGCCGCTGAAGCTGCCCTGGAAGCGGCGCGAGGAACGCGGCGCGCGCCCCGGGCGCCGCAAGCCCCCCGCGCGGCGGATCGCCTTCTGGGTCGGGATCGCGATCGTCGGCTGGATCTTCGTCAGCCTGCTCTCCTTCGCGATCTCGGCCCAGCTCCAGTCCTTCAAGCTCGCGGGCGAAGCCAAGGATGCCCTGCACGGCAACCCTTTCATCCTGCCGAGCGCGCAGAACATCCTCGTCATGGGCACCGACGCGCGCCCGCCGAACACCAAGGAACCGGGCGCCGCGCACAACCCCAAGTGCTACGAACAGCAGGAAAAGGGCGAAGCGCCGCACCCGCCCTGCTCGGAAGGCGAATACCGCGCCGACTCGCTGATGGTGATCCGCGCGGGCGGTGGGACCTTCAACAAACTGTCGATCCCACGTGACTCTTTCGCCGAAATCCCCGGCCGCCAGCCGACGAAAATCAACGCCGCCTTCGCCTACGGCGGCGCCGCGCTGCAGATCAAGACGGTCGAAAAGTTCCTCAACATCAAGATCGACCACGTCGCGATCATCAACTTCACCGGACTGGAAAACCTGGTCGACGCGGTCGGCGGCATCGAAGTGAACCTGCCGCACAAGCTCTGCGCCGAAATCGCGGGCGGCGCCGGGCACGGCCAGGGCGGCGTGACCCTGCACCTGAAGAAGGGCTCCAACACGCTGAACGGCGAGCAGGCGCTCGCCTACTCGCGGATCCGCGAGCCGAGCCCCTGCCCCGGCAAGGGCAAGAGCGCCTACAGCTTCGAATACAACGACCGCCAGCGCGCCCAGGCCCAGCAGGAAGTGATCAACGGGATCAAGGACCGCCTCACCAGCTTCACCCGCATCCCCTACAACTTCATCAAGGGGCCGATCATCGGCTGGGACGCGCCGAAAGCGTTCGTCTCAGACATGGGCTTCTTCACCATGCCGCAGCTGGTGATCGCGGCGGCGATCGGCGGCACCGGCAGCCCGAACGTCCTCTGCGGCACGAGCGCCAAGGAAGAGGCGAAGTGCGGCGAAGGGCCGGAAGGCTCGATCGAAGTGCCGCAGTCGGTGCGCCGCGCGGCGGTCCACCGCCTGATGGGCTGAGGCGTCGCCGGGCGGCGCCCGACGGCCGTTCGTGCGCGGGTGAAGCTCACCGCCCGCGCCCCGCCGAGCGCTAACGCGCTGAGTGAGTTCAC
Organism: Solirubrobacterales bacterium; assembly: GCA_051986435.1. Classification (GTDB taxonomy): domain Bacteria; phylum Actinomycetota; class Thermoleophilia; order Solirubrobacterales; family 70-9; genus VAYN01. The sequence continues at coordinate 2,126 of JBPYFM010000044.1, read as the reverse complement.
CGTGCCAGGGCACGGTGAACTCACTCAGCGCGGCGGGGCGGCGGCGCTAGTCGCTGGACGACGACGACGAGCTCGACGACGCAGTGGCTTTCGACTCCGACTTGGAGGCGCTGCTCGAATCGGAGGAGCTCGACGATTTCGACTCGGAGGAGCCCTCGCCGCTGCTCCCGTTCGAGCCGCCGCCTTTGCGTTTGCCGTAGTCGGTGTTGTAGAAGCCGGAGCCCTTGAAGTGGACGGCGGGCGCGGTCAGCACGCGGTGCGCGGGCGTGCCGCACTCGACGCACTCCGAGAGCGGCTCCTCCGACATCTTCTGCATCACGTCGAAGACGTGGCCGTTGTCGCATTTGTACTCGTAGATCGGCACGGGGCTCCGGATTATCGCAGCCGCTACCGTTCGGGCATGGCGACGACCCCACAGGAGAAGCCCGAGACCGAGGTGACGATGGAGGAGATCGTCGCGCTGTGCAAGCGGCGCGGCTTCGTCTTCCCCTCTTCGGAGATCTACGGCGGGCTCGGCTCGACCTACGACTACGGCCACTACGGGGTCCTGCTGAAGACCAACGTGAAGAACGAGTGGTGGCGCTCGATGCTGCAGGAACGCGACGACATCGTCGCCCTCGACTCGGCGATCCTGCAGAGCCCGAAGGTCTGGGAGGCCTCCGGCCACCTGGCCGGCTTCACCGACCCGCTGGTGCAGTGCCTCGGCAAGTGCAAGCGGCGCTGGCGGGAGGACCACCTGCGCGAGGCCGTCGCCGCTGAAGGCGGCGACCCGGAGGGGGAGATCCGCTGCCCGGAGTGCGGCGGCGAGCTCTCGGAGCCGCGCAACTTCAACCTCATGTTCGAGACGCACGTCGGCCCGGTCGCCGGCGAGGGCTCGGAGGTCTACCTCCGCCCCGAGACCGCCCAGGGAATCTTCATCAACTTCAAGAACGTGCTCGGCTTCGCCCGCAAGAAGCCGCCGTTCGGCATCGCCCAGGTCGGCAAGTCCTTCCGCAACGAGATCACGCCGGGCAACTTCATCTTCCGCACGCGCGAGTTCGAGCAGATGGAGATGGAGTTCTTCGTCCCGCCCGACCAGGCGGACCGCTGGTACCACGAGTGGATCCAGATCCGCGAGCGCTGGTACACCGACCTCGGCATCCGCCCCGACCACCTCCGCGTCCGCCCGCACGAGCAGGACGAGCTCTCCCACTACTCCTCCGGCACGAGCGACGTCGAGTACCTCTTCCCGATCGGCTGGTCGGAGCTCGAGGGCATCGCCAACCGCGGCGACTTCGACCTCACCCAGCACGCCAAATTCAGCGGCGAGAAGCTCGAGTACTTCGACCAGCAGACCAAAGAAAGCTACGTCCCCCACGTGATCGAGCCCGCGGCGGGTGCCGACCGCGCCACGCTCGCCTTCCTCGTCGACTCCTACGAGGTCGAGGAAGTCGAGGGCCGCCAACGCACCGTCCTGCGCCTCCACCCCCGCCTCGCCCCGGTCAAGGTCGCCGTCCTCCCCCTCGTCTCCAAGGAGGGCCTGCCGGAGAAGGCACGCGAGATCTACCAGGATCTCCGCAAGCGCCTCCCCGCCGAGTTCGACGAGGGCGGCTCGATCGGCAAGCGCTACCGCCGGCAAGACGAGATCGGCACCCCCTGGGGCATCACCGTCGACTTCCAGACCATGGAGGACGACACCGTCACCCTCCGCGATCGCGACTCCCTCGAGCAGGTCCGAGTCCCGATCGAGGGGCTGGGGGACGAGCTCGTGAAGCGGCTCGAAGCGCCCTGGAAGAGCCCGAAGCTTGCGTAGGGGGTCGGGGTCCGGCCGTCCGCACCGCTGCGGCCCGGGGTCCGCTCCGCACCCACTTCGGCGCCGGCCGTCCGCGCCACTACGGGGCGCCGGTGGGTGTCCTGGGCGCCTCATGGGGGTCCTGGCAGGCTGTGACCCCCATGAGGCGCCCAGGACGTGAGGGGTGCGGGGGAGAGCCGGTACAGGGACGTGAGGCGGTCGGACTCACGTGAGGAGCCCGTGCGGGAGAAGGCACACCTCCGGCCGACCGGGGGCCGTCAGGGGCCGATCGGTGACGAAGATGCCGGGAACGTCACACGCCCGGGCGCCTTCCGTCCCTTTCCGGGCCCGGATC
>JBPYFM010000043.1:0-2013 GCA_051986435.1 Solirubrobacterales bacterium | reverse complement strand
TCCCGGACCGGCAAAATCGCCGAGCAGGCCAAGCGCGGAATCGGGCGTCTGGCGCTCGAGACGGGAGCGCCGGTCGTCCCGATCGCGATTCACGGCTCCTCGCGCGTGCGCAACTGGAAGAGGCTGCAGTTTCCGAAGGTCACCATTCAGTACGGTGAACCGCTCGGCTGGGAACGGGTCCAGAGCCCCACCCCTAACCAACAGCAATCGGTGGCGGACGTCGTCCTCGCGGAGATCCGCCGGCTGCACGCCGATCTCGAGGCACTCGGTCGTGACGGGATCCTCAAGCGGGCGCGCGCTCAGCGCCGGGCCGAGCACCGAGCCCGGCGGACCGCTCCGGCCTGAGCTCGGGAACACTGGGGCGGCGCGACCCGGAGTCCCGCGAGCCGCCTCGGACGGGCCGTCGGAGTCCTCGCATAACGTACCCGGCCGGCTCTCAGACGATGGAGGATCAGGCGGGGAGATGAACACCCCAATCAACGTCGGCGCGGTGATCGACCGCGTGTTCGCCATCTACGTGGACCAGGCCTCGGTGCTGATGCCCGCCGCGGCCGTGGTGTTCGTGTTGAGCGGGATTCTGACGTCGGTGATCGTCGCGGGCGCGCCGGGACTGACGTTGCTCGCGGTGCTGATCAGCCTGGTGGCGACGACCCTCTTCACAGGCATGGTCGTCCAGCTGGTCGCCGATGTTCGCGACGGTCATCGGGACGCGAGCGCAAGTCAGTTGCTCCGGTCCGTCACGCCCGTGCTGGGCCAACTCATCCTGGTGGGGATCGTGGTCGGTCTCGGGGTCCTCGTCGGCCTCGTCCTGATCATCGTCCCGGGACTCATTCTGTTGACGATCTGGTCGGTGTCCGCTCCGGTAGTGGTGCTGGAGCGCCCGGGCGGGCTGAGGGCGCTCGGGCGCAGCCGGGAATTGGTGCGCGGCAACGGCTGGCGGGTGTTCGGAGTGGTGCTCGTCTTCTTCCTCCTCATCATCGTCCTCGGCACGACGCTCGAGGTTCTCGCCGATGCGCTGAGCACGGGCGCCGGGATCGTCGTCAGGGTCGTGATCGGCGTGCTGACGGCACCGCTCTCCGCGCTGGCGGCGGCGGTTCTCTATTTCGAACTGCGCGGCCCGCGAGAGGCGGAAACCGCCGCGACCGACCCGGACGCGGCGGGCGGCTAACCCGTCATGCCGCCGAACATCCCGCCCGTGATGTGCAGCGTTTGGCCGTGGACATAGTTCGACCACGGTGAGCAGAGGAAGAAGACTCCCCCCGCCGCCTCCTCGGGCGTCGCCGGGCGACCGAGCGGGATCAGCACCGCGGCCATCCCGCGCATCTGCTCGGGGATGCCGAGCTGGATCTTCTCACCCTCTTTTTCCATCGTGTTCTCATCGACCTTGGCCTGGGTCAAGCGCGTGTCGATGAAGCCGAAGGCGACGGCGTTGACGTTGATTTTGAACTGGCCCCACTCCTTCGCGAGCGTTTTGGTCAGGCCCACGACCCCGGCCTTGCCCGAGGAGTAGTTGGCCTGCCCGGCGTTACCGAAGGTGCCCGAGGTGGAGGAGACGTTGACTATCTTGCGGAAAACCTCCTTCCCTTCCTCGCGCTCTTTCTTCGCCGGCTCGCGCAGGTACGGCGCCGCCGCCCGCAGCACGCGGAAGGGCACGACCGTATGGATGTCGAGCATCGCCTGGAAGTGATCGTCGGACATCTTGTGGATCGGCGCGTCCAGGGTGTAGCCGGCGTTGTTGACGATGATGTCGATCTTCCCGAAGGCGTCGACCGCCCGCTGCACGAGTTCATCCGGGACGCCGGGCTTGGTCAGATCACCGGCGAACACCGCGGTGTTGCCCGCGATCTCCGATGCCGCCTGCTCGGCCACCTCACCATCGAGGTCGTTGATGAGAACCTCCGCCCCCTGCGCGACGAGCAGCTCCGCGGTGGCACGCCCGATGCCCCGCGCCGAGCCCGTCACGATCGCCGACTTGCCGTCGAGTACTCCCATAGCGTTAGCTCTCCTTGTCGT
>JBPYFM010000042.1:0-37597 GCA_051986435.1 Solirubrobacterales bacterium | reverse complement strand
ACGATCACGGAAGTCCGACCGCCTCACGTCCCTGTACCGGCTCTCCCCCGCACCCCTCACGTCCTGGGCGCCTCATGGGGGTCACAGCCTGCCAGGACCCCCATGAGGCGCCCAGGACACCCGCCGGCGCCGCGAAGTGGTGTGGACGGCCGGGGCCGAAGTAATGCGGACGGCCCGGCCCGAGCGGCTCAGCCCGCGCCGGCGACGGTGCCGACGAATTCGGCGACTTCTTTTTGCTGCTCCGGGTTCAGGATCCCCGGAGGCATGCGGCCCGGGGCGGAGGAGTCGACGCCTTCCTTCTCCGCGTTCAGGACGCGTTCGGCGACGCCTTTGGCGGTTTTCTCGTCTTCCGCCTGGCCCGACGGGGCGAGGAGTTCGTCGAGGTTCGGGCCGTAGTTGCCGTCGGTGCCCGCCGCGTAGAGCGTGTGGCAGGTGCCGCAGTTGGTTTCGAAGAGCGCCTGGCCCTGCTTCAGGTGCGCGGGCACGGCCTTGGCGCCCGTGTTGGCGTCGCCGCTGCCGCGGAACGCGAGCCACGGGATGACCACCACGAGGACGAAGACCAGGAGGCCGAAAGTGATGAAAGTGCTCTTCTTCATGGAGAGGCGGCGCGGATACTAACTCGCGGCCTCCCCAGAGGCGGCGCCGCCTCTCCTGGGCGATGCCGCCGCGGCCGGCGGCATGTCCCCGCAGGCCGCGTCCTCAGCCGCCGGCGATCAGCTCGCGATGGTCGAGATCGCGGTACCAGGGGCACATCCGGCGCAGGTCGCACTCCCCGCATTTCGGCTTCGGGCGGCAGAGCGTGCGCCCGTGGCGGATCAGGTTGACGTGCAGCTCGTAGGCGTCCTCGGGGGGCACGATCGCCAGCATCTCGTCGTGGGCGCGCTCGAGCGAGGCGCCCGCCGGGAACAGCCCGAGCCGGCCGCCGACGCGGTGGATGTGGACGTCGACCGGGATCTCCGGCAGCCCCCAGCTGAAGATCAGCACGCAGGCGGCGGTTTTGCGCCCCACGCCGGGCAGCGAGAGCAGGTACTCGCGCGACTCCTCGATCGGCGCGTCCTCGGTCCAGTCCAGGTTCGGCTCCGGGCCCAGCTCGCGCAGGATCGCCTGGATCCGGGGCGCCTTCTGCTGCGCCAGCCCACCCGGGCGGATCGCCTCCTCGACCTCCGCCACCGGCGCGTCGCGCACCTCGTCCCAGGTCGGGAAGCGCTCCTTCAGCGATTTGAAGGCCCGCCCGCTGTTGCGGTCGTTGGTGTGCTGGGACAGGATCGTCAGCACCAGCTCGTCGATCGGCCGCCGGTTCGGCTCGTTCACCGGCACCCCGTACATCTCCCGCAGCCGTTCGCGGATCGCCCGCACGCGTCGCTTGTCCGGGCGCCGCCAGGCCGGTTTGCTTTCGTGTTTCTTGGGGGAAGTCGTCGCCATCGTCAGGTTGCCTGCTTAACGCAGGATTACAATCGAGGTTTCATGTCCCGTTCCATCTCCGCCGTCTCCGCTTGGCTGCCCAAAGGTTGGGCCGACGCCGGGAGGCAACTGGGCATCCTCGTCGGCGTCGACCTGATCTACGAGCTCGGCCGCGGCCTGGCGGATCAAAGCAGGCCCGACGCGATCCACCACGGCGCCCAGGTCATCGAATTCGAGCGCTCCACCCACACGCTCTTCGAGCCCGCCCTGCAGAAGTTCTTCCTCCCCGCCCAGTGGACGATCGACGTCGCCAACTTCCTCTACATCAACGCTCAGTTCTCGATCGCGCTCGCCTTCCTCGTCTGGCTCTACCTCTTCCGCAACGAGTCCTACTACTTCGTGCGCAACATGTTCGTGGTCTCGATGTGCCTGGCGCTGTTCGGCTACATCGGCTTCCCGACGGCGCCGCCGCGATTGTTCCCGCAGGACGGCTTCGTCGACACGATCGTCAAATACTCCTCGGTCAACCACGACTCGGCGATCGCCAAGGTCTTCATCAACCCCTACGCGGCGGTGCCGAGCATGCACTGCGCCTTCGCCCTGATGATCGGCGCCAGCGGGATCGCGGTCTGCCGCCACTGGTGGGCGAAAGTCTGGTGGGGCTTGTGGCCGATCCTGATCGCCTGGGTGGTGATCGTCACCGCCAACCACTACTGGGTCGACTGGGCGCTCGGCTGGCTGGTCGCGCTGGCGTCGTTCGCGATCGCCAAAGGGGCGCTCGCCCGCTGGAAACCCGAGGCGTGGGACTGGCGATCGCCGAGCCAGGGACGGCAGCCGCAAGAGGTCGAGGCCTAGTGCACCGCCCCGCGACCCACTAGCCTCATAAGCAGATGGCATCGTCGACGGCGCCCCCGCGGGCACCCGGCGGCCGCAACGGCCGCCCCGCCCCGCCCCGCAACAGCCAGGAGCTGCGCGCGTACGCCCGCGACCGCCTGATCGAGTCGCGGCTGACGCCCAACGCGATCTCGCTGATGGGGCTCTTCGGCAACCTCGTCGCCGCCTTCCTCGTCACCCAGCGGCTCTTCTTCCTCGCCGGCGTCGCCTTCATCCTCGGCTCGATCATGGACACGCTCGACGGCCGCTACTCGCGGATGTCGGGCAAGGGGACGCTCTTCGGCGCCTTCCTCGACTCGACCCTCGACCGGATCGAGGAGGGGATCGTGATCGCCGCGGTCGCCGGCTACTTCGCCTCGCGCGGAGAAGACTTCGCCGCCGCGATCTGCGTGGTCGCCGTGCTCGGCTCGCTGATGGTCTCCTACACGCGCGCCCGCGCCGAGGCGCTGGGGGTCGAGTGCAAGGTCGGCCTCGCGACCCGGCCCGTCCGCGTGGTGCTACTTTCGATCGGCCTGATCTTCGCCAAGGGGGCCGGAATCGGGGATTTCGAACTCCTCGCGCCGGCGATCTACGTTGTCGCCGGTCTGACGATCTTCACCGTCTTCCAGCGCGTCTGGCACGTCCGCAACGAGCTCACGCGCATGGACGCCAGTGCGGCGGACGCCGGCGAGGACGGGTCGTAGAGCCGCAATCCTGTAACCAGCAAGAGCGCCGGGTGTCCTTTCCCACTCAGCGCCAATCCTCGAGGAGGAACCAGAGAACTTATGAGCGAGAGCAACGGAGCAGAGGGGCGGGACGAGGCCAAGGTCCGCGTCGCGATCGTCGGGGTCGGCAACTGCGCCAACTCCTTCATCCAGGGTGTCCACTACTACAAGGACGCCGACCCGGCCGAGGAAGTCCCGGGCCTGATGCACGTCGATCTCGGCGGCTACCACGTCCGTGACGTCGAGTTCGTCGCCGCCTTCGACATCGACCAGGAGAAGGTCGGCAAGGACCTCTCCGAGGCGATGTGGTCGGGGCAGAACGACACGATCAAGTTCGCCGAGGTGCCCCACATCGGCGTCACCGTCCAGCGCGGCATGACCCACGACGGGCTCGGCAAGTACCTGAAAGAGAAGATCACCAAAGCGCCGGGCGAAACGGTCGACGTGGTGAAGGTACTCCAGGACACCAAGGCCGACGTGCTGGTCTGCTACCTGCCGGTCGGCTCCGAGGAGGCGACCAAGTGGTACGTCGAACAGGCCCTCAAAGCCGGCGTCGGCGTCGTCAACTGCCTGCCGGTGTTCATCGCCCGCGAGGACTACTGGGACAAGCAGTTCGAGGCGGCGGGGCTGCCGATCATCGGCGACGACATCAAGAGCCAGGTCGGCGCGACGATCGTCCACCGCCAGCTCGCCCGCCTGTTCCACGACCGCGGCGTGCGCCTCGAGCGGACCTCGCAGCTGAACGTCGGTGGCAACATGGACTTCTACAACATGCTCGAGCGCGAGCGGCTGGACTCGAAGAAGATCTCGAAGACCAACGCCGTCACCTCGATCATGGGGCACGAGCTGCCCGACGAGAACGTCCACGTCGGCCCCAGCGACTACGTGCCGTGGCTGACCGACCGCAAGTGGGCGCACATCCGCCTCGAGGGCAAAGCCTTCGGCGACGTGCCGCTGACCGCGGAGCTGAAGCTCGAGGTCTGGGACTCGCCGAACTCGGCGGGCGTCGTGATCGACGCGGTGCGGCTGATCAAGCTGGCGCTTAACAACGGCATCTCGGGGCAGCTCGACGGGCCGTCGAGCTACCTGATGAAGAGCCCGCACTCGCAGCGTCCCGACGACGAAGCGCGGGAACTGACCGAGGAATTCATCGAGGTCAACGCCCGCGGCGCGCGCGCCTCGGTGGCCGAAGTTCCGCAGGACTAAGGGTTCGCCCGGCCGGGCGAGGATCGTGGGACACCCTCCCTCACGAACTGCGGGAGGTTCGTTCGGGTGTCCCACGATCCTCGCTTCTTGGCGCCTTCTATTGTTCGGGGGGTCGTGCCTTCGCCCCAGTCGCTGACGATCGCCCAGGTTTCGCCGCACCGGCGGGCGACGCGGAAACCGGTCAACGAGTTCGTCGCGCGGCTGAGCGAGGAGCTGGGGCGGCGCGGGCACGAGGTGGTGCGGATCGGCAGTGGGGAGCCGGTCAAGCGGCCGCTCGTCGCGCGGCCCTACGACATCGTCCACGTGCACGAGCCGTTCGCGCCGAGCGTCTCGGCGGCGGCGCTCCGCCACTCGCTGTCGCTGAACGTGGCGACGTTCCACATGCCGCAGGAGCGGGTGCTCTCGACCCAGGTGGCGCGGCCGCTGGTGGAGATCTTCTTCGGGCGGATCGACGCCCGCACGGTGACCAGCGCGGCGACGGGCTCGCTGCTTGCGAAGTACTTCCCGGCGAGTTACGAACTGGTCGAGCCGACCGGCGAGGGGCGCGACTGGAGCGCGGTCGCCGACGACTTCGAAGCCGTCTACCGGCAGGTGCTGGCGCGGCGCCACGACCCGACCGGGGACCCGGCGCTGCGCGCTGAGCTCGCCAAGCGCCCGCTGATCGAGGTCGACCTCCACATGCACACCGATCACTCCGGCGACTGCGCGACGCCGGTCCAGGTCCTGCTGCAGACGGCGCGCGACCGCGGCCTCGGGGCGATCGCGATCACCGACCACAACGAGGTCTCGGGGGCGCTCGAGGCGGCGGAGATCGCGGCCGGCATGGACGACCTGAAGGTGATCGTCGCCGAGGAGGTGAAGACCGCCGAGCAGGGCGAGGTGATCGGCCTCTTCCTCGAGGAGAAGATCCCCAAGGGGCTGACGATGGCCGAAACCATCGCCGCGATCCGCGAGCAGGGCGGGCTCGTCTACGTCCCGCACCCGTTCGACCGCTTCCACTCGGTGCCCGACTACGAGCACCTGCTCGACATCGTCGAGGAAGTCGACCTGCTGGAGGTGTTCAACCCGCGGGTGATGCTGACGTCCTTCAACGAGGAGGCGGTGCGCTTCGCGGGCAAGTACCGGATCATCCCGGCGGCGGGGTCGGACTCCCACGTCGCCCAGGGCCTCGGGAGCGTGCGGCAGCGGATCCACGATTTCGACGGGCCCGCCGAGTTCCTCGAGGCGATGCGGGACGCCGACATCACCCGCAAGCACAAGAACCTCGTCTACGTCCAGACCCTCAAGTTCCTGCAGACCACGGGGCGGCCGAAGGCGCCGAAACGGCGCGTCGCCAACCCCAAACCGGCGCGCGGGGGGCGGCCGCGGCGGCCTGTTTCGGTCCGCCGCTCGGCGGGCAGAGGGAGCGGCAAGAGCTGATGCACTCCTCTCGTCGCGAAGGAGGCGCGCCGACCTCGTCAAAGAGATCCGGACCGATGCACTCCACCGACGACGAGATCCGCGAGAAGTACCTCGAGAGGGCGATCCGCGAGCTCAACCAGATGAGCCGCGAAATCCTCGATTGCCCCTACTGTCCGCGGGGGAAGCTGATGCCGGTGCTCGGCTCCGGCCACCCGCAGGCGGACGTCTTCATGCTCAAGCACTCGCCGCTCTCCTCGGAGATCGAGGAGGGGGTCGCCTTCTACGGCCGCTCCGGCAACGCGCTGATGAAATCCTTCAAACGGCTGGGGATCGATCCCCTCGTCGTCTACGGCACGCTCTGCGTCAAGTGCCCCGTGGCCGAGCCCGACCTGGCGCCGCAGGAGTGCGTCGCCCGCCTGATCGAGGAGATCGCGATCGTGCAGCCGAAGATCGTCGTCGTCATGGGCGAGCCGAGCCTCCGGATCCTGAACGGCCTCCAGGTGCCGCTCTCCCGCCCGATCGAAGGGCGGGAGGGCGAGATCCAGGCCTTCACCCCGACGATCGACGCCCTCTACGTCCCCGACATCGACGAAAGCCTCGACGAAGAGGGCGCGAAGCAGCGCTTCTGGCGAGCGTTCCGCATGCTCGGCAAGTGGTACGAGGACCTTCCGCCGTACTAGCGGGCGGCGGTTGCATCCGCACGCGCGGATGACGCGCTCGGCCGGCGCATCGCCGCACCCACCTCCTCGCGAATAGCTGGGCTATTCGCTCGTCGGCGTGCACGCCGCTGCTTGCCCGCTCGCGCCCCCGCGCGCAAGTCTGCTGCCCGCCGCCCGCCAGTCCGGCGCTATTTCTTCGTTGGCAGGGGGGCGAGGGACGGTCTAGGGCGAGGGGCGGCCGAGGGACGCGGCCCTCTCGGCCACGACCCTGGCGGGCTGTGGCCGTGGCCGAGAGGGCCGGGTGTGCGGGGGAGTGTGGAGCGACCCTCGCGGGAGGGTCACGGGAGTGCGACGGGGTCACGTCCCATAGCGTGGTGTAGGACCGCGCCGGACGGAACGAGGTTCCGGCCACCGCGGTGCCCATGATCGTCGGACCTTCCAAAGTTCGACGCAAAGGAGAGCACCACGATGGCCGAGAGCCAGAGCATGACGACCGACGAGGTCGTCGCGAAGCTGTTGAGCGACGATCACCTCGACCTGGTCCGCGAGTCGCTGCGGTGGGTCGTGCAGCAGATGATGGAGGCCGAGGTCTCCGAGCTGATCGGCGCCGGGCACGGCGAGCGCACCCCCGACCGGGCCACCCACCGAAACGGCTACCGCACCCGCCGCTGGGACACCCGCGCCGGGGAGATCGACCTGCAGATCCCGAAGCTGCGACAGGGCAGCTACTTCCCCTCCTTCCTCGAGCCGAGGAAGCGCTCCGAGCAGGCACTGCTCAACGTGGTCCAGCAGGCCTACCTCTGCGGCGTCTCCACCCGCAAGGTCGACCAGCTGGTCGAGTCGCTCGGGCTGCGCATGTCGCGCTCGGAGGTCTCGCGGATCTCGGCCGGGCTCGACGAGCAGGTCGAGGCGTTCAGGACGCGGCCGCTCGAAGGCCGCTATCCCTACCTCCGGCTCGACGCCAAGGTGGAGAAGGTCAGGGACGGCGGTCGGGTACGGCGCAAGTGCCTGGTGATCGCCCACGGCGTGCACGAGTCGGGGCGCCGCGAGGTGATCGGCACCGACGTCGGCGAGGCCGAGACCGAGGCCTTCTGGCGCGAGTTCCTGCGTGGCCTGGTGGGGCGCGGCCTCACCGGCGTGCAGCTCGCGATCTCCGATGCCCACGAGGGGCTGAAGGCGGCGATCGCCCAGGTCATCGGCTCGCCGTGGCAACGCTGCACCGTCCATTTTCTACGCGACTGCCTCGGTCACGCCCGCCGCGACGAGCACGGTCCCCTGGCGGCGCTGATCCGGCCGATCTTCAACCAGGAGGGCCTGGCCGAGGCGCGCGACCGGCTCTCGGAGGCCGTGGCCGCCCTCGACGGCAGGCTGCCGAAGGTCTGCGAGGCGCTGGAGCGGGCCGAGGAGGACATCCTCGCCTTCTACGCCTTCCCGGCCGACCACCGGAAGAAGCTGCGCTCGACGAACCCGCTGGAGCGGCTGAACAGGGAGATCGGCCGGCGCACCGACGTGGTCGGCATCTTCCCCGACGACGCATCCCTCATCCGGCTCACCACGATGCTCGCGATCGAGCAGAACGACGAGTGGTTGGTCAGCCGCCGCTACCTCAGTGCCGGCTCGATGGCCCCGCTCCTCGAGGAGCGGGGCCATCGACTCCACGAAGACGAAGCGGAGGTGAGAGAACTCCAGGCGGCCTGAGCAGCCGGGCGATTCACCGGCGATCGTGGCGATCTCCTACACCACGTCCTGGGACTTGACTTGCGACGGAGGCGTCACCGAAGTGGGACGTCGGCACCAGAAGCGTGGGATTCTCGACGCTTCATCCCTTCTTCCTCATGTCTTCCCACTACTCAGCGTTTTGCTGTGGAGAGAAACTGTCGCTATACGACAGAAAGGCTCCACAGGTCCTGCCGTGGCGCCTTAGTCGCTCTATACGCGACTAAGGCGCCACAGGCGCGCCGCGGTGGCGTCCCGAAAAGCCGATTCCATGAGAGACCGTGACGAGCCCGTGGAGTTCGTGGCGGACCCGTGGAGTTCGTGACGAACCCCCGCCGCCTCCCCCCCACGAACGCCTCACGTCCTGGGCGCCTCATGGGGGTCACAGCCTGCCAGGACCCCCATGAGGCGCCCAGGACACCCTCCGGCGCCCCGAAGTGGTGTGGACGGCCCCCGAACTGGTGTGGACGGTCCGCGAAGTGGTGTGGAGGGCCCGGGCAAGTGGCGTGGACGGCCGGTGTGGACGGCCGGTGTGGACGGCCCGGCGTGGGCGGTCGACCCGCCGGAACCTCAGCCCGCGCCGGCCACTCCGCCCGACCCCACCTTCTCCAGCAACGCCACGCACTCGATATGCGGCGTCTGGGGGAACATGTCGACGGGGCGGACGCGGCGGAGCTTGTAGCCTGCCTCCTCGAGCTGGGCGGCGTTCGGGGCGAGGGTGGTCGGGTTGCAGGAGACGTAGACGATCTTCTTCGCCTCGCACTCGATCAGGCGGCGGACGATTTTCTGGGAGAGGCCGGCGCGGGGTGGGTCGACGATGACGACGTCGGGCTTGCCCGCCTCCTCGAGCAGGGGGCGGACGCCGGTGCGGGCGTTGCCGGCGACGAACTTGGCGTTCTCGATGCCGTTGCGCTCGGCGTTGCGGGCGGCGTCTTCGATCGCCTCGGGGACGATCTCGAGGCCCCAGACCTCGCCGGCCGCGCCGGCCATCGAGAGGCCGATGGTGCCGATGCCGCAGAAGAGGTCGAAGAGGCGCTCGCGGCCGGTCAGGCCCGCGAACTCCTGGGCGACGGCGTAGAGGCGCTCGGCCATCTCGGTGTTGGTCTGGAAGAAGGCGCCGTGGGACATCTCGAAGTCGAGGCCGCAGAGGACCTCGCGCAGGCGCTCTTCGCCGAGCGCCCCGGTGGGGCCGTCGGTGGAGCCGCTGTCTCCCTCGATCGTCGTGTGGAGGTCGACCGGCGGCCGCGGCAGGCGCTCCGGCGTGGTCACCAGGCGGGTCTGGATCTGGCCGGTCCGACGCCCCTCGCGGACGACGAGGTTGCGCAGGACGCCGCGCCGCGCCCGCGCGTCGTAGGCCGGGACGTCCTCCATCCGTGCCCATTCGCGCACGCCGTTGCGGGCGGCGTTGCCGGCTTCGCTCGCCAGCTTGCAGTCGTCGACGTCGACGATCACGTCCCAGCGTCCGCGTGCGTGGAAGCCGAGCGCAACCCCCTCGTCGGCGGTGCCGACGGCGCCCTCGCCGAAGGAATACTCGAGCTTGTTGCGGTACCGCCACTCTTCGAGGGCGGGGACGATCGGCTCCATCTCGAAGTCGTCGAGGCCGCCGATGCGGCGCAGCGAGTCCTCCACCTGGGCCTGCTTCTCGGCCAGCTGGCGCTCGTAGGCGAGGCCCTGCCAGGGGGCGCCGGGGCACGGCTCGCGGCCGTGGACGCAGCGGTCCGGGAGGCGGTCGGCGCCCGGCCGCAGCAGCTCGACCGCCCGCGCCTCGGCGAAGCGCTTCTTGCCTTTCGTCACCTCGGCGAGGACGCGGTCACCGGGCAGCCCGCCAGCGACGAAGACGACGAAGCCGTCGGCGCGGGCGACCCCGCGGCCGCCGAAGGCGAGCGAGTCGATCTCCACCTCGAGCCGCTCGCCGCGACGCGGCGCCTTCCGCGGCGCCTCGGTGTGCGTCCCCGACTCCACTAAGGCAGTCTCCTGCGCGCCTGGCGTACGACTTTCTCCAGCTCCGTGAGCAACGCGTCGGTCTGTTTGCGCCCCCGTTTCAGCAGCTCGCCGATCATCTTCTCGGCGTCGCCGTGGGTCATCCGCCCGCGTTTGACCGCGTCGTCGACGACCTCCTGGATGCGCTCGCGGCTCAGCGTGACGCTGTGCTCGAGCGAGTCGCGGAGCTGGGCGAAGCTTTTGTCGAGGCCGACCGATTTCGCTTTGGGTTTCGGTTTCGACGTCGATTTCGACGGCGCGGCTTTTTTCGCTTTGGTCGCCGTCGTTTTTTTGCCTGCCGCTTTCGGTTTGGCTTTTTTGGCGGCCGGTTTTTTAGGTTTGGCTTTTGCTTTTGCCGGTTTGGCTTTGGTGTCTTTTTTGTCAGCCATGCGCCCCCCTTGGATGTGCGTTGCCACTACCCACGACCCGAATATCTCAATTTGCGAGGACCGGCGGGTCCCGTCTCGCGAAGCGGGCCTCGACCGGTGCGTGGTCGGAGAGGCGGAGGGCCTTCCCGTCGATCGGCAGCTCGCGCCGCTCGGCCGGCCACTGGGCGGGTGCCGCGACGACCTCGAGCCCGCGCACGAGCACGTGGTCGATCTGCTTCGGCCCGGTCGTCGGCGAGTCGAGGCCGAAGTCGGCGGCGAGGCGTTCGAAGACCTCCGGGTCCTCGGCCGGGCGGAGGTTCAGGTCGCCGCCGAAGACGAGCGGCGCGTCGCCGGCCCACTCGCTTGCCGCCCGCGCGCCGCGCAGCACGTCCTCGGTCGCCAGCCGCGGCCGGTCGTTCGTCGCATGCAGGTTGGCGACGCAGAGGCCCGACGCCGTCCGCGTGAACGCCATCGCCCGTCGCTCCGGCTCGCCCGCGTGGATCTCCAGCTCGCGCCGCTCGGCGATCCCGCCGAGCCTCCCCGGCACCCGCACGAGCGTCGTGTTGGAGCCGCCCTCGCCGCTCGCCATCAGGTCCGGGTTCTGCCGCGCCAGGAGCGCCCGCCAGAAGCCGAGCTCGTTGCGCGAGGTGAAGACGCGGTGGTACTCGGCGCCGCTCGCTCGCGCCAGCGGCCCGGCGAAGCGCGGCGGGCACTCCTGCAGCATCGCCACGTCCCAGGCGGCGCCCGCTAGCAGCGTCGCGAACTCCGTGCTGAGGTCGCGGTTGACCTGGACGTGCGTCTCGTTCGACTCGTCGAGCCGCAGGAGGCGCGAGCGCCAGGTGCGCAGCTCCGGGTCCGGCGGGAAGTCGCGGCCGTGGAACAGGTTCCAGCAGAGGACGGTCAGCTCCATCGGAGAGCTCCGGGGAAGGGGGCGCCGGCGGTCACGGCACTAGTATCGGCGCCTTGGCAAAGCGAGACTTCCTCACCGGCGAAGAGCTGGGCGCCTTCGAGCTGGAGCGCCTGCTGGACCGTGCCGCCGACCTCAAAGCTGGGCGCGACCCGTCGCGCGCGGGTGGCCGACTCGGCGCCGATTCGCTGGCCGGGCGCAGCGTCGCGCTCGTCTTCGAGCGGCCCTCGACCCGCACCCGCATCTCCTTCGACGTCGGCGTCGCCGAGCTCGGCGCCCACCCGGTGGTGCTGCGCGGCGACGAAATGCAGCTCTCGCGCGGCGAGTCGATCGGCGACACCGCGCGCGTCCTCTCGCGGATGGTCGACGCGGTGGTGATCCGCTCCGGGTCCCACGAACGGGTGGTCGAGCTGGCGAAGGCCGCCGACGTCCCGGTCGTCAACGCCCTCACCCCGCTGCACCACCCCTGCCAGGCGATCGCCGACCTGCTCACCCTGCGCGAGCGCTTCGGCGACCTCGCCGGCCTGCGCCTCGCCTACGTCGGCGACGGCAACAACGTGGCGCGCTCGCTGGCCGTGCTGGGGGAGCTCGCCGGGGTCGAAGTCGTCGTCGCCGCCCCCGCCGACTACCAGCTGGAGGAGGCGCACGGGGTGAAGCTGACGAACGACCCGCGCGCCGCGGCCGCCGACGCCGACGCGCTCTACGCCGATGTCTGGGTCAGCATGGGCGACGAAGACGAGGAGCGCCGGCGCCGCGACCTCGCCCCGTTCCGCCTCGACGCCGACCTCCTCGCCGCGGCGAAGGACTCGGCGATCGTCATGCACTGCCTTCCGGCCCATCCTGGCGACGAGATCACCGCCGACGTCCTCTACGGCGAGCAGTCCGCCGTCTTCGACCAGGCCGAGAACCGACTGCACGCGCAGAAGGCGCTGCTCGAGCTGCTGCTCGCCTGAGCGGGCGCCGGGCCGGCCTGCGAAGGTACGCCGATGTACCCGGAGCTCCACCTCGGCCCGCTCACGATCCAGACCTTCGGCCTCTGCTTCGCCCTCGCGTTCCTCGCCGCCGGGGCGCTGGTCTGGAAGCGCTTTGGGGAGCTCGGCAAGCCGCCGGACTGGGGCTACGAGATGGGGTTCGCGGCGCTGCTCGGCGGGCTGGTCGGCTCGCGCGTCTACTTCATCGTGCAGAACTACTCCGCGGTGAAGGGCGACCTCGTCGGCCACCTCTTCAGCGGCTCGGGGCTGGTCTGGTACGGCGGCGCGATCGGCGGTGCGCTTTTCGTGATCCTCTGGGCATGGTGGCGTGACTTCCTCAACCTGACGCTGCTGGACGTCGCCGCCCCGGCGCTGGCGCTCGGCTACGCGCTCGGGCGCTGCGGCTGCCAGCTCTCCGGCGACGGCGACTACGGCAAGCCCTGGAACGGGCCGTGGGCGATGGCCTACCCGCACGGGACCGAACCGACCAAGGTGCCGGTCCAGCCGACGCCGGTCTACGAGACGCTGGCGATGGGCTTCGGCGCCTGGATCCTCTGGCGGCTGCGCGACCGCGTGCGCGCCGGGTGCCTTTTCGCGCTCTACCTCATGTACGCGGGAACGGAGCGCTTCCTGGTCGAGTTCCTGCGCCGCAACACCCGCGATTCGTTGGGCCTCACGGCCGCGCAGCTGGAGTCTTTGGCGATGTTGGCGGTCGGAGCGATCTGGATCGCTATCGTGGTGCATCGCCACGGCGGCATCGGCCGACCGTCGGCGGAAGAGTCGCGCGATGCCCTGCAACCCGCTGTTTGAGCGAAAATCGGTACCATGGCATGCGCAAGAGTTCTAGAGTGGTCTGACAACGAGAGGATAGGCGGGGAATGTCGCCTGTAGATACTGAGAAGCAGGAGGGTCCTTCGGCGCGCACCGTGAGCGCGTTGGTCGACGATGCGGCGGAGCGTCTGGCCGCGGTGGGGATCGATTCCCCGCGCGAGGACGCGGAAGCGATCGTGGCCGACGCGTTGGGCGTCAAACCCGCGGAGCTCTCGGTCGACAGCGCCGACGACGTCTCCGGGGAGGCGGCCGCCGCGATCGAGGAGAAGCTGAAGAAGCGCGTGGAACACCAGCCACTCGCCTACGTGCTCGGCCGGGCGCCGTTCCGCGAACTCGAGATCGCGGTCGACCCGCGCGTCCTGTGGCCGCGCAAGGAGACCGAGCTGCTGGTCGAGGTGGGGACGAAGCTGCCGCAGGGCGCGCGCGTCCACGAGGTCGGCACCGGCTCCGGGGCGATCGCCCTGGCGCTGATGTCGGAGCGTCCCGACCTGAAGATCACCGCCTCGGACCTCTCGCCGGAGGCCGTCGAAGCAGCGTGCGAGAACGCCGAGCGACTGGGCCTCGACCTCGACGTCCGGGTGGCCAAGGGGCTGCCCGACGACATCGGCGGCGTCGACCTGGTGATCGCCAACCTCCCCTACATCAGCGACGCGACGATCGACCAGCGCTCGCCGGAGATCCACGCCGAGCCGCTGATCGCGATCACCGGCGACTGCGGGGCGGACGGCCTCGGGGTGATCCGCGGGCTGATCGCGGAAACGCCGTCGGGGACGAAGCTGGCGCTCGAGCACGACACCCACCACGGCCCGGCGATGCGCGAGATGCTGCGCGACGCGGAAACGCTGCGCGACTACGAGGGCAACGAGCGGGTCTCGGTCGGCCTGGCGCCGTGACGGACGAGCCCGAGGCGCCCGCCAAGGGCGATCGCTCGGCGGACACGTCGGGTGCGAGCGAGGCGAATCGCCGCGCCAAGGTGGAGAGGCTGAAGGCGGAAGGGGTCAACCCTTATCCGCACAGCTTCCTGCCGCGCGACCACGCCGCCGACATCATTGCCGCGCACAAGCCGGCGCTCGAGGCGGGCGAGCTCGCCGAGGGCGAGCACCCGGAGCACCGGTACCGCGTGATGGGCCGGGTGACCGGCAGGCGCGGTCACGGCAAAGTCGTCTTCTTCGACGTCCGCGACGTGAGCGGCACGATCCAGGCCTACGCGCGCCGCGACAAGCTCGGCGAGGAGGCCTTCGAGCGGATCGAAGAGCTCGACCTCGCCGACATCGTCGGAATCGAGGGCGTCCTCTATGTGACGAAACGCGGGGAGCTCGCGATCAGCGTCGAGACCTGCACGCTGCTGGCGCCGGCGCTGAAAGACCCGCCGGACCTCTTTCACGGGATCAAGGATCCGGAGGTGCGCTACCGCCAGCGCGAGCTCGACCTGATCGCCAACGAATCGTCACGGGAGATCTTCAAGAAGCGCTCCGAGCTGACCTTCGCGATCCGCGAGTACCTGCACGAGCGCGGCTGGGTCGAGCTGGAAACGCCGGTCCTGCAGCGGCTGACCGGCGGTGCCGCGGCGCGCCCCTTCGTCACCCACCACAACGCGCTCGACCGCGACCTCTTCCTGCGCACGGCGACCGAGCTCTACCTGAAGCGGGCGATCGTCGGCGGCTTCGAGGACGTCTACGAGTTCGGCAAGTTCTTCCGCAACGAGGGGATGTCGCCGAACCACAATCCCGAGTTCACGATGCTCGAGATGTTCGTCGGCGGCGCCGACTGGAACGGCGTCATGGAGTTCCAGGAGAACCTCGTCTCGACCGTGGTCGAGAAGGTGATGGGGACGACGGTGATCGAGCGCGACGGGGTGGAGATCGACTTCAAGGCACCGTGGCCGCGCGTCGTCCTGCGCGACGAGCTGCTGAAGGAGACCGGTGTCGACATCTACAAGGCGAGCCGCGACGAGCTGGCCGAGCTGGCCGGTGACGACGCCGAGGAGACCGACGACTGGGCGGCGCTCGTCGACACCCTGCAGGGCAAGCTGGTCGAGCCGAAGCTGATCCAGCCGACCTTCATCACCGTGCTGCCGATCGACATCTGGCCGTTGGTGAAGAAGCACCCTGACGACCCGAAGGTGTGTGAGGCGTTCGACGGCATCGTCGCCGGCCTGGAGATAGTCGGAGGCGGCACCGACATCAACGATCCGGTCGAACAGCGCGAACGCTTCGTCGGCCAGCGCGAACGGCAGGAGAGCGGGGTGGAGGAGGATCCGCACCCGACCGACCTCGAGTTCGTGCGGGCGCTCGAATACGGCATGCCGCCGGCGAGCGGCTGCGGGCTGGGGATCGACCGGTTGCTGATGCTGATGACGGGGAGCAAAACGCTCCGCGACGTGATCATCTACCCGGCGATGCGCGAGGCGTCCGACGCTGTATAACCAGCGCGCTGCCGCACCGTCGGCTCCGCGTCGTGCAGAGCACTGCCGCTCCGCCGCCGGCACGCCATCGCTTGGTTCTACGACGTCAGACGGATCTCAGTAAACCGCCGTCGATGGGAATCATCGTTCCGGTGATGTAGGCGGCGCGGTCGGAGGCGAGGAAGGCGACGAGGTCGCCGAACTCCTCCGGGAGGCCGAGGCGTCGCGCCGGGACCGTCTCCCGTGCGTTCCGCTCGGCCATCTCCATCGACCCCTCGTTCTCCGCCAGCCGATCGGTTTGGAATTTGCCGGTGACGACGGTGTTCACCGTGATCCCGTCCGCCGCGACCTCGCGCGAGAGCGTCTTCAGGAAGCCGACCGCGGCCTGGCGTAGCGAGTTGGAGATCGCGAGGTTCGGGATCGGCTCGACGGTCGAGTTGGAGCCGACGTTGACGATCCGGCCCCAGCCCCGCTCGCGCATCCCCGGCAGGACGCCCTCGGCCAGCACCCGCACCCCGAGCACCAGGGAGCGGAAGGCCTCCTCCCACTCCTCGAGCGAGTTGTCGAGCGAGCCGCCTTGGGGCGGGCCGCCGGTGTTGGCGACGAGGATGTCGATCGGCCCGAGCGCCGCCTCGACCTCGCCGGAGAGCTCCCGCAGTCGGTCGAGGTCCCCGGCGTCGGCGACGAACGCGGTCACGGCGCCGCCGAGCTCTTCGACCACCGCGTCGAGCCGCTCGCGACTGCGACTGGCGATCGCCACCCGCGCCCCCTCGCGCGCGAGCGACTCCGCGATCCCCCGCCCGATCCCCTTGCTCGCGCCCATCACCAGCGCGACGCGTCCGTTGATCCCGAGGTCCACATCGGTAACCCTAGGGAGATGGATCAGCCGACCGCGGAGAATGCCCTGAAGGAGCTCGAGGTACTCGTCGGCGAGTGGAAGGTCGAAATGGTCCCACCCGGCGGCGATCCAGTCGACGGTGACGGCCGGGCCGTCTTCGAATGGCACGAGTCCCGCGCGCATCTCGTCCAACGCGTCACAGTCGACGTCCCCGAGGCGCCCGACAGCGTCTCGATCATCGGCTGCGACGGCGCAAATGGCACCTACTTCCAGCTCTACTCCGACGATCGCGGCGTCTGCCGCGTCTACGAGATGTCAATCGGCGACGGCGAGTGGCGCCTCTGGCGCGAGGGCGAGCCGTTCGCCCAGAGGTTCGTCGGCCGCTTCGAGGATGGCGGTCGGACGATTCGCGGCACTTGGGAGCTGGCCGAGGACGGCGCGGACTTCGGCTTCGATTTCGACCTCATATATCGGAAGGTGGAGTAGGGGCCGGGACGTCGGCCGGCCGTCGCTCGCGGCCCGGGCCGTCCGCGCGAGTCCGGGCCGGGCCGTCCGCCATTTCGGGCCAGGCCGTCCGCGCCACTGCGGCACCCGGGCGTCTGCACCGCTGCGGCCCGGCGTCCGCTCCGGCCCGGGCCGTCCGCACCACTGCGGGGCGGCCGTCCGCACCACTTCGGGGCGCCGGCGACCCGTCCTGGGCGCCTCATGGGGGTCCTGGCAGGCTGTGACCCCCATGAGGCGCCCAGGACGTGACGGGAGCGGGGGTTCGTGAGAGAGCCGGCACAGGGACGGCACGAACCCACGTTTCCGTCACACCTCCGCCACGCTTCCTCCGGGAGGCCCGTCTCGCACGCCCGGTCCGTGACGAAGACGCCGGGAACGTCACACGCCCGCGCGCCTTCCGTCCCTTTCCGGGCCCGGATCGAGGGTCCCCCGGGGTGCGGTCGTCCTAACCGACCTATAGCGCCGGTTAGGACGACCGCACCCCGTCGGTGTTGTGCAACACGGGAGGAAATGTGGGCTTCGCACGCTCTTCGTGACGACGTCCCACCTCCGTCACGGATCGGTGACGGATCCGTCGCTCTCCCGTGACCCTCCCGCGAGGGTCCCTCCACACTCCCCGAAGACCCGGCCCTCTCGGCCACGGCCACAGCCTGCCCGGGCCGTGGCCGAGAGGGCCGCGTCCCTTTGCCGTCCCTCGGCCGTCCCTTGCCCGTCCCTCGGCCGTCCCTCGGCCGTCCCTCGCCCAGCCCAGCCTCCTCGCCCAGCCCCAGCCCAGCCTCTCTTCCCCGGATCCGCCCCCGCCGCTCAGCGGAATCTCTGGCATAAACGCCTAAATTCGGGCATCGGCCTAATCCACGTGCCCGCTTCGGCCGAATAGAGGGGGAGTGCAGACGATCCCGGAGCAGATCAGCCAGGCACGCGCCGCATTTGCCGAAGCGCCCGACGAGCGGGCGCGCATGGGGCGGATCTCCGGCTTCCTCTGGATGGCTTCGGCGCTGGTCGGGGTGGTCGACATCTTCCTGCCTGGTTCCGACCATGTGGCGACGCCACTCGTCCTGCTGCTCGGTGCGTTCGTCTTCCTCTACGGCTTCGCCAGCGTCGTCGGCTGGATTCCCTGGGAGCGCGCCTCTATCGATGCGCTCGCCCTCGGAATGGTGGCGACGGTGCCGGTCGCGGGGCTGGCGATCTACATGACCGGCGGCTCGCTCTCCTACATCCAGCCGCTCTTGGTCTGCCCGCTGCTCTACGCCGCCTTCTTCTTCCCCGAGCGCTGGGCCTGGCCGTTGGCGATCGAGCTGATCGCCTTCGCCGGGGCGCCGCTGATCTACGACCCCGACGCGATCGACAACGCCTTCCTGCCCCGCTACATCGCCCTCGCGGTCGGCTTCCTCGTCGCGACCTGGGTGATGGTCGGGCTGAAGAAGCGGCTGGTCGCCGCCGAGGTCCGCCAGCGCGATTTCGCCAACCGCGATCCGCTCACCGGGGTCCACAACCGGCGCTACTTCGACGCGACGATGAAGCGGGAGCTGGATCGGCGCACGCGGCCGTTCGGCCGGCGCGAGCTCGACCCCAGCCCGCTGACGCTCCTGATCCTCGACCTCGACGACTTCAAGGGCGTGAACGACCGCCACGGCCACCAGGTCGGCGACGCGGTGCTGCAGGAGGCGACCGCGCGCATCCACTCGGTCCTGCGCTCGACCGACACGTTGGCGCGGATCGGCGGCGACGAGTTCGCGATCGTTGCCCCGGGCGCGCACGGTGAAGGCGCCGCGCGGATGGCCGAAGCGGTGCGCGCCGCTGTCGGCCTCGGCGGCCCCGTCGACGACCTCCCGGCCTCGAGCGCCTCGGTCGGCTGGGCCGTCTTCCCCGACGACGGCCAGGACTTCGAGACGCTGATGCGCTCCGCCGATGACTGCATGCTGCGGATCAAGCGCTCCGATCCGCGTCGCGCTGCCTCGGCCGCGCCCTCGGCCAACTGAGGACCGGCGCGCGCCTCAGGGGATCGGCCCGGCGGCGCTCGCGCGCAGCTCGGTCGTCCACCAGTCGGTGCCGATGGCCCGCAACCGGCTCGGCCGCCGGGGCGGGCGGCCCTCGGAGAGCGACCTCGACCTGGTCGCCGAGAAGGCCGACGCCGAAGCGGTGCCCGCGACGCCAGAGCGGATCGCCATGCGGGTCGAACGCCCGCCGGAGCAGTGGCTCTTCAAGGCCTGGGACGACGACGTCCCCGATCGACGTGACCTTCACCCCGGCGAGCCTGACCTGCGCGCGCGCACCCGCACCTCGCCCCTCGCCCGCGCCTCGCGTCAGTCGTTGATCGAGGCCGACTCGAGCACGCCGAGCAGCTGGGTGACGCGGCAGACGAGGAGGCGCTCCTCGTCGACTTCGACCCACACCCCGGCGCTCGCCGGGAAGACGACGTGGTCGCCGACCTCGACCGGCATCTCGACCCCGGCCCCGGCCCACCAGTCGAGCCCCGGCCCGACCGCGAGCACGATCCCCTGTTCCGGCGGCGGCTCGTGCGTCCCCGGCGGCACGACCAGCCCCGACCGCCGCACCCGATCCTGATCGAGCTCCTTGATCACGATCTGGTCGAAGAGCGGCCGCAGCTGGTGCCGCACCGACTCGGTGGGATCCGGAATCCGCGAAGCCATCGCCCAAGTCTCGCATGCGCCGCCTTCCGCCACCCCTGAGGGTCATCGCCTAGGTTTCGGGCGATGGCGACGACCTCGATCGGGCGCGATGCCCGCCGCCAACTCGGCATGGCCGCGCTGGCGCTCGGCGCGCTGGGCGTCGTCTTCGGCGACATCGGCACCAGCCCGCTGTACTCGCTGCAGACGCTGTTCTCCGCCGATCACGGGGCGGTGAAGCCGACCGAAGCGGACGTCTTCGGCGTGATCTCGCTGGTCTTCTGGGCGATCACCCTGATCGTCTCGATCGAGTTCGTCCTCTTCATCATGCGCGCCGACAACGAAGGGGAGGGCGGGATCCTGGCGCTGATCGCGAAGATCGAAGGCCTCGAGCTGGACAGTGCGAAGGTGAAGTTCGCGCTGATCGCGGTCGGCATGTTCGGCGTCGCGCTGTTCTACGGCGACGGGATGATCACCCCGGCGATCTCGGTCCTCTCGGCGGTCGAAGGGGTGAAGGTCGTCGAGCCGAGCATCCACTCGCTGGTGGTGCCCGGGACGATCGCCGTGCTGGTCGGGCTCTTCGCCGTGCAGAGGTTCGGCACCCAGCGGATCGGTCGCGTCTTCGGCCCGCTGATGCTCTTCTGGTTCGTGGTGATCGCGGTGGCCGGGCTCGGCCGCGTCGTCGCCCACCCGGAGATCGTCAAGGCGCTCTCGCCGACCTACGGCGTCGAGTTCTTCGGCCGCCACTTCGGCACCGCCTTCATCTCGCTCGGCGCGGTCGTGCTGGCGATCACCGGCGCCGAGGCGCTCTACGCCGACATGGGCCACTTCGGCCGCCCGCCGATCAAACGCGCCTGGTTCTTCGTCGTCTTCCCGGCACTCACCCTGAACTACCTCGGCCAGGGCTCGCTGATCGTCAGCGACCCGAGCGCGATCGCCAACCCCTTCTTCCTGCTGATCCCCCACTGGGGTCGGGTGCCGATGGTGGTGCTGGCGACGGTGGCGACGGTGATCGCCTCGCAGGCGGTGATCTCGGGCGCCTTCTCGGTGACCAAGCAGGCGATCCAGCTCGGCTTCCTGCCGCGGCTGCAGATCCGCCACACCTCCGCCGCAGAGATCGGACAGGTCTACCTCCCGGCCGTCAACTGGTTCCTGCTGATCACGGTGGTCGCGCTGGTGATCGGCTTCGGCTCCTCGACCGCGCTCGGCTCCGCCTACGGGATCGCGGTCACCTGCACGATCACCGCCGACACGCTGCTCTTCCTCGTCGTCGCCCGGGCGCTGTGGAAGGAACCGGGGTGGATGGTCGGCATCTTCGCCGCCGTCTTCTTCACCGTCGACCTCGCCTTCCTCGGCGCGAACCTGACCAAGACCGCGCACGGCGGCTGGTTCCCGCTGTCGGTCGGCATCGCGCTGTTCGCCATCCTCAGCACCTGGCGCCGCGGCACGCGCGAAATCCGCGACCTGCGCACCGAGGCGGAGGGCTCGCTGCAGTCCTTCGTCGACGAGCTCCATCGGGCCGACCCGCCGCCGCCGCGCACCCCCGGCACGGCCGTCTACCTGAACGCGCGCCGCGAAACGACGCCGCTCGCCCTCCGCGCCAGCTTCAAATACGCGCACGCCCTGCACGAGTCGATAGTGATCATCTCGATCGAGACGACCCGCACCCCCTACGTCTCCGAGGAGGAGCACCTGGTCGTCGACAACCTCGGCTACGAGGACGACGGCATCTCCCACCTGACCGCCAAAGTCGGCTTCCAGGAACCGATCAAAGTGCCCCACCTCGTCGCCATCGCCTGCACCCGCGGGCTCGAGGGCGACGCCCGGGAGCAGGACGCCGTCTACTACCTCTCGCAGGTGACGCTCCGGCCCACCGACCGCCCCGGCGGCATGCGGCGCTGGCGCAAGCAGCTCTACCTCGCCCTCGCCCGCAACGCCTCGAGCCCCGCCGACTACTTCCACCTCCCCGCCGACCGCACGGTGACGATCGGGAGCGTGATCGACCTCTGAGGTCGATCTTTGGTCCACCAGGGGTTTAAAAACAAACGATTCTGAGCATTAATTCCCGCAGGGAGTTCACGGGAGGCAGGGACCACCGTGTATGGGAAGGAGAAGTTCATGCATGCATCTGCAAGGGCCAGACGGGCGGCGTTGGCGCTCGTCGTGGTCGCGATGGCGCTGCTCGGCGCCGCGGCGGCCGCCGCCGCGGCCACCTACACCGCGCTCGGCGACTCATATGCCGCCGGGCCGCTGATCCCCAACCAGTCGCTGAACCCGCTCGGCTGTCTGCGCTCGGACCACAACTACGCGCACCTGACCGCCGCGGCGAAAGGGCTGACGCTCACCGACGTCAGCTGCAGCGGCGCGACCACCGCCGACATGACCGAAGCGCAGAACGTCGAACCGGGGCCGAACCCGCCCCAGTTCAACGGCCTCTCGGCGAGCACCGAAATCGTCTCGCTGACGATCGGCGGCAACGACATCGGGTTCTCGGAAATCCTCGAGAGCTGCATCACCTACAACCCGTTCTCGACCCCGTGCAAGGACAAATACGACCCGGGCGGCCATGACCAGCTGGCCGAACGGATCGCCAACACGGCGCCGAAGGTGGCGGCGGTCCTGCAGGGCATCCACACCCGCTCGCCCGACGCGCGCGTGTTCGTCGTCGACTATCCGGACATCCTGCCGAGCGGCAGCGGTTGCTGGCCGACGGTCCCGCTCAGCTTCGGCGACGTGCCCTACCTGCACGCGACCGAGGAACGGCTGAACGCGATGCTGGCGACGACGGCCGCGGCCAACGGCGCGACCCTGGTCGACTGGTACACCCCGAGCATCGGCCACGACGCCTGCAAGGGCAGCTCGACCCGCTGGGTCGAACCGCTGATCCCGGGCGAACTCTCGGCCCCGGTCCACCCCAACATGGCGGGAATGGCCGGCGGCGCCGCGGCACTGGAGGCGGCGATCGGCTGAGCGCGGCGGAGCGCACGGCGGGTCAGCCCCCGCCGTGCGCCTCCTGCGCCGGTCGGTCCCACTCTTCCCGGCCGCCGGGGGAGATCGTCAACCGCCGGGGGCGGGGGCCGGCACCGCGCCGGCCATCTGCGCATACCCGGCCGGGCTCGGATGGATGCCGGTGTCGGCGCCGATCACCCACGGTTCGCCGCCCCCCTGGGGGCCGCCGCAGAAGGAGAGGTAGTGGCCGGCCTCGAGCTCGTCCTGGGTCGGCGTCGACTGCACGCTCGGCCCGTCGACGCCGTATTCGAAGTAGGAGCAGGTGTAGCTCGACGGGTAGACCGGTTCGAGGCTGATGCCGACGTTGAAGTGCGGCGGCGTCACGGCCTTGAGGCGGCTCGGGTTCACTTCCTGGGCGACGCTCGCGATCGTTTGGTTCATCAGCTTCCCCATCTCCGCGATCTGGGTCGCGCTGTAGGCGAGCGCCGAGCTCGGGATCGCCAGGTGGTACTGCATCAGGTAGATCGTCGCGCGCGTCTTTTCCACCAGGTTCGTGTAGAGCTTCTTCAGTTCGCGCCGCAGGTGGACTTCTTCGAACGACGCTTCGACGCATTCGCGGTAGCCGCCGACGATGTCGGCCTCCAGCGCGCACGCCATCGACCCGAGCCCGAACAGGGTGTTGGAGAGGATCGGGTTGGCGCCGATCGTCATCAGGATGTAGTCCGGGTCTTCCGACTCGATCTGTTCGGTGGTTTCGCCGAGGTCGCCGCCCGGCACCCAGTTGCTCGGTTCCGACCCGCTCACGGCGAAGTTCTTGTAGTTCGTGACCCCGTACTCGTTCGCCCATTGGGCCGCCCAGGAGACGTTGTTGGCGAGGCCGTAGTCGGGCGCGTAGGGGACCTTCGAGAGGCCGTTGGCGGTGGCGGTCGAGTTCGAGGAGCAGGCGTCGTCGAGTTCCGACCCCACCGGCTTGCATTCGTAGAGCGAGAGGAACGACATCGGCTTGCCGTCGCCGTAGAAGCCGAAGCCCGCGGTGACCGAGTCGCCCATCGCGCGCACGACCGGGCCGGGGTTCGAGGACCCGGCCGGCGTCAGCGTCGCCCAGGGCTGGACGACCTTGACGACGACGGTCGTGTGGTCGAGGCCGATCGTCGCGGTGCCGGGCGTGCGCGGCGCCGTGTAGTCGAGGTGGGCGCCGGCGAGGCGGACGTGGCCGGCGCTCGTGCCGGAGGTGACGCTCCAGCGCACCGGCCGGGTGCAGGCGGGCAGCGCGATCTTGGTGTGGCCGCGGGGAGCCAGTTCGACGATCGGCGGTGAGGCGCAGAAGGGTTCCGAGGACGCCGACGCGGACGCGGAGCCGGTGGCGCGGCCCAGGTGCACGACGCGCTCGAGGACCCGGTTCGGGCCGATGTCGACGCGGCCGTCGTCATCGATGTCGATCCCCGCCCAGGTCGAGACGAGGACCGTTGCCCGACGCCCTTCGCCCCAGGGCTTCGACAGCGACCGCATGAGGGCCGGGTCGAGCCTGAACTCATGCACGAACGTGAACGTCCGCCGGCGCTCCGGCCGCCGCGGCGCGCCGGCGCTCAGCCGATGGAAGACGACGTCGCCGTGCGGACCGGCGAGCGGCTTGCCCTCGATTTCGAACGCCACCGAGGCCGGCCGCCCGGCGGCCTGGATCGGGTAGCGGACGGCGACCAGGAGGGCGGGGCGCCCGCTCGGGGTGCGCGCCAGCTCGACGCGACCGATCTTCACCTTCGCCGGCGGCGGGATCGGCTTCTTGCGCTTGTGCGGCGCGGCGCCCGCGGTCCCGGTCGCGGCGAGCAGCGCCGCGAGCGCCCCGAGCAGGGCGAGGAGGACGATCGGGCGCGGCGAATTCACGCCGGGCAACTTACCGCCGCGCGCCGCCGATCACGATCGGACAGCCGGCCAGAAGCGCGCGACCCGGGCCGCCGCCGCGGCGGCCACCGCCGTCTCCGGCGCGGTGGCCGGCTCGCCCAGGCCGCCGAGGCCCCACATCGTCGTCGCCACCGAGTCGGCGAGCGCCTTCGGCGCGTAGCCGCCCTCGAGCACGGCGCCGACCGGCGCGTCCAGCCGCGCCCCCAGCTCGCGCACCTCGACCGCCATCTGGCCGAAGTCCTCGGCGGTCAGCGCCAGGCTCGCGAGCGGGTCCTCGAAGTGGGCGTCGTAGCCGGCCGAGACCAGGATCAGGTCGGGCGCGAATTCACCGGCGACCGGCGCCACCACCCGGTCGATCAGCGACAGGAAGACGTCGCGCCCGGATCCTTCCGGGATCGGGATGTTGATCGTGAAGCCCTCGCCCCGCCCTTCGCCGACGTCCTCGGCCAGCCCGGTCCCCGGCCAGATCAGCTCCTGGTGGATCGAGATCAGCAGCACGTCGTCGCGCTCGGCGAAGATCGCTTCGGTGCCGTTGCCGTGGTGGACGTCCCAGTCGAGGATCAGCACCCGGTCGGCGCCGAGCTCCTCGACCGCCGTCGCCGCGGCCATCGCCACCGAGTTGAAGAGGCAGAAGCCCATCGCCACCTCCGGTTCGGCGTGGTGGCCGGGGGGTCGCAGCGCGCTGAAGCCCGCCTTCGCCTCGCCGGCCAGCAGCGCCCGGACCATGGCCGCCGCTCCCCCGGCCGCGTGCGCCGCCGCGACATACGAGTGCGGGCCGTCGTAGGTCTCGACGTCGATCGCGCCGCCGCCCGCCTCGCTCAGCTCGCGGATCGCGGTGACGTGGCGAGGGGTGTGGATCAGCTCCAGCTGCTCGGTGCTCGCCGCCGCCGCCGGCCGCCGCTCCCAACCGAGCCACGCCTCGTCTTCGAGCCGCCGTTCGATCGCGACCAGGCGCGGCGGCGACTCGGGGTGCCCGGGCATCGCGTCGCGGGGGTCGTGTTGCAGGCTGGAGGGGTCGCTGAAGTAGAGCAAGGCCGATCCAGCTTGAGTGCCGGGCGGGCGGGCGTCAAGCGGCGCCCGACAGCGCCGCCGCGCGCTTGGTCAGGTAGCGCTGCTCGGGGAGGCTCGCGGTCAGCTCGGCGGCGCGCACGTACTCGGCGTGGGCCCCCGCGCCGTCGCCGGCCAGCTCGAGCAGGTGGGCGCGGACCGCGTGCACGCGATGGTGGCCGCCCAACTGCGGCTCGACCTCGGCCAGCAGCTCGAGCCCCGCCCGCGGCCCGTCGACCATCGCCGCCGCGACCGCGCGGTTCAGCGAGACCATCGGACCCGGCGCGACCCGTTCGAGCAGACCGTAGAGGGCGAGGATCTCGCCCCAGTCGGTGTCCTCGGCGCGCCGGGCCCGGTCGTGGGCGCCGGCGATCGCGGCCTGCAGCTGGTAGGGGCCGACCGCTCCCGCGGCGATCGCCTCGTTCAGCACCCGGTGTCCCTCGGCGATCGCGGCCGCGTCCCAGAGCGAGCGGTCCTGCTGGTCGAGCGGCACGAGCTCGCCGCGCCGGTCGGTGCGGGCGGGGCGCCGCGCGTCGGTGAGCAGCATCAGCGCCAGCAGGCCCGCGACCTCGGGCTCCTCCGGCAGTGCCAGCCGGGCGATCCGGGTCAGCCGGATCGCCTCGGCGGAGAGCTCGGTCCGCGCCAGGTGGGGCCCCTCGCTCGCCGCGTAGCCCTCGTTGAAGATCAGGTAGAGGACCGAGAGCGCGCTCCGCAGCCGCTCCGCCCGTTCCGCGGCGGCGGGGAGGCCGAACGGCTCGCCGGCCGCGGCGACGGTCTGCTTCGCGCGGGCGATCCGCCTGGTCATCGTCTTCTCCGGGACGAGGAAGGCGGCGGCGATCTGCGCGGTCGAGAGGCCGCCGACCGCGCGCAGCGTGAGGGCGACCGCCGAGGCTGCGGTCAGCTCCGGCCGGCAGCACATGAAGATCAGCGCCAGCGTGTCGTCGGCCTCGGCGGTCGGGCCCGGCTCGGGTTCCACCGCGAGGCGCTCCTCGCGCGCCCGCCGTGCGGAGTCGGCGCGGATCCGGTCGGTCATCCGCCGCGAGGCCACCGCGATCAGCCACGCGGTCGGGCTCTCCGGCGTCCCCTGCGTCGGCCACTGGCGCGCCGCGTCGATCATCGCCTCCTGCACCGCGTCCTCGGCTGCGGCGAAATCGCCGAAGCGCCGCACCACCGCGGCGAGGACCCGCGGCGCGGCCTCGCGCAGCAGGTCCTCGAGATCGCCGCGGTGTCGCGGTGCCGCCGTCATCAGGCCTCGATCGGCCCCAGGACCTGGCGCACCTCGATCTGCTGGCGGAGCGGCACGCCGTTCGGGCCGGGCCCCTCCGAGGACTGCGCGGCGATCTCGATCGCCCGCTCCTCGGACTCGACGTCGACCATGCGGTAGCCGGCGAGCAGCTCCTTCGACTCCGGGAAGGGCCCGTCGGTGACGACCGGCGCGCCGTCGGTGGCGAGCACGATCTTCGCCAGCTCCGGGCCGGTGAGGCCCTGCGCGTCGACCAGCTCGCCGCGCTCGGTCAGCTCCGCGTTCAGGTTCACCTGGAAGTCGATGTGGGCCTGCACGTCCTCGGGCGCCCACTCGGTCATCGGCGGCACGTCGCCCTCGACCCGGCCGTAGTGCTGCAGCAGCATGAACTTCATCCGTCTACCTCCTTGTCAGTGGCGCCGGCGGCGCCTTCGGGAGTGTGTCGGAGCCGACGCCGCGAAAGCGACATCGCCGCGCCTAAAGATCGAAATTCGCCCGTTCGGCGGCGGGGACGAGGTCCACGTACTCAGGGTGGCGCTTCATCCAGGCGTTCACGAACGGGCAGAAGGGGAGGACGGCGAGGCCTTCCGCCCGCGCCTGGTCGAGGGCGAAGCGGGCGAGCCGGCCGCCGAGGCCGCGGCCTTCGAAGCGGTCCTCCACCTCGGTGTGGACGAGGGCGAGCACCCCTTTGCGGGAGCGGTAGACGAGGAAGCCGGCGAGCTCGCCGTCGACGGTCACCTCGAAGCGGCTGCGCTCCGGCGCGTCGGCGACGACGATCGGCGCGTCCTCGGTCACGCTCGCTCTCCCGCCGCGCCGCGCTCGGCCGCCCACTCGCGCTCCATCTCGTCGGCCAGCGCCGGGTGCTGGTAGGGGCCGGGCTCGCGCAGCATCGCGATCACCTGGCGCCGGCTCAGGTCGTCCTTGTCCTGGCTCAGCTTGCGCTTGCAGACGAAGCGGCTCACCGGGATCCGCAGCCCCACCGTTCCTTTCGCGACCTGCCGCCCCCACTCCCGGTCCAGGTAAAGGGGCTCCTCGACGTGGCGCTCGAAGCGCTCGACCAGCCGGGTCAGCGTCGCCAGGTTCTCGTCGTCGCCGAGCACCTCGGCCACCCCATATATATGGGCGACGCTGAAGTTCCAGGTCGGCGCCCGCGTCGCCTCGGGCCCGTACCAGCTCGGCGACACGTAGCCGTGGAGGCCCTGGACGATCACCAGCACCTCCCGGTCGCCGAAGCCGTGCACCTCCTCGTCGGGCCGGCCGACGTGGGTCAGCAGGGCGAGGTCCTCGGCGTCCTCGTCGAGGAGCACCGGGTAGTGGGAGGCCGCGAGCTCGCCGTCGTTGTCGCTGACGATGATCGCCCAAGGGTTCTCGCGGACCAGATCACGGACCGCCTCCGGGTCCGTGATCGCGTGGGCCGGGTTGTGCCGCATCGGGCGATTGTGCCGGATCGGTGGGGGCGGGGAAGAAGGAGGGGCCAGCTCCCAGGAGGCCGGCCCCTCTGAAGCTCTAAACCGTCTTGGTGGTCGAAACCGACGGAATGGACTGCTCAGTGACAGTGACCTTCACGCTGTTCACCCCCTTTTTCCCTGGCTTTTTGCGGATGACTCGCCGGTGGGACCAGTTCCACCGTTGGAAGAGATTCCAGCGGTACAACAGGTTCCAGCAAACTCCGCTGGAATTGCTCAGAAACTGCTCTACGATCGAACGAGCTATCCCGCTTAAACCAAGGAGACCAACCGATGCCCCCCGTCAAGTCCGCAGCAACGATGGAGACGACTCTCGCCGCGATCGTCGCCCACCCCACCAGGGCACGGTGCTTCTCGATCCTGGCGGAACGCACTGCGAGCCCAGTCGAAATTGCCCAGGAAATCGGCAAAGACGTCGGGCACGTCGGCTACCACGTGCGCAAACTTCAGGAGCTCAACCTCATCGAACTCGTCGACGAGCGGCCGGTCCGCGGGGCGGTCGAGCACTTCTACCGCGCGATTGCGCGGCCGATCGTGGACGAGGAGGAATTCGCCTCGCAGACGATCGAGGAGCGCGAGGTCTTCACCCGTTACTTCCTCCAGCTGCACGTGACGGACATCTCCCGGGCGATGGATGAGCACACGATGGACGCGCGCCCCAATCGGTGGGTGCTCCGCACCCCGATGGTGGTCGACGAGGACGGATTCGCCGAACTCGCGGCGCTGCACGCCGAGATCTACGAGCGCACGCTCGACATCCAGGCCCGCAGCGACGAACGCCGGAGCGGTACAGAGGACAAGGGCATCCCGACGATGTCGACGACGATGTTCTTCGAGACGCCTGCTCGGCGCTCCCCATCTCCGAAGCAGGACTAGCGGCACCTGACATTCATTCGGCTAGAAAACCGCACGTTGACGCTGCGAGCCGCCTACTCTTTGTAGTCCATGCTGCTGGACGACCGATCGACCGCGCCGGATCACCCGCCGCAGGCGCCCCGGCGTTGGCCGAAGCGACTGCTGGTCGGCGGCCTCGTCACGCTGGTCCTCGCGGCGGTCGCGGCGTTCGTCGTCTCCGCCTTCGCGCTCTCCGGCTCGAGCCTCGAAGAAGACGGCTCCTCGCTCGGCAAGGTCAACACCGACACCTTCGGCGGTGACGTGTCGAGTGTCCGCGCCACCGCGGTGAAGAGCGGCGACGACATCCCGGTCAAGCTG
This sequence comes from Solirubrobacterales bacterium, assembly GCA_051986435.1. Lineage (GTDB taxonomy): Bacteria > Actinomycetota > Thermoleophilia > Solirubrobacterales > 70-9 > VAYN01. Next base: position 8,370 of record JBPYFM010000042.1, on the reverse strand, counting down.
GAGGGCGACCGGATCGTGCCGACGGCGCCCCTGCACCCGGGCGAGCAGGTGAGGGTCGAAGCCACGGTGAAGCGGCCGAGCACGATCGGCTTCCTCGCCGGCGGCGAGAACCAGCTGACGATGACGACGACCGCGCCGGTGGCGAAGATCGAAAACGCCTGGATCAGCGTGAAGAAGGGCAAGAAGCCCTACGTCCACTTCAACCGCTCGGTCAGCCAGGTGGCCTACGGTCAGCCCGGCAATCTCAAGCACCGCCACTTCGGCACGCCGCGCAGCGCCTTCTCGCTCGGCGACCAGCCCCCGGCGGGCCAGATGATCGTCGCCGGCGCGCCCTGGGCGAAGTCGATGGAGCACGTCGGCAAGTTCAAGTCGGTGACCTGGTTTCCGGCGACCGGCAAGCCGACGATCGCCGCCAACCCCATCGCGGGCTCGACGATCTCCGCCTCGACCCCGATCGAACTCACCGTCTCCAAGCCGGTGAAGAAGATCTTCGGCTCGGAAAAGCCGCAGCTCTCGCCGGAAGTCGACGGCAAGTGGTCGCAGCCGAGCCCGCACACCCTGCGCTTCGTGCCCGCCGGCTTCGGCGCGCCGCTGGCGACCCACCTGAAGGTCGAGCTCCCGGAAGAAGTCGAAGTCGTCCAGTCCGACGGCTCGGTCGAAAACGCCTCCGAGGTCAAGTGGGAAGTCCCGGCCGGCTCCGAGCTGCGCCTGCAGCAGATGCTCGCCGAGCTCGACTACCTGCCCTATAAGTGGACCGGCGAAGAAGTCGCGAAGACGCCCGAAGCACAGGTCGCGGCGGCGACCACCGAAGCGCCGAAGGGCCACTTCTCGCCGCGCTGGAAGAACACCCCGTCCGGGCTCAAGGAACTGTGGACGCCGGGTGAAGAGAACGCGCTGGTGAAAGGCGCGCTGATGGCGTTCGAGGAAGCGCACGGCCTCGAAGTGGACGGCCTCGCCGGCCCGGTCGTCTGGGAAGAACTGATGAAGGCGACGATCGCGGGCGAAAGGAAACCGACGAAGGGCGCCGGCAACGGCTACACCTACGTCTGGGTGAACGAGTCCCTGCCGGAGACCGTCAACGTCTGGCACAACGGCAAGATGATCGTCTCGGAAGCGCCCGCCAACACGGGCATCCCCGGCGCCGAAACCGAACCGGGCACCTTCCCGGTGTACCTGCGTTACGAAGAAACGACGATGAGCGGCGAAAACCCGGACGGCTCGCACTACAGCGACCCGGGGATCATGTGGGTCTCCTACTTCAACGGCGGCGACGCTCTCCACGCCTTCGACCGCGCCTCCTACGGCAGCCCGCAGAGCCTCGGCTGCGTCGAGATGCCGCTCGAAGAGGCCGGCGAAATCTGGCCCTACACGCCGATCGGCACCCCGGTGACGATCAACCCGGCCTAGCTAGGGCAGGCTGAACAGGTCGATCGTGCCGGTGCCGGCGTGCTCGTTGGCGTCGCCCTCCGGCTCGATCACGTGCCCGTCGACGACGATCGGGCTGTTCCAGTGGCCGGGTGCGCCCGGGAGCTTCGCGATCGGCGCGCCCGAGCCCGGCCGGTAGACCTCGATCCCGCCGCCGCTCGGTTCGTAGACGTAGACGAGGCCGCCGGCGACGATCGGGCTGGTCCCGGGCGTATCGTTCTCCCACAGCTTGTGGAGGCGGCCGCCGCGGTAGGCGAAGGCGGCGGTGGCCGAGAAGTCGGCGACGAAGACCGTCGTCTGCCTGCCGTGGTGCCAGACCGCGGGCGCGGTGAAGAGCTGCGTGTCGCCCGGCGTTTCCAGCGTCTGCACTTCGCCCCCGAGCCGCGCCTTGCCGCCGGGCGGGGTGCCGTCCAGGCGCTTCAGGTTCAGGACGCGCATCACGCCGTCCTTGCCGGCGACGAGGACGCGGTTCCCGCCGAGCAGCGCGGGCGCGCTCGAGCCGAGGTCGGAGTCGCTCGAGTTCAGCTCGGCCTGGTTGCGCGGCGTGTAGGACTGGCGCAGGCGCAGCCCCGGCACGGTCAGCTCCACGACGCTGTCGCCGAAGTACCGGCGGCCGTCCCAGGTCCCGTTGCCGGTGTCGACGAGGATTCGCCCGCCGCCCGGCTCGACCACGGCGCCGCCGCGCGAGAGGATCGCCGAGTCGCTCTGCGGGCAGCTGCGCGGGACGATGATCGTGTGCCGGTTCGCGCAGAGCGTGTTGAAGACCGCGGCGACCTTGCCCGATTCGCGGTCGATCAGGGCCACGTGGCCCTGGTATGTGGGGGCGTCGCCGATGTAGCCGCCCGTCGTCGCGATCACGTAGGGGCCGTCGACGTTCAGCGCCGCCGCCATTTTCTCCCTGGTCGGGTCGCGGGTGACGCTCACCGGCCAGGCGCCCGCGCGGACCTCCTTGCCGGTCGCCAGGACCAGCTTGTGGACGACGCCGTCGGGTGAGGCGGTGAAGACGTAGCGGTGCCCCGGGCTCGGGTCCAGCACCGGGCTGGTGGTGGTGATCTGGGCGCTGCCGACGAGGCCCGCGTAGCCGGGCGGCGTGTAGGTCCAGAGGCGCTTTCCGGAGCCGGCGTCGAGCGCGAAGGTGCGGCCGTAGCTGCTGGTGGCGACGACCACGTCGTGGGTGGCGCCGCGCACCTCGGCGCCGCCGAGGTAGATCGGCGAGGAGTCGATGGTCCCAGGGAGCGTGACGCGGCGGTCGCGCAGCCTGCCGACGTTCGCGGCGGTGATCCCGGTCGCGGCGTTCGTCGCATCGGAGCGCTGGGGGTTCAGCCCGAACTCGGGCCACGCGGTGAGCGTCGTGGTTGCGCGCGGCGCCGGACCACCGGTGCCCGATGCCGGCGCGTGCGCCGTCGCCGCGACCAGCGCCACGAGCAGCGGCGCGAAGAGGAAGAGGGTCGGGCGCGCTCGGCTCATGCCCCAAGTTCTACCTCCCGGGCACCCCCTCACATCGGGGGTTCCCGAAATCCCCGGCGCGGTAATAAGGGAAAGGCAGCCGTGGAACACGAGAAAGGAACCGAATCCATGAGCACTACTTCGATCGCGGCCGCCTCCGGCACCTACAAGCTGGGAGGCGACCTCGAGGTGAACCGGCTCGGCTATGGCACGATGCAGCTGACCGGCGAGGGCATCTGGGGGGAGCCCGCCGACCGTGACGAAGCCATCGCCGTGCTGAAGCGCGCGGTCGAGGCGGGCGTCAACTTCATCGACACCGCCGACTCCTACGGGCCCGAGGTCGCCGAAAGCCTGATCCGCGAGGCCCTCCATCCCTACCCCGACGACCTGGTCATCGCCACCAAGGCGGGGCTGACCCGCTCCGGCCCTGGCGACTGGCGCCCGGTCGGCCGGCCCGAGTACCTGCGCCAGCAGTGCGAGATGAGCCTCCGCCGGCTGCGCCTCGACACGATCGACCTCTTCCAGCTCCACCGCATCGACGCGCGGGTGCCGCTGGAGGAGCAGGTCGGCGAGCTCGCCAACCTCCAGCAGGAGGGGAAGATCCGCCACATCGGGCTCTCCGAGGTGGGTGTCGAGGAGCTGGAAGCGGCGCAGGTGACGGCGACGATCGTCAGCGTCCAGAACCTGTTCAACCTGACCGCGCGCGACGCCGAGCCGCTGCTCGACCACTGCGAGGCCAACGACATCGGCTTCATCCCCTGGTTCCCGCTGGCCACCGGCAAGCTGGTCGAGGAGGGAGGGCCGCTGGCCGAGATCTCCGAGGAGACCGGCGCCGAGCCATCGCAGCTGGCGCTCGCCTGGCTGCTGAAGCGCTCGCCGGTGATGCTGCCGATCCCCGGCACGTCCTCGCTCGCCCACCTCGAGCAGAACCTCGGCGCCGCCGAGCTCGAGCTCACCGACGAGCAGTTCGCGGCGCTGGCGGCGGTGGCCTGATGGCGACGATGCGAGCGATGCAGATCGCCGAGCAAGGCGGCGACTTCGAACTGGTCGAGCGCGAGGTGCCGAGCCCCGGCCGCGGCGAGGTGCTGGTCCGGGTCCACGCCTGCGGCGTCTGCCACAGCGACATGCTCGCCAAGGAGGGAGCCTTTCCCGGCGTCACCTACCCGATCGTCCCCGGCCACGAGGTCGCCGGCGAGATCGCCGAGGTCGGTGAGGACGTGAAGCCCTGGCAGGTCGGGCAACGCGTCGGCGTCGGCTGGTTCGGCGGCAACTGCGGCTGGTGCGAGCCGTGCCGGCGCGGCGACCTCATCGGCTGCGAGAACATGGGCGTCCCCGGCGTCACCTTCGACGGCGGCTATGCCGACTACATGGTGGTGAGCTCGCGCGCGCTGGCGTCGATCCCCGACGACCTCGCCGACGAGGACGCGGCGCCGCTCCTCTGCGCCGGCATCACCACCTACAACGCCCTGCGCAACTCGGGCGCCCGCGGCGGTGACCTGGTGGCGATCCTCGGGGTCGGCGGTCTCGGCCACCTCGGCATCCAGTTCGCCGCCAAGCTCGGCTTCCGCACGGTGGCGATCGCCCGCGGCACCGAGAAAGAGCAGCTCGCCCGCGAGCTCGGCGCCCACGAGTACATCGACAGCACCGCCGGCGATCCCGGCGAGGCGTTGATGGCGCTCGGCGGCGCCAAGGTGGTCCTCTCGACGATCTCGAACGGCGCCGCGAACAGCGAAGTGCTCGGCGGCCTCGGCCGGCGCGGCGAGCTCATCGTGGTCGGCGCCTCGCCGGAACCGGTCGAGGCGCCGCCGTTCGCGCTGATCGGGGGCGACCGGTCGCTCTCGGGCCATGCGTCGGGCACCTCGATCGACTCCCAGGACACGCTCGCCTTCAGCTCGCTGCAGGGCGTGCGGCCGCGGATCGAGACGATGCCGCTGGAGCGGGCGGGGGAGGCCTACGCGAAGATGATGGCCGGCGACGCCCGCTTCCGGATGGTGCTGACGACCGGCGCGTAGGCGCCGGCTCAGCCCGCCGCGCGGACCGTGCGCTCGATCAGGTCCGCGGCCAGCTCGGTCCCTCGCGCCGCCTGCAGGCGGCGCGAGGTCTGGCCGAGGCGGTCGGCGAGGGCGCCGTCGTCGAGCAGGCGGGCGATCGCGCCGCGCAGCTCCTGGGGCTCGTGCGCATAGGTGTCGACGCGGATCCCGAAGCCGGTCTCGTCGATGCGCTGGGCGTTGTCGTGCTGGTCCCAGAAGACCGGCAGCAGCACCATCGGCTTGCCGAAGTAGAGGGACTCGGTGACGGTGTTGTTGCCGCCGTGGGTGATCACCAGGTCGACCTGGGGGAGGATCGAGGTCTGGGGGAGGAACTCGGCGCCGACCATGTTGGGCGCCAGCTCGAACTCGCTCGCCTGCGGGCCCTTGGAGACGATGAAGCGGTAGGGCGCCTCGGCCAGCTCCGCGACCAGGGTCCGCATCAGCGCGACGTCGGCGGAGCCGAGCGAGCCGAGGCTGAGGTAGACGAGCGGCTCCTCGCCGCCGGCGAGCTCCGCCGGGAGCTGCCAATCGGGGTCGGTGGCGCGCACGCTGGCGCCGAGGTTGTGCCAGGTCGGGTCGAGCGGCTCGCGCCGCCGGTAGTCGACCTCCTGCGGATAGAGGTAGAGGTTCAGCGCCGGGCTCGCGTGGATGAAGTCGTCGCGGGGGAGGGGCGGGGCGCCGCGCTCGCGGCAGAACTCGTCGAACTCGGCGTGCATCTCCTCGTGGGCGGCGCGGTAGGCGTCCCAGAACTCGGTCCAGCCGGAGCGGTCGTCGGTCGGCAGGCCGGAGAAGGCCGGCGGCAGGTCGGGGTCCTTGATCTCCAGCGGGTTGCAGGAGGCGATCCGCGCCCAGGGGCGGCCGTTCGCGAAGAGCGCCGGGAAGGTGACGACGTTGTCCTCGACCGTGAGGTCGGGCTGGAGCTCCCCGAGGATCTCGGTCAGCCGCGCGTCGACGTACTTGGCCCCGTCGATCAGCGCCTGGAAGGTCGGCGCGATGAACTCGCCGAGCTGCTCGATCGTGGGTTTGCGGAACACCGGCGCGGTGTCGCGGATGAAGTCCTTCCAGAACTGACCGGGCGCTTCCTCGGTCTCGGGCGGCGGGGTCAGGCGCATCAGCCGCTCCTCGAAGCCCTGCGCCTCGAGCGTGCCGGCGAAGGACTCCTCGACGATGAAGACGACCCGGTGGCCGCGCCGTCGCAGCACGTCGCCGATGCCGACGCAGTTGTTCGTCGGCCCGAACGCCCCCTCCGGAAAGAAGACGACAGTCGCGCCCCGCTCCCTCACGTTGCTAAACATAGATGGGCCCATGGACTTCGGCATCGGATATTTCCCCACCGCCGACGCGGTCGGCCCCGGTGAGCTGGCCGCCTTCCTCGAGGATCGCGGCTTCTCCTCGCTGGTGTTCGCCGAGCACACCCACATCCCGGCGAGCCGCGAGTCCCCCTACCCGGGCGGCGGCGAGTTGCCGCGCAAGTACACGGCGACGCTCGACCTCTTCGTCGCGCTCACCGCGGCGGCGGTGGCGACCTCGCGGCTGCGGGTCGGCAGCGGCATCAGCCTGGTGATCCAGCGCGACCCGATCATCACGGCGAAAGAGACGGCGTCGATCGACGTCCTCTCCGGCGGCCGCTTCGACTTCGGCGTCGGCGCGGGCTGGAACCGCGAGGAGATGGAACACCACGGGACCGAGCCGCGCACCAGGATGCGCCTCCTCGCCGAGCGCGTCGAAGCGATCAAGGCGCTGTGGACCGAGCGCGAGGCGACCTTCCACGGCGAGTTCGTGAACTTCGACCGGGTCCTGATGGAGCCGAAGCCCGCGCAGCGGCCGCACCCACCGGTGTTGGTCGGCGGCCTCGGCCCGACCGTGATCGACCGCGTGCTCGCCTTCGGCGACGCCTGGTTCCCGAACTGGACCCCAGACATCACCGGCCGCGCCGCCGAGCTGCGCTCGCGCGCCGAGCGGCCGATCGACTTCATGGCGATGGGGCCGCCCGCCGACCCGAAGGCGCTGGAGCAGCTCGCCGCGGCCGACGCCCGGCTCGTCTCCTGGTGGCTGCCGAGCGCCGGCTACAGCGTGATCGAGCCCGAGCTGGAGAAGGTCGAGCGGGCGATCGCCGAATTCCACGGCGAGGCGTGAGGTCGGAGCGGGCGTGACTGCCGCCGAGGCGCGCGCCCGGTTCGCCGCCGCCCGCGTCGCCCGGCTCGCCACCGCCGACGCGGCGGGCCTTCCGCACCTCGTGCCGATCGCCTTCGCGGTCGAGGGCGACACGATCTACAGCGCGGTCGACGCGAAACCGAAGCGCACGAGGGCGCTGCGCCGGCTCGCCAACGTGCGCGCCAACCCGGCGGTCTCGCTGCTCGTCGACCACTGGGACGAGGAGGACTGGAGCCGGCTCTGGTGGGCGCGCGCCGACGGTCGCGGCCGCGTCCTCGACCCCGACGACGCGGAGGCGCGGCGCGCGGTCGGGCTGCTCCGCGCGCGCTACCCGCGCCAACGGGCCGACGGCGAGGTCCTGGCCGTCGCGGTCGAGCGCTGGAGTGGCTGGGCGGCGGATGGCGTCACGCCTGGTGCGTAGATTGCCGCCTCCATGCCCGCGCACCGCTCCGTCGAGCGCTTCGAGAACACCAACCACACCACCGGCGAACTGGACACGCCGAGCTTCGCCAAGCACGCGGCGCTGATCGTCGCGGTGATGGCGGCGCTGCTCGCCGTCGCCACCTTCCTCTCCAACGAGGCGGTCAAAGAGGTGATCACCGGCGAGACGCACCGCGCCGACACCTCCTCGCGCCTGGAGTCGAACCAACTCAAGATCGACGTCGCGGGCGGCAACGCGACCATGCTCAAGGTCCTCGCCGACGGTCCCCACGACCAGGCTCAGGCTGCCGTCGCCGCCGCGGCCCACGAGCACCGCATCGAGCACGACCTCGCCCCCGCCGACCACGCCCTGGTCGAGGAGATGCATCACGACGAAGAACACGTCGACCACTACAACGAAAAGCACCTCCTCGACGAGCTGGCCGAGGTCGGCCTCGAGGTCGGCATCGTCCTGGCGACCGTCTCGATCATCGCCCACCGGCGATGGCTGCTCGGGGCGGGCACGGCGGTGGGGGTCGTGGGGGCCGTGCTCCTGGTCGTGGGGGCCGTGGCGATCTGAGGGGCGGGGGTGGTGTGCGGGTCCGGCCCGGCGATCGCTCCGCGCTACTTCGGGCCGGGCGGCCGCTCCGCAGCCAGTGCGGCGCGGGGCGTCCGCACCACTGCGGGCGGGCCAGCCACACCACTTCGGCCCCGGCCGTCCGCACCGCACCCACTTCGGCTCCGGCCGTCCGCACCACTTCGGGATGTCGCCGGGTGTCCTGGGCGCCTCATGGGGGTCCTGGCAGGCTGTGACCCCCATGAGGCGCCCAGGACGTGAGGGGTGCGGGGGAGAGCCGGTACAGGGACGTGAGGCGGTCGGACTTCCGTGATCGTG
>JBPYFM010000041.1:0-2443 GCA_051986435.1 Solirubrobacterales bacterium | reverse complement strand
TTCGTCGAGCGGATGGACTACGTCTCCTACTTCTTCCAGATGGAGGCCTACTGCGGCGCGGTGGAGCGGCTGATCGGCCTGGAGATCCCGCCGCGCGCCAAGTACCTGCGGACGATCTTCCTCGAGTTGAACCGCATCCACTCCCACCTGGTGTGGCTGGGGACGACGGCGCTCGACCTCGGCGCGATCTCGATGCTCTGGTACTGCTTCCGCGAGCGCGACCGCATCCTCGACCTCTTCGAAATGGCGACCGGGCAGCGGATGCACACCCGCTATTTCCAGGTCGGCGGCGTGATCGAAGACATCCCGCTCGGCTTCGAGGAGAAGTGCCGGCAGTTCGTCCACGACATGCCGATCCGGGTCGGCCAGTACGAAGCGCTGCTCGACCGCAACGAGGTCTTCCTCCAGCGCACCAGAGGCGTCGGCATCGTCGACCACGAGCGGCTGCTGGACCTCGGCGTCACCGGCCCGCTGCTGCGCGCCGCGGGCGACCCCTGGGACCTGCGCAAGGCCTTCGACTACCTCGCCTACCCGGAGATGGATTTCAAGATCCCGGTCGGCACGATCGGCGACAACTACGACCGCTATCGCGTGCGGGTCGCCGAGATGGTCGAGTCGTCGAAGATCGTCGGCCAGGCGCTGGACGCGCTCCCCGGCGGCCCGTTCATCGCCGAGGACCGCAAGTACGTGCTGCCGCCGCGCTCGGAGCTCTCCACCTCGATGGAGTCGCTGATCCACCACTTCAAGCTCGTCACCGAGGGCTTCCGGGTCGACCCCGGCGAGATCTACTACGCGATCGAGGGCCCGCGCGGGGAGCTCGGCTGCTTCGTCCTCGCCGACGGCTCCTCGAAGCCGGCGCGCGTGCACTTCCGCGACCCGAGCTTCGTCAACCTGCAGGCGTTCGCCGACATGGCGAAGGACAGCTACGTCGCCGACATGATCTGCAGCCTCGGCATGCTGGACCCGATCCTCGGCGGGGTCGATCGATGAGCCCGGTCGACGGCGCGGGCGCCTCGAACCCGAACCTGCCGGTCGACCGCGCGGTCACCGTCGGGCGCGAGCCGAACTCGAGCCCCGAGCAGATCCCGCAGCTCTCCGAAGTCGACTGCCCGCCGGAGCTGCAGGAGCGGATCGAGGCGCTGATGGCCCGCTACCCGGACCGCAAATCGGCCTCGATCCCGGCCCTCTGGGCGGTGCAGGAGCGCTACGGCTGGTGCACCCCGGAGGGGATCCGCCAGGCCGCGGCGGTGATGCGCGTCACCCCGGCCTACCTCGAGTCCGTCGCCAGCTTCTACGACCTGCTGCACACGACCCGCGTCGGCGAGCACCGGATCGAGGTCTGCACCAACATCAGCTGCTGGATGCGCGGCGGCGACGAGCTGCTCGACGCCTTCCGCGCCGCGGCCGAGGGCGAGGACGTGTTCGTCACCGGCTTCGAGTGCCTCGGCGCCTGCGACATCGCCCCGATGGCCTCGATCGACCAGCGGTACTTCGGGCCGCTGGTGCCGGGCGAGGCGCGCACGGCGATCGACCAGCTGCTGAGCGGCGAGGCGGTGCTGCCCGAGAAATCGCTGGAGAAGCGACCGCTCGCCGGCGACACGGAGGTCCCCCGGTAATGGCGCACGCGCTCGAGACCCGCGTCCTGCTCGACAAGGCCGAGGACCCGCGCCTGGCGACGTTGCAGGGCTATCGCGACCTGGTCGGCGGCTACTCGACGCTGGAAAAGGCGTACAAGGAAATGGAGCAGGACGAGGTCCTGAAAGAGCTCGAAGACTCGGGCCTGCGGGGCCGCGGCGGCGCTGGCTTCGCGATGGGCAAAAAGGCCAGCTTCCTGCCGCGCGGGGACATGAACAAGTACCTCTGCTGCAACGCCGACGAGTCCGAGCCCGGCGCGTTCAAGGACCGCGAGCTGATGCAGCGCAACCCGCACCAGCTGATCGAGGGGATCGCGATCGCCGCGCTCGCCGCCGACGCCGGCCACGCCTTCATCTTCATCCGCGGCGAGTACGACGCCCAGGCCGACATCCTCGACGCCGCGGTCGCCGAAGCCTACGAGGCCGGTTACCTCGGCAAGGACATCCTGGGGACGCACCGCGACCTCGAGCTGGTCGTCCACCGCGGCGCCGGCGCCTACATCTGCGGCGAGGAGACCGCGCTCCTCGACGCGCTCGAGGGCAAGCGCGGCAACCCGCGCCTGAAGCCGCCATTCCCGGCGGTTCAGGGCCTCTACGGCGGGCCGACGCTGATCAACAACGTGGAGACGCTCTCCAACGTGCCGCGGATCGTCGCCAACGGCGCCGAGTGGTTCCGCCAGTTCGGCACCGAGCAGTCGCCCGGCACCAAGGTCGTCTCGATCTCCGGCGGCGTGCGCCGCCCCGGCAACTACGAGATCTCGCTCGGGCTGCCGACCCGCGACCTGATCTACGAGCTCGCCGGCGGGCCG
>JBPYFM010000040.1:0-21116 GCA_051986435.1 Solirubrobacterales bacterium | reverse complement strand
ATGTGACGTTCGTGGAATCTTCCTCACCGAACCGCGTCCGTCGACCCTCCCGTCCACGCCTGACGCCCTTGCGACACATCCCGGCGCACCTTCGTCCCTTCCGCCTCTCCCCGAAGACCCGGCCATTTCGGAGGCGGCCTCAGCCTGCCCGGGTCGCCTCCGAAATGGCCGCGTCCCTTCCCCCGGGCGCCAGCTTCCCCGGCCCCGAACCACCGCTTAGGGCAGGCGCAGCTCCGGCCAGCCGGCCGGATCGCTCAGGTCGAGCTGGGGGAGGGTGAGGACCGGGACGCCGGAGAGCGCCTCGATCGTCTGGCGGTTGTCGGCCTCGATCGGGGTCGGCTCCGCGGGCCAGGGGTTGATCACTATCGCCGCGACCTTGAGGCCGACCGAGCGGGCCGACTCGACCGTCAGGAGCGAGTGGTTGATCGAGCCGAGGCCGGGCGGGGAGACGACCACCAGCGGGTAGCCGAGCTCGACCGCAAACGAGCGCATGGTCCAACTCGGGGAGAGGGGGACGAGGAGGCCGCCCGCGCCCTCGCAGATGATCACGTCGACGCCGTCGGCCGCCGCGCGCGCCGCGGCCATCACCCGGTCCGGATCGATTTCGACGCCGGCCAGGCCGGCCGCCAGGTGCGGCGACATCGGCGGGTCGAAGCGGTAAGGGGCGATCTCTTCGTCGGTCTGGGACGAACGCGCCGCCGCCCGCAGAACCGCGTGGTCGGGCAGATCGACGATCGACCCGGCTGCCATCGTCGCGGCCTCGTCGTACCCCGGGAACTCGTCCATCCCGGTCAGCGCCGGCTTGAACACGGCGACGCTCTTGCCTTCGTCGGCCAGCGTCCGGGCCAGCACCGCGGCCACCACCGTCTTGCCGATTTCGGTGCCCGTGCCGGTGACGAAGACGCCGCTCGCCCGCTTCGTCCCGCCGACCTCGTCGCGGGTGATCGACGCCTGCCACTGCTCGCGCGAGAGGCCCGGCATCAGGCGGCGAGGGTCGGGGCCTTGAGCAGGCCGATCGCCCGCGCCGCCTCGCCCACCTCGTGCGCCGCGCGGCGCAGCTCCGCAGGCTTGTGCGTCGCCATCACCGTGAAGCGCAGGCGCGAGGAGCCCACGGGCACGGTGGGCGGGCGGATCCCCTGAGCGAAGACGCCGCGCTCCAGTGCCCGCTCACAGAGCTCCATCGTCAACTCGGCCTCGCCGACCTCGACCGGCACGATCTGGGTGGTCGAGTCGCCCGCGGTCAGCCCCTCGGCGGCGAGCGCGTCGCGCAGCGCCCGCGCGTTCGTCATCAGGCGGCCGACCCGCTCCGGCTCGGCTTCGAGCACCCCGAGCGCCGCCCGCGCGGCACCGACGACGGGCGGCGGCGGCGCGGTGGAGAAGACGAAGGAACGCGCCCGGTTCAGGAGGTAGTCGACGGTCTCCGCGCTCGCGCAGACGTAGGCGCCGTAGGCGCCGAGCGCCTTGCCCATCGTTCCCATCACGATGTCGACCTCGCCCGAGAGCCCCGCCGCGGCGACCGTCCCGCGCCCGCCCGGGCCGATCGCCCCGGTCGCGTGCGCCTCGTCGACCATCAGCCGCGCGCCGTACCGCCGCGCCAGCTCCAGGAGCTCGGGCAGCGGCGCGAGGTCGCCGTCCATCGAGAACACCCCGTCGGTGACGATCAGCGCCGGGCGCCCCGCCGCCCCGCGCAGCAGTGCCTCCAGGTGCTCGACGTCGTTGTGGCGGTAGATCGCCGTCTCGGCGCGCGCCAGCCGGCAGCCGTCGATGATCGAGGCATGGTTCAACTCGTCGGAAAAGACGACCTCGCCCGGCCCCGTCAGCGCCGCGATCGTCCCCACGTTCGCCAGATAGCCGGAGCCGAAGAGGAGCGCCCGCCCGTAGCCCTTGAAGTCGGCCAGCGCCGCCTCGAGCTCCCGGTGCGGTGTCATCGTGCCGCTGATCAGGCGCGAGGCACCCGCCCCGGCGCCCCAGCGCAGTGCCGCCGCGGCCGCTGCCTCGCGCACCCGCGGGTCGGCCGCCAGTCCCAGGTAATCGTTCGAGCAGAGCAGCAGCACCTCGCGCCCGTCGAGCGTGACGTGCGGGCCCTGCGGCCCTTCGATCAGGCGCAGCCGCCGGTAGAGGCCGCGCTCGCGCAGCTCCTCCAGGGCGGCCGCGACGTCGGTCATCGGCTCGTCGCCCGCTGACGCCACCGCGCGGTCGGAATCGCCGGACATCGCCGCCGCCCCTAAGCCGCGGTCGGGTATCTCGGCGACCGCTTGCTCTTCTTGACGACCCGGAGCTGGGTCGAGGGATCCCACATCGGCGCCTCGTCCTGGTGGTCGATCAGCGCCTCCATCGGCGTCGCCGGGGTCTCGCCCTCGAGCCAGCCGGAGCGGTTGTCGGGGCGCGGGTTGGAGCCGTTGTCGGGCTGGCGCGCCACGTTCAGGCCGAGCTCCTCGAACATCGCCCGGTCCTCCGCCGGCTCGGCGCCGAGCGTGGTCAGGAAGTTGCCCATCATCACCCCGTTGAGGCCCGCCTTGACGGCGAGCTGGTGCAGGTCGCCGAGGTTCTCCACCCGGCCGCCGCAGAGGCGGAAGAGCGCCCCCGGGATGATCAGCCGGAAGATCGCGATCCACTTCACGACCTCCATCGGCTCCATCACCTCACGGTCGCCGAACTTGGTCCCCTCCTTGGGGATCAGCAGGTTGATCGGCACCGAGGTCGGGTTGATCTCGGAGAGCTCGAAGGCCATCTCGACCCGCTGCTCCTCGGTCTCGCCGAGGTTGAGGATGCCGCCGACGCAGGTCTCGAGCCCCGCCTCCTTGACCGCCTGGATCGTCCGCAGCCGGCCCTCGTAGCGAACCGTGGTCGAGACCTCCGGATAATAGGACCTCGCCGACTCGACGTTGTGGTGGACGCGCTGGACGCCCGCCTCCTTCAGCGCCTTGGCCCGCTCGGTCGACATGTGGCCGATCGAGATGCAGCGCTTCAGGTTCGTCTTCTCGGAGACGAGTTCGGCGCCTTCGAGGATCTTCTGGAAGTCCCGTTTGGAGAGGCCCTGGCCCTGGGTGACCATGCAGAACCGGTGCGCCCCGGCCGCCTCGGCGGCCTTCGCGTGTTCGAGGATCTGCTCCGGCTCCATCATCGCGTGCATGACGGTGTCGGCGTCGGCGTAGCGCGACTGGGCGCAGAAGCCGCAATCCTCGGCGCAGCCGCCGGACTTGGCGTTGACCAGCGAGCACATGTCGGTGGAGTCGCCGAAGTTCTCCTGGCGCACCTCCCAGGCGCGCTCGACCAGCGCTTCGATGTCGGCGGGCTCGGTGAGGCGGCCGAGCTCGAGGGCTTCTTCCTGCGTGATCAGAGGGGGCATTGCGGTCCTTTCCGGGATGCGACCGGGAAAGGCTATGACGGAACGCGGATATGTGCGCTCCGGGTCTGGCTAGCATCGGCTCCATGGAGAGAGCGAAGGCGCGGCGCCGGCGGCTTGGCCTGGCGACCCTGGCCGCGCTGGCGGCGCTTGGCTTCGCGGCGGGAGCGGTGCTGGGAAGCGGCGGCTCGGGCGACTCCGAGGACGCGGGCGGTCGTCCTCTCGTCCGCGAGGCCGACGGCAGGACGACCGCGGGGGAAGGGGCCGGAGAAGCGTCCCGGCCCACGCTCGCCGAACGGTTGACCCCCGCCCAACTGGCGGGGGAGCGGATCGTGGTCGCCGTCGACGGGACCGGGCTGACGCCGGAGCTGCGGGGCGCGATCCACGCCGGGAAGGTGGCGGGCGTCGTCCTCTTCGAAGCCGACTTTCCGAGCCGCGCGGCCGGCCGCGAGCTGATCGCGGCATTGCAGGCGGTGCCGCGTCCGCCGCGGCTGCGCCGCCTGCCGCTCCTGGTGATGACCGATCAGGAGGGCGGACAGGTGAAGCGGGTCGACGGGGCGCCGCACGCCTCCGCGGCGACGATGGGGGTCGAAGGCGCGGGCGTCGCCCGCCGCGAAGGCAGCGCCACGGCCCGGAACCTGCGGGGCCTCGGCGTGAACGTCGACCTCGCCCCGGTCCTCGACGTGGCCCGCCTGGGCGGCGTGATCGCCGAGACCGAACGCGGCTTCGGCTCGACCGGTGCGCAGGTCGCCGCCACGGCGGTGCCGTTCGCGACCGCCCTGCAGGAAGGCGGCGTCGCGGCGACCGCCAAGCACTTCCCCGGCCTCGGTGCGGCGATCGAAAACACCGACTTCGAAGCCCAGCGCATCGACCTCTCGAAGGCCGAGCTGCGCGACGTCGACGGCGCCCCCTACCGCGCCTACGTCAACGCGGGCGGCAAGCTGGTGATGGTCTCCACGGCGATCTACCCGGCCTTCGGCACCCGCCCGGCCGCCTTCAACCGGCGGATCGTGAAGGGCGAGCTCCGCCACCGGCTCGGCTTCCGCGGCGTCACGATCACCGACAGCCTCGGTAGCGCCGCCGTCGCCGAATTCGGCGGCCGGCGCGAAGCCGCGGTCGACGGCGTCGCCGCCGGCGACGACCTCCTCCTCTTCGACGACCTGCCGAGCGCGCTCGCCGGCCACGCGGCCCTGGTCGCGCAGCTGCGCAAGGGCGGCCTGAGGGGCCCGCCGTTCCTCGCCGCCGCGGAAAGGGTCCTGCGCCTGCGGGCCGGCGTCCGCTAGCCGCGCTCGGGCGCCGCGACCTGGATGGCCTCCGGGTGGAAGAGGCGGAAGTCGTCGCCGCCCGCGTCCTTCGCGGCGTACATCGCGGTGTCGGCCTCCGAGACCAGCGTCGCGTAGCTCATCAGTTGGTCGAGCCCGAAGATCGCGATGCCGACGCTGACCGTGATCGAATCGATCTCCGGGTCACCGGGCTGGTGCTCGCGGATCGCGCTGACGATCGCCTCGGCGACGACGGCGGCCTCGTCGGGCCGGCAGCTCGGCAGCGCGATCGCGAACTCGTCGCCGCCCAGTCGCCCCAGGATGTCGCCTTCGCGGGTGCGGCGGCGCAGCACATCGGCGACCTCCGCGATCAGCTTGTCCCCCGCCGGGTGGCCGTAGGAGTCGTTGACGGACTTGAAGCGGTCGAGGTCGAGCATCAGGAGCGCCCCGGTGGTGCCGTCGCGGCGCGCCCGCGCCATCGCCGCCCGCACCTCCTCTTCGAAGCGGCGCCGCGTCCGCAGACCGCTGAGCGAGTCTTCGTCGGCCTCCCGCTGCAGCTTGCGCATCCGCTCCTCGCGGCTCCAGACCCAGATCAGCGAGCCGAGCACGGCCGCCATCGCGAGGCCGGCGGCGCCGAAGAGGATCGGGATGCTGACGTCGGGGCGGTCGGGATCGTGGATGACCAAGACCCAGGT
The DNA here is from genome assembly GCA_051986435.1 of Solirubrobacterales bacterium. Classification (GTDB taxonomy): domain Bacteria; phylum Actinomycetota; class Thermoleophilia; order Solirubrobacterales; family 70-9; genus VAYN01. Next base: position 15,813 of record JBPYFM010000040.1, on the reverse strand, counting down.
GCGGTCGGCGATGCGGATCCGGGCCTGGGCCGGGTCTTCGAGCTCGCCTTTCGGCCCGACCACGGTGCGGTGGGCGACGTCGAGCTGGGCGGTGACGTCGTTGGGGAGCGTGGCGATCGCCGATTCGGCGAGGTCCTTCAAGAGGAAGCTTCCGGCGGCGAAGCCGATCAGGGAGCGGCGTCGCTCGGCCTCGGTCGCGGTCGGGGCGCCGTCGCGGTAGACGGCTTTGTAGACGTTGATCCCCACGCCGCCGAGGAGCAGCGGGATGACACCGGTCGCGGTCGCGCGCCCGTCGTTGGCGGCCTTCATCAGGTAGGACGAGCGCGCCGGGTCGGTGCCGACGTCGAAGCCGGCCGCCGTCCCGGCGACATGGGGGGCGTTCGACGCGACGTAGGTCAGCGGGTAGTAGATCGCGCGCCGCTTGGCTTTGACGAGCTTGCCGTCGGCGCCGCGTTCGACGATCGGCATGCCCTGGGCTCGTTCGTACGCGGCCCGCTCGTCCTGGTGGACCACGTCGATGAAGGCGGCCGCGTGGAGCACGTTTTCGTCGACCATCGCCTGGCCGACGATCGCGAACTCGCGCTTGGAGACGTTGCCGTCGGCCTTGATGAAGGCCCCGGCCGCGGCGAGCTCGCCGACCGAGAGCGCCCCCACCGACTGCGCCTGGCGCGCCGCCCGCCCCGCCTCTTCCTGCTGGCGGGCGTGGAATTCACGTTCGTTGTGCTTGTAGGCGAGGATCGAGCCGACGACGGCTCCGACCCCCACCACCAAGACGGCGACGATGCCGATCCAGAAACGGGCACGCATCTCCCTATCTTCGGCCATGACGCCGTGACCATTCGCTCTGAACGGAGCCTTGCCGGGCGACGCTAATCAGTAGTCGGGAGGCGCCCCGGCGAGTAGTCGAGTTCGGTTGGCTCTCGCGGGCGCGGTGACTATCTTCGCCCCCGTGAGCGGGCGCGAGTGGGCAGAGCGGCTCGGGGCGGTCGCCCGCGGGGTGCGTGAGGGGGATGAGGCGGCGGTCGTCGGGGCGGTCGAGGCGCTCAGTCGTCGCCATCGGCTTCTCGCGCCGTTGGCGCTGGTGGTCGGCGGGGTCGCGATGCTCTTCCAGGGCGTCCGCCTGCTGCTGTCGAACTGGCGGCTCACCGTGATCCAGATCCCGCCCGCGATGTGGATCTGGGCGGCGATGTACGACCTGCGCGGGCACGTGCTGCACGACCGGACGGTGGAGGAGTTGAGCGGGCCGGCGGTGATCCCGCTGATCGTCGCGGTGACCGCGATCACCGCCGCCTGCTTCTGGCTGAACGCCGTCTTCGGCTTCGCCATCAGCCAGGACGGTAGGCCGGAGGTGCGCCCGGCGATCGACGAAGCGCGGCCGCACCTGGCGACGATCCTCGGCTCCGGCGCGGTGGTCGGGCTCGCCTTGGGACTGACCGTCACCGTCGTCACCCGCGCGCACCGGCCGTGGTTCGCGGTCACGCTGAGCGTCGTGATCGCGCTGATGATGATCGCCTACGTCGCGGTCCCGGCGCGGCTGATCGGCGTCGATTCCGGCGCGATCTCGCGCCGCGACCGTCTTTCGGCGAGCCTCGTCGGCTCGCTGTTCGGCGCGGTGGTCAGCACGCCCGCCTACGTGCTCGGCCGGATCGGCCTGCTGATGATCGGCTCGCCGTTCCTGCGCCTGCCCGGGATCCTGATCTTCGTCCTCGGATTCACCCTGCAGACCGGGGCGACGAGCGCCGTCAAAGCGGTGAAGATGGGCGCGCGCCTGGCGCGGCGCGAAGACGCGCCATCACCTCCGAGATAAGCGACGCGCCGGGGCTCCGTCAGTACCCTGGCGGGGATGTCGTCCCAAGCCGCGACCGCGCCCGAGGCCGGCCTCGGGCCGCTGCTGCGCGAGTGGCGCCGGCGCCGCCGGCTCGAGCTGGCGCTGGAGGTGGGCGTGTCGGCCCGCCACATCAGCTTCCTCGAGACGGGACCCTCGAACCCCAGCCGCGAGATGGTCATCGCCTCGCCGCCGGCCTCGGTGGGCCCGTAGCCGCGGCTCGACCAGGCCAAATCTCAGGCAACTTTCATACTCGACAGGGGACCAGGGACGATGAGATGATCGCCGCCGTCTCATGAACAAAGTCGACCTAGGCACCCGGCTTCGCGCCCTCCGCTCCGAGCGGGGCCTCTCGCTGAGCCAACTGGAAGCGGCGACGAGCATCTCCAGCTCGTTCCTCTCGCTGGTCGAGAGCGGCAAATCCGACATCACGATCAGCCGGCTGGTGCGGCTGGCGGACTTCTTCGACGTCGACCTGAGCGACCTGGTCGAGGGGAGCCGGGTCGAACGCCGCCCGTTCGAGGTGATCCGCGACGGCGAGGGCAGCGTCCTCACATCGACCTCGGAGGGCCTGACGACCCGCTTCCTCGGCCTCCAGCGCTGGCAGCTCTCACCGCGGGTGACCGATTATGAGGCGGGGGCGACACTCGACATCGTCGGCGGTGACGGCGCGGCGCGCGAGATCTTCCACCAGCGCGAGCTCTTCATCTACGTCGTCACCGGCACCTTCGAGATCACGGTGCGCGGCGAGTCGGTGGAGGTCGCCCGCGGCGACGCGGTCCTGATCCGCAACGGCGCCGACCGCGTCGTCAACACCGGGCGTCGCGCCGGGCGCCTGCTGATCGTCGGCGTCACCCTCGGTTCCTGACGCCGCCCGGCGCCTGCGCTTAGGGTTCCTCGGGTGAGCTCCGTCGAACTTGCCTCGACGGGCTCCGAGGCGGAGCCCGTACTGAACTTCGGCCACTGGTCGGCGGTCCGCCGCTGCGCGGTGGCGCTCTACTTCGTCGGCTTCGTCGTCTGGAGCTACCACTACGGCATCCCGGTCCAGCGCGAGCTGGTGATTGCGTGGGTCTGCGGCGCGCTCGGCTGCGCCTGTCTCGGCCGCCACCCGTGGGAAATGGTGCGGCTGGTCGTCGACTGGCTGCCGATGGTGGTCGTCCTCGGCGCCTACGACATGACCCGCGGCGCCGCCGACAGCCTCGGCATCGCGATCCATTACCACACGATGATCGACTTCGACAAAGCGGTCTTCTTCGGCCAGACGCCGACCGAATGGCTCCAGCATCACCTTTACGACCCGACCCGCCTGACCGCGTGGAACGTCGTCTTCACGCTCATCTACACGAGCTACTTCATCACCCCGTTCGCGCTCGCCGGCTGGCTCTGGGCACGCGACCGCCCTGCCTACCTGCGCTTCGCCAAGCGCATCGTCACGCTGGCGATCGCGGGCGTCGTCACCTACATCCTCTTCCCGGCCGCGCCGCCGTGGCTGGCCGGGCAGGAAGGGCTGCTCCACGACGTGCACCGGACCACCTCGGAAGGGTGGAAGATCGTCGGCGTCGGCACCTCGATCCTGTTCTCCGAAGGGCAGGCGGCGGTGAACCTCGTCGCCGCGGTGCCCTCGCTGCACGCCGCGTTCACGATGCTGGTCGCGCTCAACCTCTGGGACAGGGTCCCCTGGCGACGCGTCCGCCCGCTGCTCCTGCTCTACCCGGCGGCGATGGCGCTCACCCTGATGGCCACGGGCGAGCACTATTTCTTCGATATCGCGCTGGGATGGCTCTACGCCGGCGCGGTGATGGTCGGCTGGGCGGCCTGGGAACGACGGCGGGCGGTGCGGAGCGATTCCGCAGGATTTCTATAGCTTTTCTATCTTGTCGGCATGACCGCGACGAATCCGGACCGCGCCGAGGCGATCGACCTCGTCGCGAACACCCTCCTGGGGCGTGCCGCGCGCCTCACCCGCCTGTTGATGCGCAGCGGCGCCCACAAGCTCTCGCGGACCGAGGTCGGGGTCCTCGCGACCCTCTCCGAGGGCCCCCGGCGGATCACCGAACTCGCCCAGACCGAGGCGCTCGCGCAGCCCACCGTCACCCAGCTGATCGACAAACTCGAGGGGCGCGGCCTCGTCGCACGCGCCCGCTCCGACGCCGACGCCCGCGTGGTCATGGTCGAGGTGACGCCCGGCGGCACCGAGGTCTTCGAGGAAGTCCGCGGCGAGATCCGCGCCAACATGCGCGAGGCGCTCGCCGGCCTCCCCGACGCCGAGCTGACCGAGCTCGTCCACGCCGCCGAAACCCTCGGCGGCTTGATCGAGACGCTGCTGCCGGCCCGCGGCGCGTAGCTGGTCGGCCCCGCCGGAGGGACGGCTGGGTTCGGGGCGGGGCGGCCGTCCGAGGGGCGCTCCGTGGGGCGGCCGTCCGAGGGGCGTCCTGGGCGCCTCATGCCGGTCCTGGCTGGCTGAGACCGCCATGAGGCGCCCAGGACGGGAGGGTTTCGTGGGAGAGGCGGCGAGGGTTCGTCACGAACTCCGGGCTTCCGTCACGGTCTCTCATGCATCGGACCTCCGGGAGGCCGCGACGGGGGCGCCTGTGGAGCCTTTCTGTCGTATAGCGAAAGAAAAGCTCCACAGCAAGACCCTCGGTGGTGGGAAGGGTTCGGGCGCCAGCTTGGGAGGACCAGTCCCTTCCCCGAGCACGCCTCTCCGCCGCGCGTGGCGCCTTCTGGGACTCTGGTGGGATGGCCTCCGACACCGTCGTCCAGCCGAGCCAGGGACTTGCCGCCTACCGCCGCGTGCTCGCGGCGCCGGGCGTGCGGCCGCTGGTCGTCTTCGCGCTGCTGGCGCGGATGCCGATCGGGATGGGCGCCGTGGCGGTCATCCTCTTCGTCCACGGGCAGACCGGCTCCTTCGGCGAGGCGGGGGTGGTCGCCGGCGCCTACACCGTCGGTCTGGGGGTCACCGGGCCTTCGGTGGCGCGCTTCATCGACCGGCACGGCTCGCGCCTCGTCATCGTCCCCGGGGCGCTCGTCGTGATGGCGGCGATGGTCGCGGTCGTGGTGCTGGGCGAGGCGGGCGCGGAAACCGTGCCGCTGGTGCTCGCGGGCTTCGTCGCCGGGGCCGGTTCGACGCCGATCGGCGGCATCCTGCGCCAGCGTTGGCCGGAGCTGGTGGGGCCGGCGGAGCTGCCGACCGCCTTCGCGCTCGACGCGGTGATGATCGAGGTCGTCTTCGTCAGCGGGCCGTTGCTGGCGGGGGTGCTGGCGGCGACGGTGGGCGCCGCCGAGGGTCTGCTCGCCGCGGGCATCCTCGGCATCGTCGGCTCGATCGGCTTCGCGCGGCTCTCGACCGTGCGACCCGGCGGCGACCCCGACGCCGAGCGCCACTGGCTCGGCGCCCTCGTCTCGCCGCACCTGCGCCTGCTCGTCCTCTCCGACCTGCCGCTGGCCGGCACCTTCGGCGCCCTCGACGTCACCCTGCCCGCCTTCGGCGCGCACCACGGCGCCGCCGCGCTCGGCGGCCCGTTCGCGGCGGCGCTCGCCTTCGGCTCCGGCGTCGGCGGCATCGCCTACGGCGCCCGGCCGGAGGCCTTCGGGCCGCCGCGGCGGGCGCTGGTCCTGCTCGGCGGGCTCATGTTCGTGACCTGCCTGCCGCTGCCGGCGGCAACCTCGATCCCGGAGATGTTCGTCTTCGCCGCGATCGCCGGGGTCACGCTCGCGCCCCAGATCACGGTCCGCAACCAGGTCGTGCAGAACACGCTGGTGGCGGGCACCGCGACCGAGGCATTCACCTGGATCGCCCTGGCGACGACGGTCGGCGCGAGCATCGGCTCGGCCCTGGTCGGCCCGCTCGTGCAGGCGGCGGGATGGCGCGCGGGAGCCGTGGTCGCCGTCGCCCTGCCCGCGGTCGCGACGCTGGTGGTCTTCGCGCGGCGGGACCTGATCGAGTGACGCGGCGCCCGCCGCCTTGACGGGCGCGGGCAGGGCGGCGAGGATCGCTCCATGTCCGAGACCGTGGACTCCGACACCTCAGCCTCGCTCGGCTCCTCCTTCGCCGCCGCCTTGGCGCTGAAGGACTTCGACCGGATCCGCGATCTGCTCGACCCGGAGATCGACTTCCGCGGCCTGACGCCGCGCCGCTTCTGGGAGGCGGAGGACCCCGAGGCGGTCGTCAGCGGCGTGCTGCGGCAGTGGCTCGAGGACTCCGACGAGATCCTCGAGCTGCTGCACGTCGAAACCGGCGTCGTGGCCGACCGCGAGCGGGTCGGTTACCGCTTCCTCGTGCGCACCCCGGAAGGGCTCTTCGAGGTCGAGCAGCAGGCCTACATCGGCGAGCACGCCGGCCGCATCGGCTGGATGCGCGTCCTCTGCTCCGGCTTCCGCTCGGTCGAGGGGAAGTGATGGCGGAGGTCGCTCCCGCCAACGAGGAGTCGACCGAAGCCTGGAGCGGGCCCCTCTTCGAGCGCTTCGTGCGCTTCCGGCCCTACGTCGCCGAAGGGCTGGGGCAGCACGGCGAGGTGGCGCTGGCGGCGCACCCGCCGCGGCCGGGCGACCGCGTCCTCGACATCGGCTGCGGCTTCGGCGACACCACGCGGCGGCTGGCCGAGCTCGTCGGCCCCGAGGGTGAGGCGGTCGGCATCGACGTCTCCGCGCCGTTCGTCGACCTGGCGGCGGAAGAGGCAGCTGCCGCGGGCCTCGCCAACGTCAGCTACCGCCTCGGCGACGTGCAGATCGCCGACCTCGGCGGTCCCTACGACTACGTCTTCTCGCGGATGGGCGTGATGTTCTTCGCCAACCCGGTGCAGGCGCTCCGCAACGTGCGCGGCGCGCTGCGCCCGGGCGGCCGCGCCTGCTTCGTCGTCTGGCGGCGCAAGCTCGACAACGGCTGGGTCCACGAGGCCGAGCGCGTCGTCGACAAATATCTGGAGCACCCGGAGCAGACCGAGGAGCCGACCTGCGGCCCGGGCCCGTTCTCGATGGCCGACGCCGACGTGGTCAGCGAGCAGATGTCGATCGCGGGCTTCGAGTCGATCGAGCTCCGCCGCAGCGACCTGCCGATGCGCATGGGCGCCGACCTCGACGGGGCGGTCGACCTCGTCATGGCGATCGGCCCGGCCGGCGAGGTCCTGCGTCTGTGGGGGGACCGCGCCGACGAGATCCGCCCGCAGATCACCGCCGACATCCGCGGCGTCCTGGAGCAGTTCGCGACCGACGACGGGATCCTCGCCCCGTCCTCGACCTGGCTGATCTCGGCGACGGCGCCGGAGCAGGCGCAGCCCTAGGCCACCTCGTCGACGAGCTCGTAAGCGGCGCGCAACCCGTCGCCGAAGGCACGTACCGCGTTCAGCTCGCTCGGGTTCAGCGCCCCGCCGACGACCCGATGCGGCACCTCGAGCCGCTCCAACAGCGGTCGCAGCTCGTCCCGCCGCTCCTGGCCGGCGGCGATGACCACCCGGTCGGCGGCGATCAACTCGACGCTCCCGTCCTCGAGCTCGATCTCGATCCCCTGCGGCGTGATCTGCCGATACGTGAGGCCGGTGCGCGTCTGGACTCCCGCGTGCTTCAGCGCGTCGAGCCACACCCAGCGCGTCGTGCGCCCGATGCCGCTGCCGACGCGGCCCGAGCGGCGCATCAGCGTCACCCGGGCCCTTGCGGTGTTCGAAACTTCGGCCATGGCGAAGTTTCGAACACCGCAAGGAGCCGCGACTCCGTAGCGGCCGAAGAAATCGTCCGTTCCGTGGGTCAGGAGGTGCGCGAGGTCGACGCCGATGCCGCCGGCGCCGACGATGGCGACGCGCTCCGCGTCGCCGAGGCCCATCTCGAAGGCGTCGGCGTAGTCGACGACGTGGGGGAGGGAGGCGCCGGGGATGTCGACCGCGCGAGGGTGGACGCCGGTGGCGAGGACGACGCCGACGCAATCGGCGATCACGTCGGCGTCCTCCTCGCCCAGCTCGTGGCCCAGGTGAAGGTGGACGCCGAGACGACGAAGCTCCGATTCGAAGTAGGAGATGGTGGCCCCGTAGTCCTCCTTGCCGGGGACCATCCGCGCCCAGCGGAACTGACCGCCGAGCTCGTCCCTCGACTCGTAGAGGCGGACCTCGGCGCCGAGGCTCGCGAGTGCGCGGGCCGCCTCGAGGCCCGCGGGGCCCCCGCCGACCACGATGAAGCGCTTTTTCGTGACCGGTGCCGCCGGGGCCGCGAAGTCGACCTCGTACCCAGACCGCGGATTGACGAGGCACGACACGTGCTCGCCGACGATCGAGCGGTCGATGCAGGCCTGGTCGCAGCTGATGCAGACGTTCACGGCGCGCCCGTCCCGACCCTTCTCCACGATCCGAGGATCGGCGAGGAACGGCCGCGACATGGACACCATGTCGACGCCCCCCGCCGCGAGAACCGCCTCCGCGTCCCCCAGCCGATTCACTCGGTTCCCCGCAATCACCGGCACCGCCGCCATGGCCGCCGTGGTGGGGGCGGTGCCGGTGATCGCCCTCTTCAGTGCTTCCGCCCAAGGCACGAACCCTCCGCTCGGCACGATCCCCTGCACCGTCGGCACCGGCGATTCGTGCCAGCCGACGCCAACGTTCAGCGCATCGATCCCCGCCGCGACGAGCGCCACCGCGAACGCCTCGACCTCCTCCCAGGGCCGCGACTCCGGCATCAGCTCCGCGCCCGTCATCCGGAAGAGCACGGGGAAGTCGTCCCCGACCGCGTCGCGCACGGCGCTCGCCACCTCGACCCCGAAGCGCATCCGTCGCTCCCCGTCCCCGCCCCACGAGTCGTCGCGCCGGTTCGTCACGGGGGAGAGGAACTGGTCGACGAGGTAGCCCTCCGAGCCCATCACCTCGACCGCCGCGAACCCGAGCTCCTTCGCCAGGGCCGCCCCGGCGGCGAACTGCCCGACCACGTCCCAGACCTCGTCCTCGCCGAGCGCCCGCGGCTCGACCCGCGACACGCGACTGGCGATCGCCGACGGCGCCACGACCTCGCCCGGCGAGTCGGCCAGCGCGTAGCGCCCGGCGTGGAAGAGCTGCAGCGCGATCGACGCCTCCGTGCCGGCGGTCGCCGCCGCAACCTTCGCCAGCGCCCGCCGCGCCGCGTCCGTCCCCAGCCCTCCGTAGCTCGCGTCGGCCGCCCCGTCCGCGCTCACCGCCCAGCCCCCGGTCACGATCAGGCCGGCGCCGCCGAGCGCGCGCTCGCGGTAGAACGCCGCCAGTCGCTCCCCGGCGTCCTCGCGCGCCTCCAGGCAGAGGTGCATCGAGCCCATCGCGATCCGATGGGGGAGTCGCAGGCCGCCGATCTCGATCGGCGTGAAGGTGTGGTCGAGCGAGGTGCCCGGGTCAGGCATCGCGCTCGGGCAGCCGCAGCGGCCCGGTCGCGTCGTCGAAGAACGGCGGCGCGATGATCGTCAGCCCGCCGTCGACCACGAGCGACTGCCCGGTGATGTACTCGGAGCGTGGTTCGAGCAGGAACTCGACCGTGTCGGCGACCTCCTTCACCGTGCCCATCCGCTGCTTCGGGATCTTCGGCAGCACGTCCTCCTGCAGGTCCGGCATGCCCTCGACGTCGTAGAAGTAGGCGCTCGAGTCGCTCTCGATGATGCCGCCGTTCACCGCGTTCACGTTGACCCCGAGCGGCGCGAACTCCACCGCCATGTAGCGGACGTAGGCCTCCAGCGCGGCCTTGGCGGCGCCGAGGTTGGCGTAGGTCGGGTAGGCGCGGATCGAGCCGTAGCTCGACAGCGTGACGATCCGCCCGCCGTCGGTCATCAGGTCCACCGCCCGCTGCGCGCCGAGCACGAAGCTGCGGATGTTCATCGCGTAGGAGCGGTCCAGGTGGTGCAGCTTGAGATCGCGGATGTTCTTGAAGCTGGACGCGGCGGCGTTGTCGACGAAGTAGTCGAGCTTGCCGAACTCCTCCTTGGCCGCGTCGAAGAGGCGGTCGATGTCCTCCGGCGACTCCATGTCGGCCTGGACGGCGATCGCGCGGCCGCCGCGCCCCTCGACCCCGGCGACGACCTCCTTCGCCAGATCCTCGTTCACCTTGTAGTTGACGACGACCGAGCCGCCCTGTTCGGCGAGCGAGAGCGCCAGCGTGCGACCGATCCCGCGCGAGCTCCCGGTGATCAGCGCGACCTTGCCCTCCGCGAAGCGCTCCGCCATCAACCGACCTGCCGCTCGGCGATCGAGGCGTGGACGGGGGCGAAGACCTCGCGGGCGATGATCGTCTTCTGGATCTCGTTCGTCCCCTCCTCGAAGCGCTGGGCGCGCGCGTCGCGGTAGACCCGCTCGATCGGCGAGGAGGCCCAGAAGCCGATCCCGCCGTGCGCCTGCAGCGCCTTGTCGGTGACCCGGCCGAGCATGTCGACGGCGACGAGCTTCGACATCGACGAGAGCACTGCGGCGTCGGGCTCGCCCGCCTCCCAGCGCCGCGCCGCGTGCAGGACGAGCTGGCGCGCCGCTTCGATGTCGGCGGCGTTCTCGGCCAGGGCGAAGGAGATCGCCTGGCGCTGCGAGAGCGGCTTGCCGAAGGTGACGCGCTTCGCCGCGTGCTCCGCCGCCAGGTCCTGCGCCCGCTGCGCCAGCCCGACGCAGGTCATCGCCACCGCGATCCGGCTCGGCGTGAGGAAGCCGCCGAAGGCGACCTGCAGGCCCTTGCCCTCCTCGCCGAGCGTGTCGGACACCGGCACCGGCGCGCGGTCGAAGACGAGGTGCGCGTGGTCGGTCCCGCGGACGCCCATCGACTCGCCCATGTCCTCGACCTTGACGTTCGGCGTCTCGCGGTCGACCAGCAGCGCGATCGTCCCCTCGGCGCCGGTCGTCCCCGCCAGCCGCGCGAAGAGCAGCCAGCGGTCGCAGTTGACCCCGAAGGTGATCAGGTGCTTCTCGCCCGAGAGGTAGTAGGTGTCGCCCTCGCGCTCCACCTCGCAGCGCAGGTCGGCGCCGGTCCCGGCGGTGGGCTCGGTCAGCGTGAAGGCGACGGTGAGGTCGCCGGTCACCGCCGGCAACACGTAGGACTTTCGCTGCTCCTCGGTCGCGAACTGGTCGACCGAGCGCCACACCCCGTTGGCGACGTGGACGATCATCCGCAGCGACGCGTGCGACATCGCGAAGAGCTCCAGCAGCTCCAGGTACCGCGAGAAGGGGATGCCGGCGCCGCCGTACTCCTTCGGGCCCGCCAGCGAGAGGTAGCCGCGCTCCTTCAGCTCGACCCGCAGCTCCGGCGGCACGGCGCGCTCGGCCTCGATCCGCGCCGCCCACTCCTCGCCCTCGTTCGCGACGTAGGCGGCGATCTCCGCCTTCAGGTCCTCGAACCCCGACTCGTCGAAGGTCTCGGGCAGGGGGATCGCGGCTTGCGGGGTCATCGGACGGGCTCCTTGCTGGTCGGTTGCGGCTCCGGCCGGAGCCCCTTCGCGCGGTCGCGCAGGACGAACTTCTGGATCTTTCCACTCGGCGTGCGCGGCATCTCGTCGATGACCTCGACCCGCTCCGGCCAGTAGTGCTTGGAGACCTCGTGTTGGTCGAGGTGCTCGCGGACCTCGGCGACGCCGAAGGCGCCGACGAAGTCGGGGGCGCGGACGACGAAGGCGCAGGCGCGCTCGCCGAGCCGCTCGTCGGGCATCGCCACGATCGCGACCTCCGACACCGCCGGGTGCTCGTGCAGGAGCTGCTCGATCTCGGCGACCGGCACCTTCTCGCCGCCCCGGTTGATGATGTCCTTGACCCGGCCGGTCAGGCGCAGGTACCCGTCGGCGTCGATCGTCGCCAGGTCGCCGGTCCGGTACCAGCCGTCGGCGGTCAGCGCCGCGGCGGTCAGGTCGGGGCGATCGAGGTACCCCTCGAAGAGGCAGCGGCTGGTCACCTGGAAGTTGCCCTCCTCGCCGGGGCCGAGGACGTTGTCGGAGTCGTCGACGATGCGGATTCGCGTGCCCGCCAGCGCGCGGCCATCGGTTCCCCAGACCTTCGCCGGGTCGTCGCCGGGCGCGGCGAGCGCGCCGAGGCAGGACTCGGTCGAGCCCCAGGCGCCGCAGACGGCGGCGGAGAGGACGGTGGTGGCGCGCTCGGCGAGCGCCCGCGGCACGGCGGCGCCGGTGACGACGAAGATCCGCAGCGCCGGCGGCGCCTCCTCCTCGCCGGACTCGACCACGCGGACGAGATCGGCGAGGAACGGCGTCGCCGCCTGCACGAAGGTCCCGTCCCACTCGCGCAGCGCCCGGGCGCCGACGTGCGGGTCCCAGACGTCCTGGATGACCTGGGTCGATCCGAGCGCGAACGCCAGCCACATCCCGTACAGCAGGCCGGTCTGGTGGGCGAGCGGGGTGGGGATGAAGATCGTGTCGTCGCGGCCGAGGCCGAGGTGCTCGACCTCCATCATCGCCGCGCGGGTCAGCGCGTCGTAGCGGTGCAGGACGCCTTTCGGCTCGCCGGTCGAGCCGGAGGTGAAGAACAGCTGCGACAGCGCCGTCGGGGCGGGTTTGCGGGCGACGATCGCCTCCCGATCGGGCTCCTGAGAGGCGAGCGCGGCGGCGAAGTCGTGCCATCGCACCCCGTCGCCCTCCGGCAGCACGGGCGCCCCACCGGCGCCGACGACCAGCACGTGCTCGACAGGCACCCCGTGTTGATGGGCCGAAAAACCACGCATAGCGTGGTTTTTCGGCCCATCAACACCGTCGGTGCCGGCCAGCATGCTCGCCGTCTCCTCCGCGTGCTTGCGTCCGCGGAACTCGTCGGCGACGACGAGCACGCGCGCCTTCGACCGGCGCAGGGCGAAGCCGACCTCGCGCTCGCGGAAGATCGGCATCAGCGCGCAACAGATCGCGCCAACCTTCATGCAGGCGAGCGTCAGGATCACGAACTCGCCCCAGTTCGGTAGCTGGTAGGCGACGGTCTCGCCCGGCTCGACGCCGAGCTCGAGCAGGAGGGACGCCGCCTTGTCGGCCTCGCGGTCGAGCTCCTCCCAGGTCCACACCCGGGTGCCGCCTGCGCGCACGTCGACGAGCGCATCCTCGCCCGGCCGCTCGCGCGCCCAGCGCCCGACCCAGTCGACGATCGGCACCTCCGCCGCCTGGTCGATCGCGATCGACTCGACGGCGCGCCGCCCGTCGGTCTCGCCGCCGGCCGCGGCCGCGCCGGTGGCCGAGCGGGCCCGGTCGTCCTCGATCGAGAGGTCGAGCCCGATCGACGCCATGTCGTCGAGGAAGGTCGGGTAGGAGATCCGATAGGCGTTCGGGTAGGTCAGGGAGCTCTCGCCGCGCGCCCGCGATGCCGCCACGGTCAGCGACATATGCACGCGATGGTCGTTGAAGCTCGACAGCGGGGAGCCGGTCAGGTCGCCCTCGATGCCGCGCACCACCAGCTCGTCGCCCTGCTCTTCGACGTCGCCGCCCATCCGGTTCAGCTGCAGCATCGAGACGACCCGGTCGGACTCCTTCAGCCGCACGTGGGCGACGTTGGAGAAGCGGGTCTCGCCCTCCGCGAACTGGCCCATCGTGGAGAGCACCGGCAGCATGTCGGGCATCGGCCGGCAGTCGATCTCGACCCCGCGCAGCCGCACCCCGTCGTGGCGCACGCGCACGCCGCCCGCTGCGCGGTCGAGCTCCATCGGCAGGCCCATCTCGGCGACCACGTCGAGGAAGTGGGCCTCTGGGTGGTCGACCTTGGTCCCGTCGATCTCCGAGACGCCGCGGAAGAAGACGTCGGATGGATGGATCGAGGTCGCCGCGAGGCCGAAGGCGAGCGAGCCGATGTCCGGCGGCAGGGTCACCTCGGCGGGCTTGGCGGTCTGGTTCGGCTCGATCTCGAAGCGTCGCCAATCGTCGGACACGCCGACCTCGAGGCCGAAGTCGCGCATCATGTCCACGGTCAGTTCGACGTAGGGCTGCTCGTTCAGCGCTCCCTCGACCTCGATCGTCGTCGGCCCGGTGGCGAACGGCGCGACGATGATCAGGCCGGAGATCCACTGGCTCAGCGTCCCGGCGATCGAGACGCGGCCGCCGCGCGGGCGCCGCGGCTGCACGGTGATCGGCGGCGTCGCGTTGGCGGAGGAGAGCTCGACGCCGCAGTCGGAGAGCGCTTCCAGCAGCGGCCCGACCGGGCGGCGCTGAAAGTACTTCTGGCCGGTGATCGTGACCGGGGCGTCGGCCAGCGAGGCGAGCCCGGTCATGAAGTAGAGCGTCGTGCCGGAGGAGCCGACCGAGACGGTGTCGCGCAGCGGCCGGTAGGGGAGGCCGCCGCGGACCAGGAAGCCGTCGGGGGTCTTCTCGATCGGCGTGCCGAGGCCGGTCAGGACCTCGATCGTCGACTGCACGTGTTTCGCCGCGACGCCGCCTTTGATGCGGCTCTCGCCCTCGGCCAGCGACGCAAGCATGAGCGCCCGGTGGGCGTGGTACTTGGACGCGGGGACCGAGATCTCGCCTTGCAGGCGTCCCGATGTTTCCCTCACATAGAGATGCACTAGCCAGAACGTATATGCAGAGCCAGTCGGGAAGCGGCCTGCGTACCCCGATCAGGCGGGTATCGGCGCGTCTCCTTCCGCGCGAACAGCGATAATCGCTTTGCATGAACGCCCGGTGTCGTCCGCAGTGAACCCAGCAGCAGACCCAGTCGTCACCGGGGTCGGGGCGTTGACCCCGATCGGGCTCGACGCGCCCTCCACCTGGGAGGCGCTGGTCGGCGGGCGGTCGGGGATCGGCCCGATCACCCAGTTCGACGCCTCCGGGCTGGCGACGCGGATCGCCGGCGAGGTGGACGGGTTCGACCCGGTGGAGGCGCTCGGGGCCAAGCGCGCGCACCGCACGGCGCGCTTCTCGCAGCTGGCGATCGTGGCGGCGCGCGAGGCGGTCGCCGATGCCGGGCTCGACGTCGAGGCGGTGGCGGATCGGGTGGGCGTCGCGATCGGCAGCGCCGTGGCGGGGACGCCGGAGACCGAGCGCAACGTGCGGGCGCTGGTGGGGGAGGGGCCCCGCGCCGTCAGCCCCTTCTACGTCGCCTCGACGATCCTGAACATGGCGAGCTGCGAGGTCGCGATCGACCTCGGCGCCCATGGTCCGGTGACGGCGAGCGCGCTCGCCTGCGCGACCGGCACCTACGCGCTGCTCGAGGCGCGCCGCCTGATCCTCGCGGGCGAGGCCGACGTCGTCATCGCCGGCGGGGCCGACGCGGGCATCAACGAGGCGGTCTTCGCCGGGCTTTCCAACATGGGCCCGCTCTCGGAGAACAACGAGGACCCCACCGGCGCCAGCCGCCCCTTCGACTCCGACCGGGACGGTTTCGTCTTCGGCGAGGGCGCTGTGGTGATGATCGTCGAGTCCGCCGAGCACGCCGCGGCCCGCGGGGCGACCCCGTACGGCCGCATCGCCGGCGGCGCGCTGACCTCTGATGCCTTCCACATGAGCGCGCCGGAGCCCAGCGGCGACTACGCCGCGGCAGCGATCCGCCTCGCCCTCGAGCGCTCGGGCATCGCGCCGGAGGAGCTCGGCTACATCTGCGCCCACGGCACCGCGACCCGCGCCAACGACACCTCCGAGAGCCGCGCCATCCGCAAGGCCCTCGGCGACGCCACCGACGACATCCCCGTCTCCTCCCCGAAGTCCATGGTCGGCCACCTCATCGCCGCCGCGGGCGCCCTCGCCGGCATGGTCTGCCTCCTCGCAATGCGCGACGGCGTCCTCCCCCCGACGATCAACCTCACCAACCCCGACCCCGACTGCAACCTCGACCACATCGCCCTCACCGCCCGCGACGCCGAGCCGACCGCCGCCGCGATCGCCAACGCCTTCGGCTTCGGGGGGCAGAACTGCGTGGTGGCTTTTCGGCGCTGATGGGGCGGGGCGGGGCGGGGGGCGGGGCGGCCGCGCCGCTCCGGCCCCGGCCGTCCACACCACTTCGGGGCGCGGGCGGCTGTCCTGGGCGCCTCATGGGGGTCCTGGCAGGCTGTGACCCCCATGAGGCGCCCAGGACGTGAGGGGTGCGGGGGAGAGCCGGTACAGGGAC
>JBPYFM010000039.1:0-7484 GCA_051986435.1 Solirubrobacterales bacterium | reverse complement strand
GTGAGGTGCGGGAGAAGGCACACCTCCGGCCGACCGGGGGCCGTCAGGGGCCGATCGGTGACGAAGACGCCGGGAACGTCACACGCCCGGGCGCCTTCCGTCCCTTTCCGGGCCCGGATCGAGGGTCCCCCGGGTGCGGTCGTCCTAACCGGCGCTATAGGTCGGTTAGGACGACCGCATCCCGTCGGTGTTGTGCAACACGGGAGGAAGCGTGGAGATCCCACGCTCTCCGTGACGTCGTCCCACCTCCGTCACGGATCGGTGACGGATCCGTCCCTCTCCCGTCACCCTCCCGCGAGTGTCCCTCCACACTCCCCTGACACCCGGCCCTCTCGGCCACGGCCACAGCCTGCCCGGGCCGTGGCCGAGAGGGCCGCGTCCCTCGGCCGTCCCTTTCCGGTCCCTTACCCGTCCCTTTCGCCCCGGGCGCCCGCGTCAGAAGGTCGCGGTCCGTAGACGCCGCGGAGCCAGGACCCGTCCGAGCTACCGCTCTGGCCGTCGCGAGAAGAGCTCGGCGATCGAGCGCAGCTCGGCCAGGAGCTCGTCGAGGAGGCGCTCGGTTTGGGCGTGGATGCGGACCTCGGCGGCGGCGCGGTCGGACTCGACCTGGTCGATGCGCGCCTCGAGGTGGTTGGTGCGGTGTTCGACGCTCGCGATCCGGCCCTCCAGCTTGCGTTCGACGCGCTTGGTGCGCTTCTTGACGAACAGGCGGGTGTCCTCGCGGAGGGCGTCGAGCTCGCGGCGGAGGGCTTCGTCCTCGGCGCCCGCGGCGCTCTGCTCGGCGAGCATCTCTTCGACGCCGCTGCGGACGCGCTCGATCTCCTCGTGGAGTTGGGCGCGGGCGCGCTCGGCGGCGAGCGAGATCGGCGGCTCTTGGCCCGGGGGCGTGGGATCGACGGGATTGGGCACGGCGTTCACCCGAGGGGATCCTACGGCGAGCCGAGGCGGCAACCAATAGGATTCCGCCGCGATGGGTCCGATCAGCGCCGAAGTCGAAGTCGACGCGCCCCGTGAGGCGGTGTTCGCGCTGATCTCCGACCTCGCCCGCCGGCCGAGCTACACCGACCACTTCCTGACCGGGTACCGCCTGACCCGGATCGACGCGCGCGGCATCGGCGCCGGAGCGCGGTTCCGGGTCAACGCGCCGCTGCGCTCGCCCTGGGAGGACACGACGATCGTCGAGCTCGAGGAGCCGTTCAAGATCGTCGAGCGGGGCGCGGGCGGCCGCTCGAACCGCATCCCGACCCACACGGTCTGTGAGATCGAGCCAGGACAGGCGGGCATGACGCTCGTGCGCGTCACCCATTGGACGACCCCCAAGGAACACATCGACAAACTTGTAGAGGCCCTCAGCTTCGGCGCGCATTTCCAGCAAAAGGGCTGGAAAAAGGCCCTAAATCGGCTGCGCGACATCCTCGAGGCGGAAGGACCCGGAGGCGAGCGGATCGCCGTCGCCGGGGGGAACCGCTACGCGACCGGCATCCCCTAATAGACTCCGCGCCGCCCATGATCTCCACGCACCGACGTATCGCCCTGCCCCTGCTCTTCGCCCTCATGCTGGGGGCCCTCGCGATCGGGGTCTCCGCCTGCGGCTCGGGCAATCCGCACGAAGTGGAAGAGGGTGAAGTCGTCAAGGTCGGCGGGCTCAAGTACACGGTGATCTTCTCCCGCTACCTGAACGAAAACGACAGCGAGGACGCCGCCTACCTCGTCGGCCAGAAGCCGCCGAAAGAAGACTCCAACTACTTCGGCGTCTTCCTCCTCGTTCAGAACACGACGCACGGGACGATCGGCCTGACCAACCGGCTGACCATCACCGACGCCGACGGCACCGCCTTCAACGCGCTGCCGAGCGAAAGCGAATTCGCCTTCCCGTTCGGCGCCCACGTGCCGGAAAACGAACAGATCCCGGTGCTCGACTCGACCGCCCAGAGCGGCCCGATCCAGGGCTCCGTGGCGATCTTCGAACTGCCCGAAGAAGTGTCGGGCAACCGCCCCCTCCTGCTCCACATCCCCGGTCCGCTAGGCGAATCGGGCGTCGTCAAACTCGATCTTTAGGCGGTTGGCTTCCCGGGCTTGAGGCCGGGAAGGCGTGGGGGTTTTTCGAGCTGGCGCCCGGGAATGGCGCGGCGCCTCTGAAGCTGGCCCCCGGGGGCGGCAAGGGACGAGGCAAGGGACGGCCGAGGGACGCGGCCCTCTCGCCACGGCCCGGGCAGGCTGTGGCCGTGCCGAGAGGGCCGGGTCTTCGATGAGTGGAGGAAGGGACGCGGGGGCGTCACCGGGGAGCGACGGGAGTCCCAAGGATCCGTGACCGAGGTGGGACCTCGTCACGAAGAGCGTGGGAAGTCCACGCTTCCTCCCGTGTTGTCCAACGGTCACCGACGCGTTCGTGCGATTGACCACACCATGGTGGGGTCAATCGCACGAACGCGTTCTCGGGCCCTCGATCCGGGCCCGGAAATAGACATAAGGCCGCGGAAAGGGTGACGTTCCCGGCATCTTCGTCACGGATCGGGGCGAGGTGTGGAGGAACCCGGGCCGACCTGTGGCATCTCTCGCACGGCTTCCGCGCGGGGTCACGTAAGTCCGACCTCCCCCCGTCCCTGTACCGCCCCTCCCCCCGCACCCCTCACGTCCTGGGCGCCTCATGGGGGTCACAGCCTGCCAGGACCCCCATGAGGCGCCCAGGACACCCTTCGGCCCCCCGAAGTGGCGCGGACGGCCCGGCCCCCGCCACCCCGGCCCCTCGGACGGCCGCCCGCCCCTATTCGTACGCGGCCGAAAGGACCTGTGAGGCGATCGGGGCGGCGACTTCGCCGCCCGCCGCTTCGGCTTCGATCAGCAGCACGCCGATCGCCAGCTTCGGCTTTTCGACCGTGGCGTAGGCCGAGAACCAGGCGTCCTTGCGGTGCTGGGGTTCGGCTTCTTCTTCCCCTTCGGTCGGTTCGGCACCTTCTTCGCTTTCCACCAGCTGGCCGAGTTCGGCGGTGCCGGTCTTCGCCGCCACCTGGCCGGCCGCGATCGCTCCCGCGGTCCCGGTGCCTTCGGTGACGACGCCGGTCATCAGTTCGGTCAGCTGATCGGCGGTCTTCTTCGACATCACCCGCACCGGTTCCATCGTCGGTTTCAGCCGCTTGGCGTAGACGATCGACGTCGGCATCCTCACCCCGTCGTTGGCGATGGTCTGCGCGACGCTCGCCATCTGCAGCGGCGTCGCCAGCACCTCGCCCTGGCCGATCGCCGACACGGCGAGGTCGACTTCTTCGCCGATGTCTTTCGGGATCGTCGACTCGGCCGGTTCGACTTCCTTGGCGATCGACGGCGAGTAGAGCGTCGGCGGCGCGTTGAAGCCGAAGGCTTCGGCGGTTTCGACCAGCTTCTTGTTGCCGATCTGCGGGCCGAGCGGCAGGAAGTCGGCGTTGCAGGACTCAGCGAATGCTTCGCGGAAGGTGCCGCCGCAGTACTCGCCGTTGGCGTTCTCGATGAAGCGCCCGCCGACGTTGATCCCGTTGGTGATTTCGAATTCGTCGTCGAGCTTCACCAGGTTTTTCTGCAGCGCTGCGACCGTGGTGATGATCTTGAAGGTCGACCCGGGGGGCTGGGGGGCGGAGAAGGCCTGGCCCGCCAGCGCCCGCACGTCGCCGCTCTTGGCGTCGAGCACGGCGACGCCGCCGGCCCGCCCGGCAAGCGCGGCGACCGCGGTTTCCTGCAGGTGCGGGTCGATCGTCGTCTTCACCGGCGCCCCCGGCTGCGGCGCCGATTCGGCCAGCACGCGACCTTTCGCGCCCTTGCCGGCGTCGGCCGGCACGGCGAGGAGCTTGCCACCCGGCTTGCCCGCCAAGCGCCGGTTGAACGCCTTCTCCAGCCCGCTGATCCCGACCGGCGTTTCCGGCGGGAAGCCGTGTGCGGCCAGCTTCGGCGCTTCTTCTTCGGCCGGTTCGCCGACTTCGCCGGTGACGTCGATCGCGGCGGTGCCTATCGGGTGTTCGCGTTCGAGCGCGGGGCCTTCGGCGAGGGGCGTGCCGTCGGCGGCGAGGATCGGCGCGCGCGGCGCCAGTTCGGTTTCGGCCTCGAGCTTCTCGCCGCGGCGCAGGCCGGGGAAGACGAGGTTGGCCGCCCACTCGATGCCGCCGTCCGACCAGGGGAGATCGAGCTCTTCTTCGACCGTCCCGAAGGCGACGGTCTTGATCCGCACCGGGACCGGCACGACGGTCTCGCCTTCTGCGGAGCGCGCGTCCTCGGCCGAGTCGGCGACCAGGCCACGCATCGTCGCGATGTCGCGCGCCTCGCGGTACGCGGCCGTGAACTGCTTGGGGGTGATCTTCGCCCGTGAGGCGTCGTTCAGCTCCGCATACATCGCGTTGAAGTCCTTCGCCTGCCAGGCTTCCGCGAAGCGGTTCGCGGCGGCCTTTTCGGGGGACCCGGGAGTGCCGGTAGCGGCGCCGACGATGAAGGCGACGACCGCCACCGCGCCGAGAGGAAGCGCACGCGTGAGCAGTCGTCTACGACGCTCAACCTCGGGAGACCGGCTGCTCACCGCTGGAAAGGTAATCGAGCGATCCGTCGCATGCTTGTATTCAGGTAGTGACCGTTCTGGACTGGGCGATCGTCGCCTTCACCCTGGCACTCGGCCTCTGGGGTTATCGGCAGGGGTTGATCGTCGGCGCGCTCACCCTGGGCGGGTTCGCGGTGGGGGCGTTCCTGGGGAGCAGGCTCGGCCCGCTGCTCCTCTCGCAGGGCTCCGATTCCCCCTACGCGCCGCTCTGTGGGGCGATCGGGGCGCTCCTGGTCGGGGCGCTGTCGGCGGTCGCGCTGGAGGGGCTGGCGCTGGCGCTGCGGCGGCGGATCATCCGGCGGCCGTTCCTGCACCGCGCCGACGGGGCGGGCGGGGCGGCGCTGATCGGCGCGGTCGCGCTCGGGCTCGCCTGGATCTTCGGCGCCGTGGCGCTGCACGCGCCGGGGACGACGCAGCTGCGGGCCGACGTGCAGAACTCGGTGATCCTGCGGGAGCTCGACCACATGCTGCCGCCGAGCGGCGGGGTGCTGAACGTGCTCGACCGGGTCGACCCGGCGCCCTCGATCACCGGCCCGGCGACGCCGATGCGGCGGCCCGACCCGCAGATCGCCGCCGCACCGGAAGTGCTCCACGCGGGCGGCTCGGTGGTGCGGGTGCTGAGTACCGCCTGCGGGCTCGGCATCGAGGGCTCGGGCTGGGCGGTGCGGCCGAACCTGATCGTCACCAACGCCCACGTGGTCGCCGGCGCCGACGACACCACGGTGACCACGCAGAGCGGGGTGGAGCTGGACGCGACCGCGGTCTACTACCAGCCGGAAGACGACCTCGCGCTGCTGCGCGTCGAAGCCGAACTGCCGCCGATGCCGATGGCCTCGAAGGGGCGCGACGGGGCGGCCGCCGCGGTCCTCGGCTATCCCGAGAACGGCCCCTATGCGGTGACGCCGGCGCGGGTCGGCGAGACCCGGGAAACGGTCAGCGAGGACTCCTACGGGCGCGGGCCGATCGATCGGACGATCACGGCGCTCGGCGGCGACGTGCGCAGCGGCAACTCGGGCGGGCCGCTCCTCACCAAGGACGGCAAGGTCGTCGGGGTCGTCTTCGCGGCGACGACGAGCGGGCCGAAGGGCGGGTTCGCGGTGCCGGTCGAGGAAGTGCGCCAGGCGCTGCGTCACGTCTCCGACGGGGCGGTCGACACCGGCCCCTGCACGCGCTGAGGCGGTCGGGCGCCAGGGTGGCCCGCGGCGCTCAGTCGACGTGGTCGGGCCAGGGGAGCGGGAAGAGCTCGCGGGCCGCGCCCGCAGCGCCGCGTCCGGATCGGCCGGGATCAGCGGCGGGGCGTCGCCGAGCGGTCGAGGTACTCGACGACGATCGAGTATCGGCGCCCGGAGGCTCGAAATCCGCCGGCCGAGGAACTACGTTCAGTAAGGTCGATAAGCGTGAATTCCTTGTCACAGACCCAGATCGCGCCCGCCCGGCAGGAGCGCGCGCAGCAGGCCCCGTGCGGGGAAGTCTGTCCCAACTTCCACGAAGCGATCGAGCTGATCGGCAAGCGCTGGACGGGGGCCATACTCTGCGCGCTGACCGAGCGCCCGATGCGCTACGGCGAGCTCGGCAAGGCCGTCCCCGGCCTCTCGGACCGGCTGCTCTCCCAGCGCCTGCGCGAGCTCGAGGACGAGGGCCTGGTCGAACGCGAGGTCGAACCGGGGACCCCGGTGCGCGTGACCTACTCGCTGACGCCGACCGGGGAAGACCTCGGTCCCGCGATCCGCGAGCTCAAGGCCTGGGCCAAGCGCTGGAAGCAAGCCGGCTGACGCGCCCGCCTCGTCGGCCGCTCTCTCTAGGCTGAATCCATGGACGAGCCTCAGATCTCGCTGGGGACGCCCGGCCGTCCTGGCCCGGACCTGCCCGGGCCGTTCGCGGTCGGGCGGTACGCGAACAAGCTGAAGGACTGGATGCGGGAGCGGCCGCGGGTGTTGCTGATCGGCGAGGTGACCGGGGTCGGGCGCAGCAAGGTCCAGGCCTACTTCGAGCTGCGCGACGGCGACGGGGCGGTGCCCTGCGCGATCTGGCTCAACGACCTCGAGCGGGCGGGCCTGCCGGAGGGCGCGCTGCGCGACGGGGCCGAAGTCGTCATCGCCGGGGGCCTCGACTACTACCCGGGCGGCGGCGCCGCCTCGGCGAACTTCTGCTTCCGCGCCACGCACGTGCGGCTGGCCGGGGAAGGCGACCTGATGGCGCGGCTGGAGGCACTCCGCACCCAGCTCCGCGCCGAGGGCCTCTTCGAGCTGCAGAGGCAGCTGCCGCGCCCGGTGCTGCCGAAGACGATCGGCGTCGTCACCGCGGAAGGGGGCGCGGCACGGCGCGACCTCCTCGCCGGCCTCGGGCGGCGGGGCTGGGGCGGGACCGTGGTCTGGGCCTTCGCGCCGGTGCAGGACCGCCACGCGGCGCCGAAGATCGCGCGGGCGCTGCAGGACCTGGCGGCGCGGCCGGAGGTGGAGGCGATCGTGGTCACCCGCGGCGGCGGCAGCCTCGCCGACCTCTGGGCCTTCTGCGACGAGACGCTCTGCCGCACGGTGGCGATGCTGCGGGTACCGGTGGTCAGCGCCGTCGGCCACGAGCGCGACAAGACGCTGATCGACGATGTCGCCGCGGTCGCCTGCTCGACCCCGACCCACGCGGCTGAGGCGGCGGTGCCGCTTGACTGCCTCGCCGCGCGGGAGAGTCTGGAGCGCTGCGCGGTGGCGCTGCGGCGGGCGGGGGAGGGGGCGATCGGGACCCGGTCCCGGCATCTCGGGGCCCTGGCGCGTGGTCCGGCGCGGGCGCTGCAGCGCGAGCGCAGCGGACTCAACCAGAAGATCCGCGAGATCCGCGCCGCCTCCGAACGCGGCCTTGTCGAGCGCGGCACCTTCCAGCGGCGGATCGCGACGGTGGTGCTGGAGCGGGCGCGCCGGCGGGCGGTCGGCGCCGA
>JBPYFM010000038.1:0-8351 GCA_051986435.1 Solirubrobacterales bacterium | reverse complement strand
CCGGTGCTGCGGAACGGCTGCCGGGGCAAGGGGAGGTAGTCGGACGCGGCGATCGCCGAATTTCCCTCGGGC
This sequence comes from Solirubrobacterales bacterium, assembly GCA_051986435.1. Classification (GTDB taxonomy): domain Bacteria; phylum Actinomycetota; class Thermoleophilia; order Solirubrobacterales; family 70-9; genus VAYN01. Next base: position 8,279 of record JBPYFM010000038.1, on the reverse strand, counting down.
CGCGTCGTCATGCCGGCGCGTCCCGAGGCGGTTGGCGGTCGTCCTCCCTGGCGATCACGCCAATGCCAGGTGCCGCCGCCCTCCCTGGCCCGCGGCACCGAAGGCCGAGCGACCCCGGACGCCCATCCCGACCCACGGGCGTCCGGGGAGCTCGGCGATCGAGGCCGCCGACGAGATCGCCGCCAGTGTCGGGACCCGTCCGTCGAGGTCCCTCGGGGTTCCCGAGATGCTCAGCACGGACTTCGTCATGCCTTCGGGCCTGTCGACTGAGAGCCGGACGGCTCAGGCGGAGTTCAGGATCGACAGGGAGAATGGGCGGGCGTCGTCATCGAACGAGGCCCCCGAACGGCTGCGCCGATACCATTCCGCGGCTGCGGCGAGGTAGCTCAGTTGGTAGAGCACGCGACTGAAAATCGCGGTGTCGGCGGTTCGAGTCCGCCCCTCGCCACTCATCCCGATCCGCCGTCCGATCCATCCGACGCTGATCCGCCGCCCCTGAGGTTGAGAGACTTGGGGCGATGACGGCCCCGTCACTGCCTTTCGACCCGATCGAGGAGGCGCGTCGCCACTGGGCGGAGCGCTGGCCTGGGGATGCCGCGGACGAGATGGTCGCGGTGACGTCGGTGATGCGGGTGCACCAGATCCTGATGGCACGGCTCAATGAGCTTTTGGAGCCATTTGGGTTGACGTTTCCGCGGTATGAGGCGCTGATGTTGTTGCACTTCTCGACGCGGGGGTCGCTGCCGTTGGGAAAGATCGGCGAGCGGCTGCAGGTGCACCGGACGAGCGTCACCAACACGATCGACGGGCTCGAAAAGCTGAAGCTGGTGCGGCGGGTGCCGCACCAGAGCGATCGGCGGGCGGTGCTGGCCGCGATCACGCCGGCGGGGCGGAAGGTGGCCGAGAAGGCGACCGAGACGCTGAACGAAGCCCACTTCGCCACCGAGCCGCTGTCCGAGCAGGATCTCGCCGGCCTCGCCGGGATCCTGCAGAGCCTGCGCGCCGGCGCCGGCGACTTCCCGGGCTGACCCCCGCCGCTTGCGTGGTTCGGAATCCCCCTGTGGGGTGGAGTTCGAACCACGGAAACTTCTGATCCCGCGATTTATGTGGTATTCCTACTATCCATGTCCCGCGTAACTGCTGATGTCTCTCGCAGCGCCGCTTCGGCGCAGGGGTCCGACGAGCTCCCTCTTCGGTTCGTCACCGCCGCCTCGCTCTTCGACGGGCACGACGCGGCGATCAACGTGATGCGGCGGCTGATCCAGGACTCGGGCGCCGAGGTCGTGCATCTCGGCCATAACCGCAGCGTCCGCGACGTGGTGCGGGCGGCGATCCAGGAGGACGCGGACGGGGTCGCGATCAGCTCCTACCAGGGGGGACACACCGAGTACTTCAAGTACGCCGTGGAGATGCTGCGGGACGCGGGCGCCGAGCACATCCGGGTGTTCGGCGGTGGGGGCGGGACGATCACGCCCGAGGAGATCGCCGACCTGGAGCGCGCCGGGGTGGAGCGGATCTACCACCCCAACGACGGCATGGACCTGGGGCTGGTAGGGATGATCGACGACCTGGTCGAGCGGGCGCGCTCGCAGCAGCGGGCCGCCGCGGTGCCCGCGGAGGGCGTGACCGACGACCTCGGCGTGGCGCGGATGCTCTCGGCGCTCGAGGACGGGGTGATCGGGGACGAGGACCTGGAGCGGCTGCGCGCCGAGTGGACGGTGAAGGGCGCGGGCGTCCCCGTCGTCGGCGTCACCGGCACCGGGGGCGCGGGCAAGTCGACGGTCACCGACGAGCTGCTCTCGCGCTTCGTCCAGCACCTGCCCGACCTGCGGATCGCGGTGCTGGCGGTCGACCCGACGCGGCGGCGGACCGGTGGCGCCCTGCTCGGCGACCGGATCCGGATGAACAGCCTGCGCCACGAGCAGCTCTACATGCGCTCGATGGCGACCCGGCGCCAGAACCTCTCAACCAGCGCCGTGCTCGCCGACGCGGTCGCCTTCCTCAAAGCCGCCGGGTTCGACCTGCTGATCGTCGAGACCGCCGGCATCGGCCAGTCCGACTCGGAGATCGTCGACCTGGTCGATCTGCCGATCTACGTGATGACCAGCGAGTTCGGCGCCGCCTCGCAGCTGGAGAAGATCGACATGCTCGACCTCGCCGACATCGTCGTCATCAACAAGTTCGACAAGCAGGGCGCCGCCGACGCGCTGCGCGACGTGCGCAAACAGTGGCGCCGGAACCGGGTCGCCTTCGAGCTCGCCGACGACGAGGTGCCGGTCTACCCGACGATCGCGTCGCAGTTTGCCGACCCCGGCGTCACCTGGATGTTCGTGAAGCTCTGCGAGGCCTTGGCCGCGCGGGTGGGCGGCGACGATCCTGGACGCTTCGCCCCCGGCATCGAGCCGGCGGACCACGAGCCGCGCGGGAACGCCCTGATCCCGGGGAACCGGGTCCGTTACCTCGCCGAGATCGCCGAGCAGGGACGGGGGATCAACGCCAAGGTGGAGGTGCTGGCGGAGAAGGCGGCGCAGGCGCAGCACCTCTACGAGGCGATGAAGGTCGACCCCGGGAACGAGAAGCTGACGAAGGCCTACGAGGAGGCTCGGGTCGAGCTTGGGCCTGAAGCGCTCTCGCTGTTGGAGAACTGGGACGCCCGTATCGAGGGCATCACCGCCGAGACCTTCAGCTACGAGGTCCGCGGCAAGGAGATCACCGGGCCGAACTACCGCGAGACGCTCTCCCACCAGCAGGTGCCGAAGATCGCGCCGCCCCCATATAAGGACTGGGGCGAGCGGCTGCGCTTCCTGATGAAGGAGAACCTGCCCGGCTCCTACCCGTTCACCGGCGGCGTCTTCCCCTACCGGCGGGCGGGCGAGGACCCGACCCGGATGTTCGCCGGCGAGGGCTCGCCGGAGCGCACCAACCGTCGCTTCCACTATCTGTCGCAGGGACAGCCGGCGGCGCGGCTCTCGACCGCCTTCGACTCGGTGACGCTCTACGGCGAGGATCCCGACGAGCGGCCCGACATCTACGGCAAGGTCGGCAACTCGGGCGTCTCGATCGCCACGCTGGACGACGCGAAGAAGCTCTACTCGGGGTTCGACCTGTGCGAGCCGACCACCTCGGTCTCGATGACGATCAACGGCCCGGCGCCGATCATCCTCGCCTTCTTCATGAACGCCGCGGTCGACCAGCAGGTGGAAAAGCACCTGAAGGAGAGCGGGCAGTGGGAGGCGACCGAGCGCAAGCTCGACGAGCTCTTCGCGGGCCGGCCGCGCCCACGATACAAGGGCGAGCTGCCGCCGGGGAACGACGGCCTAGGCCTCGGGCTGCTCGGCGTATCGGGCGCCGACGTCGTCGACGCGGACACCTACGCGCGGATCCGCGACGAGACCCTGCGCAAGGTCCGCGGCACCGTCCAGGCCGACATCCTCAAGGAGGATCAGGCACAGAACACGTGCATCTTCTCGACCGAGTTCGCCCTGAAGATGATGGGCGACGTCCAGGAATTCTTCGTCGAGAACGGGGTGCGGAACTTCTATTCGGTGTCGATCAGCGGCTACCACATCGCCGAGGCCGGGGCCAACCCGATCTCCCAGCTCGCCTTCACCCTCGCCAACGGCTTCACGATCGTCGAGTACTACCTCGCGCGCGGCATGGACATCGACTCCTTCGCGCCGAACCTGAGCTTCTTCTTCTCCAACGGGATGGACCCGGAGTACGCGGTGATCGGCCGCGTGGCGCGGCGGATCTGGGCGCGGGCGATGCGCGAACGCTACGGCGCGAGCGAGCGCAGCCAGATGCTCAAGTACCACGTCCAGACGAGTGGCCGGAGCCTCCACGCGCAGGAGATCAGCTTCAACGACATCCGCACCACCTTGCAGGCCCTGTACGCGATCTTCGATAACTGCAACAGCCTGCACACGAACGCCTACGACGAGGCGATCACCACGCCGACCGAGGAGTCGGTGCGGCGCGCGGTGGCGATCCAGCTGATCATCAACCGGGAGCTCGGCCTGAACTTCACCGAGAACCCGTGGCAGGGCTCGTTCGCGATCGAGGCGCTGACCGACCTGGTCGAGGACGCGGTGTACGAGGAGTTCGAGCGGATCTCCGAGCGGGGCGGCGTGCTCGGCGCGATGGACACGATGTACCAGCGGGGGAAGATCCAGGAAGAGTCGATGTACTACGAGCGGCTGAAGCACGACGGCACGCTGCCGCTGATCGGCGTCAACACCTTCCTGCCCGAGGAGGGCGCGGGGGAGACGACCGACGCGCTGGAGCTGATGCGCTCGACGGACGTCGAGAAGGACGATCAGATCGCGGCGACGCGGGCCTTCCAGGAGCTCGGGGCCGAGGGACGCGACGCCGCGCTCACCCACCTGCGCGAGGTGGCGCGCGAGCGCGGCAACGTCTTCGCGGCGCTGATGGAGGCGGTCAAGTTCGCCTCGCTCGGCCAGGTCTCCGGCGCTCTTTATGAGGTGGGCGGCGAGTACCGGCGAAACATGTAGCGTCGGGTGACGTGAGCGCGCCGCGCATCGTCTCCCTCGTCCCGAGCATCACCGAGCTTCTCTGCGATCTGGACCTGTCCGAACAGCTCGTCGGACGGACTGGTTTCTGCGTCCATCCTTGGGAGACGGTGCGCGAGATCCCGAAGGTGGGAGGGACGAAGGACCTCAAGTTCGACCGCATCCGCGAGCTCGAAGCCACGCACGTCGTCGTCAACGTCGACGAGAACCGCAAGGAGGACGCCGAAGCACTCGCCGAGTTCGTCCCGAACCTGGTCGTGACGCACCCGCTCGGCCCGCGCGACAACCTCGACCTCTACCGGCAGATGGGACGGGAGTTCGACCGCGAGGCCGAGGCGGAGGCGCTGTGCGTGAGATTCGAGGACGCGCTGGCGAGAGTCGAAGACCGACCCGAGCAGCAGGTGCTCTACCTGATCTGGCGCGACCCCTGGATGACGATCTCGCCGGAGACGTATATCTCCCGGACCTTGGGACTCTTCAACTGGCGTACGGTCCCCGCGACCACCGACGAGCGCTACCCGCAGGTGGATCTCGCCGGCGCCGACGTCGACCGCGTGCTGCTCAGCTCGGAGCCGTTCCACTTCAAGCAGCATCACGTGCCCGAGGTGGAAGCCCTCGTGCCCGACGCCAAGGTCAGCCTCATCGACGGCGAGATGACCTCCTGGTACGGGTCGCGCGCCATCGCCGGGCTCGACTATCTGGTGGAGTACACGCGGTGAGTGGCGTGGCCCTTTCCTGGAGCGGTGGCAAGGACTCGGCCCTGGCCCTCTGGGCGATGCGCGAGGAAGGGGTCGAGCCGACCGCCCTCCTGACCACCGTCACCGAGGACTACGGCCGGATCAGCATGCACGCGGTGCGCCGCGAGTTGCTCGAAGCCCAGGCCGACGCGGTGGGCGTGCCGCTGGTCGAGGTCCTCATCCCCGCGGCCTGCGTCAACGAGGTCTACGAGGAACGGATGGCCGCGGCCCTTGACGCGCCGCCGCTCGCCGAGGTCGAGGAGTTCGCCTTCGCCGACCTCTTCCTGGAAGAGATTCGCGCCTATCGCGAGGAGCGGCTCGCGGCGATCGGCCGTCGGGCGAGCTTCCCGATCTGGGGCCGCGAGACCGGCGCGCTCGCGAAGCGCTTCATCGACGCGGGCTTCGAGGCGACGCTCGTCTGCGTCGACCCGAAACAGCTGGATGCCCGCTTTTGTGGCCGTGCTTTCGATGCCGACCTGCTCCGCGAGCTCCCGCCCGGCGTCGACCCCTGCGGTGAGAACGGCGAGTTCCACACGTTCGTCACCGCCGGCCCGATCTTCACCGCGCCGGTCCCGGTCGCCCACGGCGAGACCGTCGAGCGCGACGGCTTCGTCTTCCACGATCTGCTTCCCGGCTGAGCCATCCCCCGAACCGGGGGCCGGGCATTGCCGTGCGTCAAACTAGGTTGTATTCCTACTATCTGCAAGGCACCTATCTGAGGAGAACAGATGAGCATCGAGAAGGTCGCCGTCCTCGGCGGCGGGCTGATGGGGTCGGGGATCGCGGAGTCGGTGGCACGGGCCGGCCTCCCGGTCGTCGTCCGAGACATCGACGGGGCCGCGATCGGCGCCGCCCATAAGCGGATCAGCACGTCGCTCGGGCACGCGGTCGACCGGGGCAAGGTCAGCGAGGACGAGGCGGCGGCGATCCACGGCCGGATCGACTACACCGCCGAGCTGCAGGCGATCGCCGACGCCGACCTGGTGATCGAGGCGGTGCCGGAGAACGCCGAGCTGAAGGCGAACATCCTCGCCCAGGTCGCGGGCATCGTCTCCTCCGAGGCGCTGATCGCCTCCAACACCTCCTCGATCCCGATCGCCCAGCTCGCCGCCGGGTTGCCGCGACCGGACCGGGTTCTCGGCCTTCACTTCTTCAGCCCGGTGCCGGTGATGAAGCTGGTCGAGGTCGTCGTCGCGCTCGACACCTCCGAGGACACCCGGGTCGCCGCCCGCGACTTCGCCGAGCGCATCGGCAAGCGCGCGATCGTCACCAAGGACCGCTCCGGCTTCATCGTCAACATGCTCCTCGTCCCCTACCTGATGGCGGCGGTGCGCATGTACGAAGAAGGCTTCGCCACCGCCGAGGACATCGACGAGGGCATGAAGCAGGGCTGCGGCCACCCGATGGGCCCGCTGACCCTCGCCGACTTCATCGGCCTCGACGTCCTCTACGCGATCGGCGACTCCCTCTACGAGGAGTTCAAGCAGACCGAGTACGCTCCGCCGCCGCTGCTGAAGCGGATGGTCGCCTCGGGCCGCATCGGTCGCAAGGCCAACCGCGGCTTCTACGTGTACGGCGAGGTGCGCGAGCCGGCCCGCGCGTAGCGCGCCCCCTAGAGCACGGCCATCGGGTTGACCGGGCCGCCGACGCCGCCGCGGAGCGGCAGCGGCTGACCGGCGAAGAAGAACTCCCAGCGGCCGGCGGCGGCGCAGGCCTCGGCGAGGGCGTCGAGCTCGAAGTTCTCGCCGAGCAGCATGCCCATGTAGACGAGCGCCAGCTCGTGGACCGGGAAGAGCGGCGGGCCGCCGGTCAGCTGCTCGACCGCCCAGTTGTCGCAGGCGATCGCGCAGACGCCGAGGTCGTGGAGGAAGGGCAGGGCGTCGACGGCGACACCGGGGGTGTTGGGGACGTCCTCGCCGCACTGGGCGAACTCGGTCCAGGCGCCCGAGAGCTTGGTCGCGCCGAGGAGGCCGGTGCGGATCAGGAGGGCGTCGCCGGGGCGGACCTCGACCCCCTGCGCGGCGAGGGTGTCGGCCAGCTCGTCGCCGCCGATGCCCTCGCCCGGCGGCAGCACCTCGACCCCACGGTGGCGGGCGACGTCGGCGAGGACGCCGCGGGTGACGAGCCGGCGGGCGGCGGGGACGATGTCGTTGTGGGCGGCGCCACCGGTGGCGGTGACCTCGTCGGCGCTGATGCCGCCGTACATCTTCCCGCCGTGGAAGCAGTGGGAGAGGGCGTCCCAGTGGGTCGCGGCGTGGACGGCCATCATCAGGATGTCGTCGGCGAAGACCGACTCGCCGGACTCGAACGCCGCCGCGGTCGGCAGCTCGGTCATCACGTGCTGAGGATTGAGGCGCCCGGCGCCGGGCGGCTGTGGCAGTTCGGGCTGGAGCTCGAACCCGAGGGAGATCGCGACGCCGCTCCGGATCGCATCCCTGGCCTCGAGCCGCTTGCCCTCGTCGACGAGGTTCAGCGCCCCGAGCCCGTCGCCCGGGTCCCAGCGACCCCAGTTGCAGAGCCGGGGCGCGAGCTCCGCGACCAACCGCTCTTTCGCATCGGTTTCAGGCCGGACGTCCGTCATATCTCCTGGGCGCAACTCTATCGTCACCTGCAACGCCCGGCCGCGAGCGGACATAGGGCGAGGCGGGGCGGTGGGGCGGGGCGTCCGCACCACCTTGGGCCGGGCCGTCCGCAGTGCTCCGGGGCGCCGGCGTCCGCACCGCACCCGCTCCGGGCCGGGCCGTCCACACCACTGCGGGGCGCCGGCGGGTGTCCTGGGCGCCTCATGGGGGTCCTGGCAGGCTGTGACCCCCATGAGGCGCCCAGGGGACGTGAGGGGTGCGGGGGAGAGCCGGTACAGGGACGTGAGGCGGTCGGACTTCCGTGATCGTGAGGTGCGAGAGCGAGAGATGGCACACCTCCGGCCGACCGGGGGCCGTCAGGGGCCGATCGGTGACGAAGATGCCGGGAACGTCACACGCCCAGGCGCCTTCCGTCTCTTCCCGGCCCGGAT